>CAJQLD010000001.1 GCA_905479095.1 uncultured Flavobacteriaceae bacterium
CTTGTGAATCCTCACGTAAAAATACAATTTTGAAAGCAATTAGCATAAATTCACATTCACTTCACCTAAATCAAAGCAGCCGATAAAATCAAAAAAACTATCTTTGTATTCAATTTAAAACTGCCCTATGAAATTATCAGAAATCAAACACGTGTTAAAAAAATCAGAAACCATTGGGTTTCAATTGCCCAATGGAACGTTGGTGCCTACGCACTTTCATGTGACGGAAGTTGGAAAAATAAACAAACAATTCATCGATTGTGGAGGCACCGTCCGAAACGAGACCAAAGTCAATTTTCAACTTTGGGATTCAGACGACTATGACCACCGATTGCACCCTGGAAAACTATTGAGTATTATTGCGCTTTCTGAAAAAATCTTAAACATCGAAGACTTAGAGGTTGAAGTCGAATATCAAGCAGAGACCATTGGTAAATTCGGACTTGATTTTGATGGAAAACACTTTTTACTCACCACCCAACAAACCGATTGTTTAGCAAAAGACAACTGTGGAATTCCAGAAAAACCAAAGGTCAAACTCTCGGATTTGAATGCAGAACCACAGTGTGCTCCAGGCGGAAATTGTTGCTAATACAACTTTAAAATCAAATTGGGATCGGGACAATTTGCACGGTAAAATGCTAAATCATTTTGAGAAGACACCCCTGGATAATCGCCTTCATAGGATTCGATATTTTTGATGATTTGAAAGTGTAAATGCGGTGCGTAATCCCCATTTACTTCCGATCTTCCGATCCACCCAATGACCTGTCCTTTAGATATTTGGTCGTTTTTATGTAAAGTTTTAATTGAAGACCTGTTTAAATGCCCGTAAAGCGTGTAAAACTCCACAGTCTCAATGCAATGTTTTAGAATAATGGTCGGGCCATAATCGCCATAATTGGTGTTATCTTGAAAGCTATGCACTACCCCCTCAAAGGCCGCGAGGACGGGCGTTTCAGCAGCACACCACAAGTCAACACCCAAATGGATGTTTCGTGAATCGGAGGCGCTTTTGGTGCTAAAATGGTCGCTTCTCGTGTAGAGCGATCGTACTTCTAAATACCCCCCATAGGCAATGGATTTATTTCGACTTTGAAGGTACCCATTGATATAGTGGGTCCACGCTTCTGAACTGCTGTGATCAAAGCGTTGAAGCGCAGAATTATCTTTCGATAAGTCCATAAAAACATAGGCACTAAAATCAAGAGCTGGCGCAATGACTTTAATGGGATTTGGTGACCACTCAAATAAAAACGTTTTAAAATCCATGGGTTTAAATTCATCCTAAAGATACGGACAATCAAAAAAACAATCCTAATATAAAAAATTAGATTAATTTAGGGGCAATATTAGAAACGTGAAAAAAAAGCAACCAACAAAAAGTGCACTTCGAGAAAATGAAGGGGTTTCAAATCAAGAAGCCACGAGTAAGGATGCAATCTTACAGCTCAAAAAGAAACGCCTAGAGCAACCCTCTGCGGCAACGCTACTGGAGAAAATTTTAAACAGAAATACGGCGGCTTTAAGTCAAGGGATCACTTTAATTGAAAGTCACAGCCCAACCCATAAAGAAAAAGCCCATACCCTGATTCAAAGTTGCTTAGAACACCAAAAACCGTCCATTAGAATTGGAATCACAGGCGTGCCTGGGGTTGGAAAAAGCACCTTTATAGAAGCGTTAGGCACGTATTTAACAGAACTGGGGTCTCAGGTTGCTGTCTTGGCCGTGGACCCAACGAGCACGCTTAGTAAGGGAAGTATTTTAGGAGATAAAACCCGCATGGATGCGCTAGTTAAAAATCCAAAGGCATTTATTCGCCCTTCCGCCGCTGGCGATGCGTTGGGTGGGGTGGCACGACACACCCGAGAAGCCATCACCCTCTGTGAAGCTGCCGGCTACGATGTAATTCTGATTGAAACCGTGGGGGTTGGACAAAGTGAAACCGCCGTTCATAGCATGGTTGATTTTTTCCTACTCCTCAAATTGGCCGGGGCTGGCGATGAACTGCAAGGGATTAAACGCGGAATTATAGAAATGGCCGATGCCATTATCATCAACAAAGCTGATGGAAACAATCTAACAGCAGCTAAATTAGCAAAGGTAGAATTTAATCGGGCCCTTCACCTCTACCCTGCGAAAGCGTCCAATTGGACTCCAAAAGTAGTGTTGTGTAGTGCACTCGAAAACAAAGGGATTGATGGCGCATGGACTTTAATTTCTGACTATATCGATCAGGCCAATAAAAAAGGGTATTTCACCAAAAAACGGCAGGAACAAAACACATTTTGGTTGCTACAATCGATTGAAAACCAATTAAAAGATCAGTTTTTTCAGGATGAAGTGATCGCCAAAGAATTAAAAACTCAAATGGCATTGATAGCGGCCAATAAGCGCTCGCCCTTTGCCGCTGCTGAATACCTACTCAATTTGCACAAAACGCGCACTTAACCGCTTAAAAATGGTAAAAAACAGGGTCCCAGCCAGGACTCCGAAAGTCAGACCACAAATAATATCTAACGGATAATGAAGTCCTAAGTAAATCCGACTGTAAGCCACGACCAAACTCCAGATAATCATAAAATAAATTAAGTTCTTATAAACAGGGCGTAGCATTAAGCCTGTAAAAATTGCGGTAGCCATAGAATTGGAGGAATGTCCAGAAAAGAACCCATACCCCCAACAGTCGCTTTGTCGTATGTATTCTAAAACCCCTTCTTGTGCACAAGGACGGAGCCGCTCAAAAGTGAATTTAAAAAAGTTTGTGATTTGATCCGTAAACAAAATCATGCCAGCAATGGTGAGTACGAGAATCACAATTTGTTTTTTAGGCATTGATTTTGACATCAAATACAGCAAAACGATGTACAACGGGATGAACGTTCGTTTGTTGGTGATCAGGTTCCAAAACCCATCCCATGAGGGGGTTCCTAGATTATTTAGGTATAAAAAAATGGAGGTGTCGAGTTCTAAAAGTTGTTCTATCATTTCTAAGTATCGTAAGTGGTGACTTCACTGTCATAAAAAGCAGAAGCTTCTTCAATGGCTGTTTCGGTTTCCGAAAGTAATTCTTCTTCATCTTGGGTATCAAATTCCTCTAACCACTCCACCTCATCGGTTTCTAAGTTGATGATAAACCGTGGAAACTCCGTATGAATGACGTAGATAGCGTTTGGAAATTTGGTATTATCTCCGAGGATGAATTTTGGTAATTCCATAGTTACTTCATATTATGCGTTTGAATCAAACGATTGGTTAGAAAAATAAATCTAAGATATAAAAAAATAGAAGCCGACCCTAATCCGACTAAGAGTCCGATCCAGATGCCTGTACTGCCATAAACTTCGGCCTTTCCAAGGAAATAGCTTGTTGGAAACCCAATCACCCAGTAGGAAACAAAGGTAATCAAGGTTGGGATTTTAACATCCTGTAACCCTCTTAAGGCCCCCAAAAACACCACTTGAATGCTGTCACTAATCTGAAAAAGCGCCGCCACCAACAGTAATTTGGAGGCGATTGCAACCACTTCTTGGTTGTCTAAATAGTTATTTACATCGTCTAAATCCAGATACAAAGTTGGAAATACGTCGTGGAAAATTAAAAATAAGGTTGCGAAAATAGAGGCAAATATAATTCCCATTAGAAATATTGATTTTGCAATCCGCTGAAGCTCTACATATTTTTTCAATCCTTTTTGATTCCCAACACGAATCATCGCAGTGACACTCAATCCCATCGCAATCATAAAGGTCATGGACGATAAATTGAGGGCGATTTGATTGGCGGCTTGGGCATTTTTCCCCAACAAACCACTCAACCAAATGGCCGCTGTAAAAATAGCGACTTCAAAAAACATTTGCATGGCACTTGGCAAGCCGAGGTTCAATATTTTTTTTAGCATTGAATTTTCCAAAACAAATAGCTTGATCTGACTTACAAAAGCCTTTGTTTTTGGATCGTTTTTAAGTAAAACCCAAATCAGAACAATCATTGCTACACGAGAAATTAGAGTCCCAATCCCAGCCCCAACGATGCCCATTTCAGGAAATCCAAATTTTCCAAAAATCAATAAATAATTAAACCCAACATTTAAAATATTGGCAAATAGAGTCGCATACATGGCGTGTTTGGTCAACGACAATCCATCACTAAATTGCTTAAATCCTTGAAAAATAATAAGCGGAATCAACGAAATGGCAATAATATTTAAATATGGCATCGCCAAAACCACCACTTCTTCGGGTTGATCCATCAATTTCATAAGTGGTTTTGCCAATAGAATCATGGCATACAACAACAGACTTAATAGCGTACATAAAAATAAGCCATGCTTAAATGCGGACTTTCCTTTTTTGAAATTATTTTCGGAATCTGCTTCTGCAACCAATGGCGTAATCGCCGTTGAAAACCCGATTCCGAGTGACATGGCAACAAAGAAAAAACTATTCCCTAGAGACACCGCAGCCAAGGCGGCCGATCCCAATTGGCCCACCATAATATTATCAACGAATCCCACAAAAGTATGCCCCAACATGCCCATAATGACAGGTGCGGCTAACTTCCAGTTGTAGTTGAATTCTTTTGTTAAGTGTGCAAACATTTAAAATATAGTGTTAAAAAAAGCAGCGAATCGCTGCTTTTTTTTTATTCTTCCTCTTCTGTACTAGAAGCCTCCGTTTTAAAATCTAACAGCTTGTGTTTATTTAGTAAATTATACCAATTTAAAACTTTTTTAATATCACTCGGATACACCCGATCTTCATCATAATCAGGGAGAACCGAGAAAAAATAGGCTTCTAAATCGTCTTTAGATGCTTTGGGACTCGTGCTTGTATCTTGGCCCTTTTCTTTTTCAAAAATCTTTGAAAAAACATCTTTCAACGGCAATTCTTCGTTGAGCGTATAAATCGCGATTTCGCTTAATACACTTACATTGTTACTAATACTGACGGATAGCCGTTTTTGATCGATGAGGGATTCTGCAATAAATCCGCCACGCGATTGGGTGATTAATTTGAATAAGCCCGGTTTTTTTGAGATGGCTAAAATTTTATCTAATTCCATTAATTAAGTTTAAGATTGATTTATGAACGTTTTTTTGAACTATTTGGAAATCGCATGCGATAATCCACACTCGTTTTTCCTTTTGAAATATTACTCAGTTTTCCTTTTAATAAGCGTTTTTTTAAGGACGATACTTTGTCCGTAAACAAAATCCCTTCGATATGATCATACTCATGCTGAATCACTCGAGCGATTAAACCTTCAAATTCTTCGACATGGGTTTTAAAATCCTCATCTTGATATTCGATTTTAATGGTCGGCTTTCTCAACACCTCTTCACGAACGTTGGGGATACTCAAACAGCCTTCGTTAAAACTCCACTCCTCACCTGATTCATCGAGCATTTTAGGGTTGATAAACGTCCGTTTAAAGGAATTTAATTGGGCTTGCTCTTCAACAGAATAACTCTCATCATCCGAAAAAGGAGCCGTGTCTACCAAAAACAACCGAATGGAAAGCCCAATCTGTGGTGCTGCTAATCCAACGCCAAAAGCGCCGTACATAGACTCGTACATATTGGCAATAATTTGCTCTAAATTTGGATGTTCTGGCGTAATTTCAATCGCTCTTTTTTTAAGAACTGGATCTCCGTAAGCCACAATTGGTAAAATCATACGACTAATTATAAGGGCTCAAAAATACAATTTTTGGGTGTAAAAAATAATACTTCTAGACTTATTTATTATGAAGATAGGATTGCAGAATAAGGGTCGCACTAATTTCATCGACCAGTGCCTTGTTTTTTCGTTGTTTTTTATTGAGACCACTATCAATCATCGTCTGAAAGGCCATCTTAGACGTGAAGCGTTCATCGACACGTACGATTGGGATCTGTGGGATTTGTTTTTTTAAAGTTTGAATAAATTTCAAGATTAAAGACTCACTTTCCGAAAGCTCATTATTCATTTGTTTTGGCAATCCAATAAGAAATAATTCAACAGATTCTTTCTCGCAATAGGTTTTTAAAAACGGTATCAGTGTTTTTGTTTCGACCGTTGTTAAGCCCGATGCAATAATTTGCATCTCATCCGTGACGGCGATTCCCGTACGTTTACTCCCATAATCAATTGCTAAAAGACGTCCCATAGAACGCAAAAATACAGTTTTATATCGAACTCTGTTTTGAATCATTCAATGGAAAATCAATATCGGTTTTGTTTTTAATAAAAAGAATGCGAAATTCATTCAAATTAACAAATTTCGTTCGAAATGCACATCCGGTTATATTTTATTTTTTATTAAGCTTATATTTGTTGAAAAAATACACGATGAACAACTTACGACCACTTATTGAAGCAGCTTGGGACGATCGAGCTCTCTTAGACGAAACCACAACTCAAGATGCGATTAGAACCATTGTTGATTTATTAGACAAAGGAGACCTTAGAGTCGCAGAACCCACCACAGAAGGATGGCAAGTGAATGAGTGGGTAAAAAAAGCAGTTGTAATGTATTTCCCGATTCAAACCATGGAAACCATTGAAGTGGGCCCGTTTGAGTTTCACGATAAAATTCCCTTAAAAACAGGCTATGCCGAAAAAGGCATTCGAGTGGTACCCCATGCAGTTGCACGTCATGGCGCCTATATTTCAAAAGGCACTATTTTGATGCCCAGTTATGTGAATATTGGAGCGTATGTCGATGAAGGTACGATGGTGGATACTTGGGCAACGGTAGGAAGTTGCGCACAAATTGGTAAAAATGTACACCTTTCTGGTGGCGTTGGTATTGGAGGGGTCTTAGAACCACTTCAAGCGGCTCCAGTAATTATTGAAGACAATGCTTTTATTGGATCCCGTTGTATTGTGGTGGAAGGCGTTCGAGTTGAAACCGAAGCCGTCCTAGGGGCTGGTGTGGTCTTAACAATGAGTACCAAAATTATTGATGTGACTGGCGATGAACCAAAAGAATATAAAGGACTCGTCCCTGCACGTTCGGTAGTGATTCCTGGAAGTTATGTAAAAGAATTTCCATCTGGAAACTACAATGTGCCTTGTGCCCTGATTATTGGAAAACGAAAAGAAAGTACCAACAAAAAAACGTCTTTAAACGATGCCTTGCGAACGCATAATGTAGCAGTATAAGCTTATGAACAATTATGTGGAAAATTTAAAAACTTTAGCGAAACGGATTTTATATGTGACGTTATTTTATAGTGTCTGTAGAATTCTTTTTGTGCTAGCTCACTACAGCACGTTTGATGAAATTAATCTAATTAGCTTCTTAGGGGGCATTCGATTTGATCTATCCGTGATCATTTACTCAAATATTTTAATCATAATTGGCCACTCAATTCCGGGAAGTTTTAAAAATGGAGTGACATACCAGAAAATTTTAAAACTGGTGTTTTTCATAACCAATACTGTGTTTTTAGGAACCAACTTTATCGACCTCGTTTATTTCGAATTTACTGGAAGACGAAGTACCTTTGATTTGATCACAGCCAAAGGCATGGAAACCGAAATTATGGGGCTGATTCCCTCCTATGTATCTCAATATTGGTATGTAGCGCTTTCGTTTCTAGTGTTTATTACTTTTTTCTGGAAATTCATTCCAAATTTTAAGAGTCAAAATACAAACAAACAAACCAAGAAGCCTGTCTATACTATTTTGGGGTTTCTACTGGTTCTTGGACTGAGTTTGGTTATCGGTAGAGGTGGAATACAGAAAAAACCATTGAGCAGAATTGATGCTGTTAAATACTCCAATATTAATTCAAATGTTATTGTATTGAATACGCCCTTCTGCATCATGAAAACATTAAAAGATAAGGAACAACTTGCGATTTTAAATCACTTCGAGGACCATGAAATACAAGAGATTTATAGTCCTATAAAACATTATAATGAAGGCAAAATAATGACTAAAAAAAATATCGTCATTATTATTGCTGAAAGTTTTGGAGATGAAAACATCAGTTATTCGTCCACAGAAGTGGGCAATACACCCTTTTTAGATTCCCTCATATCACAGTCGATCTATTTCCCTAATGGCTATGCAAATGGCCGATTATCTAGCGAGGCTCTTCCGTCAATATTAACAGGAGTTCCAAGTATTTTTGGTGAATCGTTTATTAATTCAACTTATGCCTTCAATGACATTGAAAGTCTACCGAAAATTTTGACAAAACAAGGCTATGAAACGGCTTTTTTTCATGGCGCTTTTAACGGAAGTCAAAATTTTGATCAGTATGCAAAAGTAGCTGGATTTGATTCTTATTATGGAAAAGATGAATATCCAAAATCAGGGCATGAAGATGGTAAATGGGGGATTTTTGATGAAGAGTTTTTAAAATTCTTTGGGGAGCAAACTGGGCGTATGAAAACTCCGTTTTTAGCATCCATTTTTACGATATCATCGCATATGCCTTTCGTCATTCCAAATCGATATAAAGGAACCTTTGGAGACTCCAAATCGATATTTCATGAATCGGTAGGCTATACAGATTACGCCATCAAAAAATACTTTGAATATGCAAAAACCCAAGAATGGTATCCAAATACTGTTTTTGTAATTACGGCAGATCATTGTTCAATGTTAGCAAAAAAACACAACCAGCCACCGATGGAAAACTATTCTATTCCTATAATAATCTTTGACCCTAGCAACCACACGCCTGAGATCAACCCTAAAAACATTCAACAAATTGATATCATTCCCAGCGTTCTTGATTATTTGGACTATCCAGAGCCTTTTTTTAGTTTTGGTAACAGCTACAAAAATGAAACTAATTTGATCGTAAATTTGGTAAACAATAACTATCAAGTTATAATTGATAATTATTACTTTATTTTTGATGGGAACAAAATTATAGAAATCTATGACACCACAAATAAGTTAGAAATTAAAGACCTAAAACACACAATAAGCGATATTAAACGGTTCGAATTGGAACAAAAAATTAAAGCATTTTTACAAACCTTTAATAATAACTTTATTAACAACACGCTTTTAATTAAATAATACTAAATGAATCTGCTTAAAAAAACATGTAGTGTCTTGGGTATACATAATTTATAGATATTATGAAGATATTAATCATTCAAAATAAAATGATTGGTGATGTACTTACAAGTTCAATATTGTTTGAAACATTACGTAAAACCTATCCTGAAGCTACTTTAGATTATTTAGTTAGTTCTCATACGGCTCCTGTTATAGAAAATAACCCTTTTATTGACCATGTAATTTTGTTTTCTAAAACCGAGCAAGAGAGTCAAAAAGCACTCTTTAATTTAGCAAAGCGAATCGCTCTAAATAAATATAATATAGTTATAGATGTTTACTCAAAAATATCTAGTAATATACTCACTTATTATTCTAAGGCTGACAAAAAAATTTCCTATAAAAAATGGTATACTAAATGGATTTACACTAATAACATTAAACGTATTAACGCTACTTTTGGTGTTAAAGATTTAGCTATAAAAAATCGACTATCATTACTTAAACCACTTGGAATCAACGAAGAAAAAGCCATCCCTAAGATCTATTTAACCTCAGAAGAAATTAATACTGGTAAAAGTCTTTTAGAAAGCTATAATATAGATTTTAATGTCCCAATTTATATGATTAGTATTTTAGGCAGCTCTAAAAACAAAACATATCCTTTTAAGTCTATGGCCACCCTTTTAGAATGTATTGTTGCAGAAACTAACGGCCAACTTTTATTTAATTATACCTCTAACCAAATTGAAGACGTAAAGCTAGTTTATAATCTATGTAATAGAGCAACAAAAAATCGTATTTATTTAGATCTATTTGGAAAAAGTTTACGTGATTTTTTTGGATTGACTCACCATTGTACTGCATTAATTGGCAACGAAGGTGGCGCAATTAATATGGCAAAAGCATTAAATACTCCCACATTTTCAATATTTTCTCCCTGGATCGATAAAGCTACTTGGAGTTTGTTTGAAAACAATCAAAATGTGTCTGTTCATCTAAACGATTTTAAACCAGAATTATTCAAAAATAAGACTATTAAAGATTTAAAAAAAGACGAGCAAAAGCTTTACAAAAACTTTAATCCTGAAGATATAAAGCCAGTTTTAACTCAATTTTTAACTACTTTCAATTGAGATACTAAGTAATTAGGTTCTCCAGAATTTTAGTTTTTTCTTTAGCATTGATTTCTGTTTACTTTTCATCTGAAAACTCTCGGTGTTTTTCCACATTAATTTAAAAATTGTATCAAAATCAGCATTGGAGCATTTCGCATATTCATCACTCATTATTTCAATGATCGATTTATGGATCGTTAATTTTGCGAAGTTTTTGATTCTGGTATTAAAATCCATCTCACCAAATTTCATCCTATTTAAATCAACAATTGAAAAGTGATATGAATCGCCCGTTTTAGTTATCAATGTATTTCCCGGCGAATGATCTAAGAAATTAACGCCTTTCTGATGCAAGTCGTATGTAAATCTTGTAAACGCACGAATGATCGAATCAGAGTCTGGGTAATCAAGGTTCGTTGTGAGCTCTCGATAGGTTAAATCACAGTTTAAATGCTGGCTAATGTAGTAACTGCTTTTGAATAAAAAAATGGAGGGGCGTTCACAGAATGCGATTGGCGTCGGCGTCCCAATGCCTAAATTCAATAATTTAGTCGCATATTCAAAAGAGCGCTGTGCCTTACTTTTTCTAAAGAAATTATACACCACTTGATTGATGAAGTTAGGAACTTTAAACGATTTGATATTAATCTGCTCCCCATCTAAGTCAAATAGTTTGATAGTATTCCTACCAGCTTCTCCAAATTGGACTCCTGAGGTCTTAAAAGAATCTATATGAGCCGTTAATTTTGCTTGAAATTGAATGTAATTTTTTGCGAGGATAATCTTCATTCGGCAATATTACAACATTTATTAAGTTTATGAAGAATCAATATTTGAACTTAGGATTGATTAATTTAATTTATCTTCTATTGTAACTAAAAAAATCAAACAATGTCTTACTAAATAGTTCTATAAAAAGCTTAATTTTGTGTAAGTTTTTCAGATAACTAACCACTAGCGTTTCAACTAAACTATGATTAAAATTTCAGGCGTAATTATCACCTATAATGAAGAAGAGCATTTAGAAAAATGCTTGGCATCTTTAGTGGGTATTGTTGATGAGATTGTGGTGGTAGACTCCTACTCAACTGATAAAACTAAAGCCATTTGCGAAAAATTTAAGGTCCGTTTTATCCCTCAAGAATTTTTGGGCTATAAAGAGCAAAAAAACTTTGCAGTTGAACAAGCAAACTTCGATTATATTTTGTCTTTGGATGGTGATGAAGCACTTTCGGAGGCCTTAAAAAAGTCCATTTTGGAGGTGAAGAAAAACTGGAAATTTGACGGCTATTACTCCAATCGTAAAAATAATTATTGTGGTCAGTGGATCCACTTTTCAGATTGGTATCCGGATAAAAAATTAAGACTTTTCAAAAAAGACCATGGAGAATGGAAAGGCATCAATCCGCACGATTCTTACAAATTAAAACCCACTATTAAAAGCGGACATCTAAAAGGCGATCTTTTACATTGGATTTACAGAGACTACGACGAACACAAACAAAAAGTTGAAAATTTTTCTAGCATTGCAGCAAATGCCTATTTTGAATTAGGAATCAAAGCTTCGCTTTTTAAATTGATAGTGAGACCCTCATGGGCCTTTTTTAAAGCCTATTTTTTAAGATTGGGTATTTTGGACGGCGTGAATGGCTGGCGAATTTGCAAACAAACATTTAGAGTTACATATCTAAAGTATTCCAAGTTAAGAGGCCATTGGAAAGCTGCTAGCAATTAAAAGACTAGGACATCATCTGCTCCCAAAAAGCTTTCACTTTTGGCTTTTCAAATCCGTGACATCCAAACGGCAGTTTGTTGTTATTTAACTTGAAAGCAAGATCTGGTTTTCGGTCAAAAGCAAATCGCAAGCCTTCTTTATAATCCGGAATTAAAAAACGAGGGTCCTGTTCAGGAATTGAGGACCAAAAGACATCTTCCATAATTCTAAAATCGTCCTTTGATCGTTTTAAATTCTGTTCTATTACCGACTTCATTTTCTTTGAATTAGCAATGTGTGACCTTACTTTTCGTAATGAAAAACCGCCATTACCAACCTTATAAAATATACTAGAACGCGCTTTCTTTTTCTTAGAATCAAAAAATGACACTAGTTTTTTGAACCCTTTATTGGGGGTTGCAATCCACGGGGCGCCAATGTAATCGTAGTCTTTAGAACACCAATCTAACAGTTCATCTCTAAAAACATAGGCATCAAGTTGATAAATTAAAATATATTTATAGGCTTCAAAACGCGCATAAAACGCTTCCATCAACATGAGTTTATTGTACCCAAAAACTGAAGAAAAATAGGCGTTATCAAAACGTTCAATAGTGCACTGCTCTAACTGGTATGTTTTTAGAAATTCAGACACTTCTAAGTGTTCTGGAATCACCAATGTTGTGGGGTAATTTCCCAACACCAGCAGAAATTGTTTCAAAGATTTTACCTCAAAATCGTCTAAATTTGTTTTGTATATCGGAATGACTATATTGACAATTTTCATGTGATTGATTGGAATAATGTGGTGCTTTTTAAAAGTCTCTTATTTTAAAAATTTGATGTAAATTTACAAAACATTTATTTGATGTATAAAATCATTTTTAGACTGTAAAAACGCATTCTAACAAAGCCAAAAACAAACGTCTCCTTTTATGGAATCTCTTGAATTAAACAACACCATTAAAACGCTCAAACAAGGCGGAATCATCCTTTACCCTACCGATACGGTTTGGGGATTAGGCTGTGATGCGACTAATTTTGCTGCGGTCGAAAAGTTATATAAGCTCAAAAATCGTGAAGATCAAAAAACCATGATTTGCTTGGTCAGTGATTTTAATATGTTAAATTATCACATTGAAGATATTCCGGAAGCTGCTTACAGCATTTTAGAATATGCGACCGCACCAACCACCATCATTTATGACAAACCTTTACGAGTCACAGAGAACCTTATTGCACCAGACAACACCTTGGCCATTCGGATGGTAAAAGAAGGGTTTTGTGCCGATTTGCTCAAACGATTTAAAAAACCGATTGTATCTACCTCTGCCAATATTTCTGGAAACCCCACCCCAAAATCCTTTCAAGAAATTGAAGACTATATTTTAAAAGGTGTGGACTATGTCGTAAATTTGGAGCGCACAAAAAACGCTTCAAAACCGTCTTCAATTATAAAACTGAGTAACAACGGCGAAGTAAAAGTGATTAGAAAATAAGTTATTGAACCTTTGGAAACCACTCAACACATGAATTACAAACAGGCAGTGTCCGCCCCTATTTTTCAGGTGATCTCAAAATCCGCAGACGATTTAGGCGTCGATTGCTACGTGATTGGGGGATTTGTACGTGATTTTGTTTTAGGACGCGGACATAAAAAAGACATTGATATTGTGGCGATTGGAAGCGGCATCGCACTTGCAAAACGAGTTGCAAAAAACCTTCCTAATAATCCTAAAGTTCAAATCTTTAAAACCTATGGCACGGCCATGATTAATTATGAAGGCGTTGAACTGGAATTTGTAGGCGCTCGAAAAGAATCTTATAACGAAGACAGTAGGAACCCCATTGTAGAAGATGGCACTTTAGAAGAAGATCAAAACCGCAGAGATTTCACAATCAATGCGATGGCAATTAGCTTAAATACTGCGACTTACGGAACGCTCTTAGATCCTTTTGATGGACGGAAGGATTTGTCTGAAAAACGCATCAAAACCCCTTTAGACCCTGTAATTACCTATAGCGATGATCCTTTACGTATGCTGAGAGCCATTCGTTTTGCAACTCAACTCGATTTTGAGATTGAAGTCACTTCCTTTAAGGCAATCAAAGAACAGTCGCAACGCATCGAAATTATTACAAAGGAGCGCATCAACGTGGAGCTTCAAAAAATATTAGAAAGTAAAAAACCATCTATTGGGTTTCTATTGCTTGAAAAAACAGGCTTATTGGAACGCATCTTACCTGAATTGACCGATTTGAAAGGGGTCGATGAACTGGAAGGACAAAAGCATAAAGATAATTTTTATCATACCCTCGAAGTGGTTGATAATATTTGCCCTCATACAGACAATGTATGGCTGCGCTGGGCGGCACTGCTACACGATATTGGAAAAGCGCCGACAAAGCGATTTAGCAAAAAAGTCGGTTGGACCTTTCATGGACATGAACTGAAGGGCTCAAAAATGGTTTATTTTTTATTTAAGCGTTTAAAAATGCCTTTAAATGATAAAATGAAATACGTTCAAAAACTCGTTTTTATGAGTTCGCGACCGATTGTATTGGCACAAGAAAATATTACAGACTCTGCTGTGAGACGTTTGGTTTTTGATGCTGGAGAATTTGCAGAAGATTTAATGACGCTTTGTGAAGCAGACATCACCACCAAAAACCCTTATAAATTCAAGAAATATCACCATAATTTTAAACTTGTTCGTGAAAAAATTGTGGAGGTGGAAGAACGCGACCGACTGCGGGACTTCCAACCACCAATTTCGGGTGAAACAATTATGAAGACCTTTAACTTAGGACCTTCTAGGGAGATTGGAGTCATTAAAGAATTTATCAAAGAAGCTATTTTGGACGGTGTCATTCCAAATGAACCTCAAAAAGCCTTTGAATTGATGTTGAAAAAAGGAACTGATTTAGGATTAAAAATTGCCGATGAAAAATAAATTTAGAACAATCTCAAAAATTGCGTTAGTACTCATCTACTTCGTTATTGTTGCGGGGGCTATCGTCCGCATGACCGGCTCCGGAATGGGCTGTCCAGATTGGCCAAAATGTTTTGGATATTATGTCCCACCAACCGACAGCAAGCAGTTAGATTTTGAACCCAACCATGCGTACAAACAAGGCATGATGATTCTTATAGATCAGGAAGCGTTTTTGGTTGCCAAAACTGATTTTATTTCTAGTGACACCCTTGACACCACTAATTGGGAGACCTATAGCAAACACGATTACACCACCTATGACCCCGTGCATACTTGGGTAGAATTTATCAATCGTCTGGTTGGAGTTGTATCTGGAATTCCCATTTTAATTTTTACAGTCTTATCGTTTTGGTTTTGGAAAAAAAATAAATGGATTCCGATCGTATCCATTCTCACCCTATTTGGGATGGGCTTTCAAGCCTGGCTTGGAAAAACGGTGGTAGACTCAAATCTAGCGCCTTATAAAATTACGATTCACATGGTGATGGCATTGCTCATCGTGGCGTTTATTTTGTATCTCATATTTGCATCAAAAAGCAATTATAAAACTCAGATATATCAAAGTCGTTTTTTTAATATTTTAGTTTTAACACTTGTAGTGTCATTAGTTCAAATCATATTAGGAACTCAAGTTCGGCAGTTTGTCGATGAGCAAACAAAACTCATAGGCTACCAAAAAGCGCTTTGGCTCGCTTCCCCCGATTTAAATTTTTATATCCACCGATCTACTTCTATTTTGGTCTTAGCTTTAAATGGGTATTTGTGGCATCTAAACCGATCAAAATCATTAGGATATCACAAAATTAAATTAGTGATTTACTGTATCATTCTTGAAGCAGGAACCGGAATTCTGATGTACTACTTTGATTTCCCTTTTCTGAGCCAACCCCTACATTTGGTAATTGCATCGATTCTGTTTGGAATTCAGAGTTATATCCTTCTAGAAGTCTTACATAATAAAAGACAAAACCAACTCGCATAAGAAAAATGCATCTTATATTTGTTTAATATTATTGAATTATGATTTTTAGATTTAGAGTTGTTTTAGACAACGATACCAAAGAGGATATTTTTAGAGATATTGAAATCAGAGACACTGATACTCTTGAAGATTTACACAATGTGATTACCCAATCTTTTGGGTTTGATGGCAGTGAAATGGCCTCATTTTACATTAGTGATGATGAATGGAATCAAGGCGAAGAAATCTCTTTATTTGATATGAGCGAAGGTGGAAGTGATATTCAACTCATGAGTCAAACGATCCTTAATTCTGCCGTCACTGAAAATCGCACAAAGCTTATCTATGTGTATGATTTTCTAAGTATGTGGACCTTTATGGTCGAATTGGGCGAGGTGGTAGAAGAAGCACAAGGAACCGATTATCCTAACTTACTTTTTGTACACGGACAAGTTCCAGGCGAAGCCCCTGAAAAGGTATTTGAAGCAGAAGGTGGTGAAGATCCTTTTGATGAATTTGAAGATGGATACGGCACCGATGATTACGATCATTTGGACTTTGAAGAAAACTGGAATTAAAAGAAAATTCCCGAATTTTCTGTTTGATAATTACGTTTTACAAAACTCAAAGAATTTTTTAAAATTTCTCCCATATTTTTACTGTTCAAAAACCGAACATCTCCAGTGTATTCGTGTATTTTAGCCTTCAATAAGGTTTCGTGCTCGGGAGTCGAAAGGGTATCAGACATCATACAGCGTATCAACCGTTCAATTCGGTTCTTAAAACTCATCAAACGTTTTGCGACAATCGACCGCTCTTCTAGTTTATACTGATTGATGGATTCCTTTTTAAATTTTCCTGATACCAAATCAACCATCTTAAAATTTTCTTTAAAGAATTGTGGACGGTATACATTGAATTTCCCTTCATAACATTGTTGATCAAAATCAATCGCTCGAATCGTGTAAACCACATGATCAAAGTCATGCGTTGGAACAATTACATAATTATAAGAACGCATATCTCCTAACAAACGAATCATACACCGTTCATTAAATTTCACAAACTCTTTTGCTATTTGAGATGTTTCGGAAGGCGTACAATTTGGCAACATGGTTTCGATAAATACATCCCCAGGAATCCCTGTAATATGCTCTTCAATAAGGGTGTCATTATACACTAGGAAATTTAAGTTATGAGGCGATAGCATATGTTCCAATTCCAAACCATAGATTCGGGAAGCATCTGCCTTTTTAACATAAAAATATGCATAATTATCATTGAGTATATTTCTGATTTTTATGCGAAATGGTTTTGAATTCCCAAACGTACAATAGTCAATGGCATCCACATTTAAGAACGGAATAGTCTTTTCATTTCCATCAGAATGCAGGGTCGTATATACTTTCTTGAGACATAAATCTATTTCTTGACGGTCAAACTCGCTATAATATGTTCGGACCCAAAGCGTATCCTTATCATTTTTATCATAAACCACAACAGAGCCTTGAAAACGAAGTAAATCATCATAAAAAATAGGCAATCGAATCGTACGATTGAATTTCTGTAAATAGGCCTTTAAGCCCGTATTTACAGGGTATGAAGGTTTTTTAAGTGATATTTTTAAATCGTCTTTCATAAAAAATAAAATTTCGAACAGGCTCAATTCATTGTTTAACTTGAATCCCAAAATTAAGTTTTATTTTTTAACTTGTAACAAAATTGACAATATCTCGTCTAAACGTATAGTAACTAACCAAATTATAACCCATTGGAATCGATTCTTAAAATTTCAAATCTTACAAAAAAATTCGGACTTCTAACAGCAGTCAGTGATCTATCCTTTAGTATCGAAAAAGGAAATATCTATGGCATCTTAGGGCCCAACGGTAGTGGGAAATCGACCACTTTAGGAATTATTTTAAACGTCGTGAACAAAACCTCTGGAGATTATTCTTGGTTTGGCGGTTCAATGACAACGCATGATGCGCTCAAAAAAGTGGGGGCTATTATTGAACACCCCAATTTTTATCCTTATATGACTGCATACCAAAACCTTAAATTGGTCTGTAAAATTAAAGAAATTCCTTACGACACCATTAATAGGACACTAGAAATCGTTGGACTTATAGAACGGAAAGACAGCAAATTTAGCGCCTTTTCTTTGGGAATGAAACAACGTTTAGCAATTGCCTCGGCACTTCTCAATGACCCAGAAATATTAATTTTAGACGAACCAACAAATGGTTTAGACCCTCAAGGCATTCATCAAATTAGAGAGATCATAAAAAACATTGCCCAAAACGGAACTACGATTTTACTGGCTTCACATCTCTTAGATGAAGTTGAAAAAGTGTGTACGCATGTGGTGGTTTTAAGAAAAGGGGTCAATCTTTTTTCTGGTCGCGTCGATGAATTGATTTCAAGTCACGGATTTTTTGAATTAAAAACACATCAAAAAGAAGACTTGATGTCACTTCTTGAAGCTCACCCCAATTTTTCACATACGAAAGTAGAAACTGATTTAATCACTGCATTTTTGGAGCACCCAATGGAAGCTGAAGAATTTAATCGACTCCTGTTTAAAAACGGAATCGTTTTGAGCCATTTAGTAAAACGAAAAGAAAGCCTTGAAGAACAATTCTTACAATTAACTGACCACAAATGAGACGATTACTCAATTTAGAACTTCAGAAACTATTGCTCAACAAAACGAGTAAAATATTAATATTTATTTCATTTATTTTACCGCTTTGTGTGATTCTATTATCCGCACTAAAGATCAATGTATTTGGTTTTTTTACTCTGGAGCTTGGAGAATTAGGGATTTTTAATTTCCCAATTGTATGGCATATCTCTACTTTTTTTGCATCCTTGTTTAAATTCTTTTTTGCCATCGTAGTCGTATCTATGATTGGGAACGAATACAGTAATAAAACACTCAAACAAAACCTCATCGATGGGCTCAGTAAAAAGGAATTTATCTTGTCTAAATTCTATGTCATTGTTTTTTTCTCGTTTGTTTCAACCATCATTATTTTTATCATCTCTTTGGCTCTTGGTCTTATTTATTCGAGTTACAATGAATTTCACATTATAATCCAACAAATGGAGTTTCTACTCGCCTATTTTGTAAAACTAGTTGGATTCTTTTCGTTCTGTTTATTTTTAGGGGTTCTAGCCAAACGCTCTGCTTTTGCGTTAGCGTTCTTATTGGTCGATTTGATTTTAGAGTGGATTATTTTAGGGATTATCACTTGGAAAGGAAGTTATGAAATCGCTCAAAAAGTGCAAAACTTTTTCCCTTTAACTTCTATGTCTAACCTTATCAAACAACCATTTCAGCGCGTTGCCATGACCAAATTCCCATCCAACTCAGACATTGCCTATGACTATGCAGTCCATTTAGACACGGTCATAATCGTTATTTGTTGGACGATTTTATTTATATTTTTATCTTATAAGCTATTAAAAAGGAGAGATTTATAGTATATTTCAAATCATAATTTAAATGTTTATTTTTTGATGTACATTAAAAGATGATCCAATTACTTTTTAATGAAACACATTGCAATTTTTGTTTTTCTATTAATAAGCGTTTCCCTTTTTTCACAAGGGGAAGCTTCGCATTGGTATTTTGGAAATGGAGCAGGATTAATTTTTGATGTCGACTCGGAATCCGTTACAAGCACGAATGCAGCAACGTCTACAATAAATACAGCCGAGGGCTGTTCGTCTATTTCAGATTTTAATGGAAATTTGCTGTTTTACACTGATGGTCGAAATGTTTGGGATAAAAATCATCAAATCATGCCCAACGCGAACTACAATGCTGGCAGCGGTTTATTAGGAGACCCCTCAAGTACTTCCTCTGCATTAATCATTCCACGTCCGGGCAATGCTGATCATTATTACGTGTTTACGGTAGATGAACCGCATCACAATAATGCATGGGCCTTTCCAAACCAAGGCCCCGCCGATCGCGATGGGACACCCTTATCTTTGTATAGTGAAGGTAAAGGCTACACAATTCCTGCTGAGGATGACGGTTATAATAATGGATTAAATTACTCACTTTTAGATTTAACCCTCAATACTGGGAATGGCGATATCGTTGCCACTGAAAAAAACATTCACTTATTAACGTATGACTCGAGTGACCCAGATCAAGAGGCCTTCAAATGTTCTGAGAAAATCACAGCTGTAGAACATAACGATGGACAATCGTATTGGGTTTTAAGTCACTTTATGGATGTGTTCTATGCCTTTCGTGTCGATGCTAGTGGCGTGAACACCACCCCAGTGACCACTCAAATCACCCCCAATATTTCAATCAATGGCTACCGACGAAACGCCATTGGATACATGAAATCCTCCCCTGACGGCACTAAACTTGTCATCTGTCATACTGAGCAAGGGGCTAGCCAAGGGCAAAGTGCTAATAATTCTGGAAGTTTATGGATTTATGACTTTGATGACACCACTGGAGTCGTTAGTAACCCATTAAATATTATAAGTAATACAGACGTGTATGGTGCGGCATTTTCTCCAGATTCCAGTAAGCTCTATACAACTGGTTCAAACTCGGTGTTACAATTTGATTTAGAAGCTACTGATATTTCTGTGACGAGGACTAGAGTGTATAATGGAAGTAGATTTATAGCTGCTATTCAACTCGCTCCAAATGGGAAAATATATGCCGTAAACACTGTTGATAACGTCACCCTAGACGTTATAAACAGCCCCAATGAATTAGGAGCGTTGTGCGATTATAATGCTTTTGGACAGTCGTTAGCTAAAGGCACATATACAAGGCTTGGCTTACCACCTTTTATTCAATCATTTTTCTTAGCAAAAATTGAAGTTGAAAACTTATGTTTTGGTGAGGCCGTTAAATTTACTATTGATAGTTCTGAAACTTATGATCGTATTTCATGGGATTTTGGCGACGGAAGTAGTCCATCGACGGCAGACAGTCCAACACATACCTATCCTTCTGCTGGAAATTATACCGTCATGGTCACGCTTCAAATTGGCATCACTACAAAAACATTTTCAAAAACGTTCACAGTGACTCAAACCCCAGACGCCATCGATGTGTCTTTGGCCCAGTGTGATGAAGATGGCGTTTATGATGGAATAACCGTGTTTAATTTAAACCAGGTTTACAATAAAGTCACAAATAATTTTTCGAACCGAAGTCTTAAATTCTTCCAAAATAAAACAGATGCTGAAATGGACGCTTCTAACAACATTAGTGGTGACAACTATGAAAATATTCTAAACCCGGAGCAACTCTACATTCAGGTTTTAGACACGCAAACTGGATGCTATAGTGTGGCTGAATTGACTTTAAAAGTCAGTGCAACTACCGGAAATGATGCAAAACTAGAGACGTGTGATACCGATGGAACTGAAGATGGGAAAATTAGTTTCAATCTAAAAAATGCTGATGCCTTGATTCTAGCAGGTTTACCAACGAGTTCGACGTTAAATTATTATAAAGATTATCGGGATGCGCTTATGGAAACAAATCCGCTCTCGAATAATTTCACGAACACCATTGCCTATAATCAAACCATTTTTGCACGAATTGAAAATGACAATGACTGCTATGGTATCAATAAATTAAATCTTGTAGTCAATACACTACCAGAAATTGTAGCTAACGACGAGATCCTATATTGTTTAAACACGTATCCAGAACGAATTACTATAGATGCGGGGATTTTATCTGGATTTGCAAAAAACTTCAATTATGAATGGTCAACAGGCGAAAAAACAGCCTCCATTAAAATCAACGAAATAGGAACTTATTCCGTGACAATTTCTAATAGCAACGGCTGTTCTAAACTCAGAACGGTGAACGTGATTCCTTCAAATATTGCAACGATAGAATCAATCACTATTATTGACCCGTCAGAGAATAATACCGTCACTGTTTTAGTATCTGGAGAAGGCGATTATGAGTATTCATTAGATACTGAATTCTCAGGCTATCAAAATTCAACTATTTTCATGAATGTTGATCCTGGGCTACATACGGTATTTGTTAGAGATAAAAATAATTGTGGCGTCATAAACGCCGCTATTTCTGTCATTGGATTCCCCAAGTTTTTTACCCCTAATGGCGATGGATTTAATGATCGTTGGCATGTTTCAGGTATCGGCACCTCGACTCAGATGGATAGCGACGTGTATATTTTTGATCGTTTTGGTAAACTGCTCATAAAATTAAACGCTTTAGGGGATGGCTGGAATGGAACCTACAATGGCTCCAACGTTTCAGCCTCCGACTATTGGTTCTATGTGAAACTTCAAGATGGTAGAGATTTTAAAGGGCATTTTTCATTAAAACGGTAATTAGTTAAATAGATTTTCGTAAGTTTATAAACCCTTAAATTAATTTATAAACTTAACCTAAAACATGTTTAGAATAATTTCTATACTATTACTTTTTTCATTTTCTGTTGTTCATTCTCAAAAAGTAGCTATTGATACAAATGTATCACTAGATAACCTAGTAAAAACTCATCTTTTTGAAGGCTGTATTGAGGTTTCCAATGTAAGTTCATCTGTTAATGGAAGTGTCAGCAATATTACGAGCTTTGGAACATTTTCAAAATCAAACTCTAATTTCCCGTTTTCGAATGGTATTATTTTATCTACTGGAAATGCAAATTCTGCTGGAAATACTGATATTTCAGAGGACTTAAATGAGGGTGATGATGGTTGGGGGACTGACCCAATTTTGGCAACTGATCTTGGAATATCAAACAGTGTAAATGCCACTTCTATTGAATTTGATTTCACATCTGCTATTAATAAAATTAAATTTGAGTATATTTTAGCCTCTGAAGAATATTTAAAATCCGAATATATTTGTGACAATAAAGACCTTTTTGTACTCCTAATAAAAGAAGCAAGCAGCACGGGACCTTACATAAATATTGCGACTGTTGGCTCAGAAAACAGTCTTATTAAGCCTGGAAATATTCACACAGAAATATTTGGGTTTTGTTTGCCTGAAAACGAATCTTACTTTGATGGTTATGCCATTGGAGACACTAATTTTGAAGGACGTACCACTGCGATTACTACTATTGCAACGATAGTACCTAACACGCTCTATCATGCTAAATTAATTATTGCCGATGATAATGACGAAAACTTTGACACAGCAATATTTTTAAAAAAAAGTATCATTCTGCCCGAAGTAAATCTAGGAAAAGATGTTAGTACATGTGCAACAACTGTAGAACTGAATGCGGAAGTTGAAATGACATCTGTGAATTTTGATTGGTACTTAGATGATGAATTGGTTCAAGCAAATGGTACATCCTCTTATACTGCAAACGAGACAGGAAAATATACCGTCAAAATTAGCATTCCTTTAAATGGATTAGAATGTGAGAATGAAGATTCTATTAACGTGACCTTAAGTTCTGTACAGTCCATCGATTCTATTTCAGATTACACCCTTTGTGATGCAAATGGAGATGGGAAAGAATTCTTTGATCTCTCTACCAAAAATACGGAAGTAGAAGATGCAGCACCGCCTGCTACTTATGACATATCATACCATAACACACTTGAAAAAGCCCAAGCAGACCAAGACCGTATTTTGGTTCCCTTTGAAAACGTCAGTAACCCACAAGTTGTGTATGTAAGGTTGGAAGATGAGACTGGCTGTCTGTCATATGAGCCTATCAATCTGATTATTAACCCTGTTCCATCCATACCAGATCTAGATCCTTTTATTGTATGTGATAGTGATGCCGTAAGAAATCAAAATACAGTCTTAGGTTTATTATCCTTTAATAATACGATTGTAGAGGGAGACACTAATCTTGGCGTAAGTTATCATATTTCAAACGAAGATGCCGTTTCTGGAGATAGTCCGCTACCCATGAACTACAGTAATTCAAGTATTCAATTATTTGTGAGAATTTTCAACAAAACAACCGATTGTTTTAATGTATTTCCTATTGATATTGAAGTTTTTAATGCACCAGAACTAAAAACAGAACCAATATTTTTAGACGCTTGTGACCCCGATCATGATGGATATGCAAGTTTCAACTTAAGAGATGCATTAGCATTTATTTTACCGGATTTAACAGGGTTAACCGCCACTTTTTATACGACACTAGAACTCGCAGAAAGTGGTAGAGATTTTATTACAGAAGAAACTGACTATACCAATATAGACGTTAGAGAGCAACTCATTTATGTACGTATAGAAAATGATATCACGGGGTGTTTTAGTCTAAGATCATTTCAAATTCATACCAATCTATTGTTGTCCGAAACAAAATTAGAGGATATCTCCTTTTGTGACGAGGACGAGGATGGGATGCATACTTTTAGTTTTGATGAGATTAGTAATACTATTAGAAATATGCTCCCTGATCTTACGATTACGTATTATGAGTCCACAGATGATCAGGATAATGAGGATCCTATTACAGCTAGCTCCTATACCTTTTCAGGAGAATCCTTGACCTTGTTTATAGATATTGAGAGCAAAACCTGCCTCGAAAAGACAGACATTACGATTACATTAACCGACGTCGTCCAATTTAAGAACATCCCTGATCAGAAAGTTTGTGACACCAATGGTGACGGATTTACAGTGGTAGATCTTAGTGAGTTAGATGCTAGTATTACTGGGGGGCAATCCGGTTTTAAAGTTTTCTATTTTGAAACACTTTCAGATGCTGAAGAAAATTCTGGAGCACTTAATAACTATCAAAACACTTCAAATCCACAAACACTATATGTTAGAGTGACAGAGAGTTCTACAGCTTGTTCAGACGTTAGCTCATTTAAATTAACCGTGGTACCCGCCCCTGTCTTAAACACTCCTATGCCGATCGTTATTTGTGACAACGATACTGACGGAAAATTTATTATTAACTTAGAAGCGCTCATCCCTACTTTAAGCAGTTCTTCAAGCTCTCTTAATTTCGATTTTTTTACTAGTCTTGATAATGCGAATAAAGATGAAGACCGAATACAAAACCCAGAACTATTTGAAGCCATTACACAAACGGTATACATTCGTGCAGAAGAGACACAAACATCCTTAATGTGTCCTGTAATTATTCCACTCAGTATCATTGTAAATACACGTCCAATTATCCCCGAAATTAAAAACTATAATATTTGTGTTGAGCCTTTAACAAATCCTAGTTTTCGATTTAATACAAAGGATGCTGAAATTCTAAACAACCAATCGGGCAAAGAAGTTTTTTATTATGAAGATGCGAGTTTTACACAATTAATCAATAAAAATACCGACTATATAAGCAGTAGTCTTCCACAAACAATTTATGTAAAAGTAGATAACATTACAGACTCAAACTGTTTATCTACAACCTCTTTTGTAATTAATCACGTACCCTTTCCTGTATATAACCCTCTAACAAAAGATGATGACATTGTTGAATGTGACACCGATGAAATTGACGGTAAAATAGATATTGATCTCAGTAAGGTTGTGACCAAATTGACCCAGGGTATCAGCCCAACTCCAGACGTCTCATTTTTTAAAACTATAGGCAATGCCGAAAACGATACGGACCCACTCCCACTCGACTATGAAAACGAATCGAATCCGCAAACTATTTTCATTCGGATTGAAAACAGCAGTAATGTATGTTATTTAATTGAAAGTCTGGGTATTAATATTTTATCAACTCCAAAAATTGAAGTTAGTGATGATATTGTTAAATGCGACACGGATTACGATGGGTTAAATGTATTTAATTTAAAGGATTATGAATTTGATATTTTTGATGTGCGCCAAGATTATCTTGTTCCAAGTTATTTTAGCAATAGTGACCTTAATGCATCGAGTGAAATAACGTCCTTAACCGCGTTTCAAACCACCTCAAATCCTCAAACAATTTATATAAAAGTCCTAAATACAGCCACTAAATGTTATTCTGTTGAACCATTAAAACTTGTTTCAATATTACCTCCAGCCTTTAATAAGATCAATAAATTTGAAATTTGTGATAACGCCACCGACACGTTTGACTTAACAGAAATAAACAACGCGCTAACGACCGAAACAGATATCGAAATTCTATATTTTGACTCGTTAATGAATGCTAAAGACAAAATAGGAAATATTACAAATTACAACTACCAATCTACAAGTACCCCAATATATGTCCGAGTTGAAAACACAAAAACAAAAACAAACTGTTTTTATATTCATAGATTCAATTTAATTATCAACCCATTGCCAATCGCTAATCAACCACCAAATTTAGAGGATTGTGATGATGATTTTGATGGTAAACTGGCCTTTGATTTATCAGCACAAACCCCCTTGGTTTTAGGGAGTCAAGACCCCTTAATTTTTTCTGTTTTTTACTATAAAAACATGATAGATGCAGAAGCAGGTGAAGACAAGTTAAACTCAACTCACACTGCCGATACTTCTGAAACCATTATTGCAAAAATAACCAATACTAAAACGGGATGTATAGACTATACACAATTCAACATTACAGTCCATCCGTTACCAATCCTCAACATTCCTCAGCAAGTTATTTGCCTCGATGATTTACCACTTATTGTGAGTGCAGACACCTCTAATCTTGGAGATACATATCTGTGGTCCACTAACGAAACTACAAGTGAAATTATAATTAATGAAATTGGCACGTATTCAGTTACAGTGACGACTTCAAAAGGGTGTGTAAACAGTACTGATTTTGTTGTGATCATTTCTGAAGCCGCTACGATAGAATCTATTGAAGTTATCAATTTTTCAGATCCAAATACAGTTTCTATTGAAGTCAAAGGAATAGGTGACTATCAATTTAAAATAGATGACGGGCCTTTACAAGATTCTGGGTTTTTCGACTTCGTCACACTGGGTTACCATACAGTGACCATCGTTGACTTATACGGTTGTAAAGACGTCACTGAGGAAATTCTAGTTATCAATGCGCAAAAGTTTTTTACGCCAAACGGAGATACCTATTTTGATACCTGGAACATCATCGGAATCGAAACCCTTCCAGGATCTATTATTTATGTATTTGATCGGTATGGGAAACTCCTTAAAAAATTAAGACACAATACAGGAGGTTGGGATGGCACTTACAATGGTAACAATATGCCTGCAACGGATTACTGGTTTTTGGCAAAAATAAAAACAGAAACCGACGCTTTTGATTTTAGAGGGCATTTTGCACTCAGACGCTAATTAATTTTTATTAAAGAATTCAATCTGTGCTTTGCTCTAGTACTTACTTTGCCTTAGCTTTGCTAAATGCAATTTAAGCTTACATCCGACTTTAAACCCACAGGCGATCAACCAACAGCTATTAATCAATTAGTGGCTGGAATTGAAGCCAATGAAAAATACCAAACACTGTTGGGGGTTACAGGTTCAGGAAAAACTTTTACAGTGGCAAATGTCATTCAAGAAGTACAGCGTCCAACCTTAGTGTTAGCGCATAATAAAACACTTGCGGCTCAACTGTACTCGGAATTTAAGCAGTTTTTTCCTGAAAATGCAGTCGAATATTTCGTTTCCTACTACGATTATTATCAACCAGAAGCTTACATCCCGGTCTCAGGAACGTATATTGAAAAAGATTTATCCATCAATGAAGAAATTGAAAAACTACGATTAAGCACCACTTCTTCCCTATTATCGGGCCGAAGAGATGTGATTGTAATTGCCTCCGTTTCTTGTTTGTACGGAATTGGAAATCCTGCCGAGTTTCAAAAAAATGTCATAAATCTAAAAGCGAATGAAGTCATTTCTAGAACCGCCTTACTACATAAACTCGTTCAAAGTTTATATTCAAGAACTGAAGGTGAATTTAACCATGGAAATTTCAGAATCAAAGGCGATACGGTGGATGTATTTCCTAGTTATGCCGATCACGGTTTTAGAATTCATTTTTTTGGCGATGAAATTGAAGCCATTGAAGCGTTTGACATCAACACTAATAAAGTTATCGAAGTTTATGAAAGTGTGACTATTTACCCCGCTAATATGTTTGTGACCTCTCCAGATATTTTACAGAACGCGATCAAAGACATTCAAGATGATTTGGTTCTACAACACGATTATTTCAAAGAAATTGGGAAACACTTAGAAGCCAAACGTCTGAAAGAACGTACCGAATTTGATTTAGAAATGATTCGAGAATTAGGGTATTGTTCTGGAATCGAAAATTATTCGCGCTATTTAGATGGTCGAGCGCCTGGCACACGCCCATTTTGCTTGCTTGATTATTTCCCAAGCGATTCCTTAATGGTGATTGACGAAAGTCATGTCACGATTTCACAAGTTCATGCCATGTATGGTGGCGATCGCAGTCGTAAAGAAAATTTGGTAGAATATGGCTTCCGACTGCCTGCAGCTATGGACAACCGGCCGCTGAAATTTGAGGAATTTGAAAGTCTTCAAAACCAAGTATTGTATGTGAGTGCGACCCCGGCAGATTATGAACTCGAAAAATCGGATGGTGTGTTTGTAGAACAAGTCATTCGTCCAACAGGGCTTTTAGACCCGATTATCGAAGTGCGACCGAGTTTGAATCAAATTGATGATTTGATTGAAGAAATTCAACAAAGAGTCGAAAAAGACGAACGTACTTTGGTCACGACCTTAACCAAACGAATGGCCGAAGAGTTGACCAAATACCTCGCACGGATTCAAATCAGATGTCGTTATATACACAGTGATGTAGATACCTTGGAACGGGTAGAAATTATGCAAGATTTACGTAAGGGTATTTTTGATGTCCTTGTCGGAGTTAACCTTTTGCGAGAAGGCTTGGACCTTCCTGAAGTGTCCTTAGTCGTCATTTTAGATGCAGATAAAGAAGGGTTTTTACGCTCGGCACGTTCACTGACACAAACCGTAGGACGTGCGGCCAGACACCTTAATGGACGTGCCATAATGTATGCCGATAAAATTACGAAGAGCATGCAAAAAACCATGGATGAAACCACCTACCGTCGCGAAAAGCAAATCGCCTATAACACTAAACACAATCTAAAACCCAAAGCGCTCAATAAAAGTCTGAATAATGCACTGACTAAAAACTCGGTGAGTAGTTATTATTATGAACAAGAGGCGATGAAAGCCGCTGAACCTGAAAATGCCTACTTGTCAGCGCCCGAATTAGAACAAAAAATTAGAGACACCCGAAAACTGATGGAATCGGCAGCTAAAGATTTAGATTTCTTGCATGCAGCACAATTTCGAGATCAAATTAAAGACTATCAAAAAAAGTTAGACGCTTTGAAAGGGTAAACAATTCTTGCTAGATGACTCTAACTTATGATGTATTTATGCCCCTCTGCAAAATGTCTCCTCCAAGAGAAGTTAAAAAGTAAAGTAAAAACGGATATTCTGGTCTTTTTTTATACTTTTATACGACACAACAAACAAATCATTTTAGGTAATGAAAAAAGCATTGGTAATTTCTGGAGGTGGAAGCAAAGGCGCATTTGCAGGCGGCGTTGCACAATATTTAATGGAAAATCAAGGGAAGGA
>CAJQLD010000002.1 GCA_905479095.1 uncultured Flavobacteriaceae bacterium
AGAGCGCCCTTTGTGCTTCATAATATTGAAACGGATATGCCGGTTATATTTGACCACTATTATTCAAATGAAGAAACACGTACGTGTTCTAAATGTGGTTCCAAAATGGAAGCACCAAACAAAATTTAAGCATATGAAACGTAAACTTCGTATTAATGGACACTCGCATTTATTGCCTTATCCAGAAGAAATTCCTCAGTTTATGAAAGATAAGGAAATTTTTTGGGTGGATGACGAACGAAAACATATGCTTCAAAAAGGCTGGAGTCGGCCGGTCACCCAT
Organism: uncultured Flavobacteriaceae bacterium; assembly: GCA_905479095.1. GTDB lineage: Bacteria > Bacteroidota > Bacteroidia > Flavobacteriales > Flavobacteriaceae > Hel1-33-131. The sequence goes on from CAJQLD010000002.1 coordinate 284, forward strand.
TCAAGTTTTTTCTTAGATGAAAAGCTGGAATGGATGGATGAAAATAAAATTGACCATGCGGTGGTTTTAAATTTATCTCAACTCTATGGAAACGGATTACGCTTAGAGGAAATGAAAAAAGCATTGCGTTTTCAAAATGATTTTAACGCCAAAGTACAACTCGATAATGCTTCAAAATTTACATGTGGATTTGTGGTACACCCCGGTTTTATTCAAGGTGCTTTATGGGAAATGGAACGCTGTGTCAAAGAATTAGATTTAAAAGTCCTCTGCCTACCCACCCACTTTATGGACAGTATTGGGCAATGGCGTAGTGTATTTGATAAAGAAAATGATCCCATTTTTGAATTGGCAAATGAATATAACCTAGCGATTGAAGTACACCCTTATGATGGTGAAAAAATGATCAAACTAGAAAACACCTCATGGCGTTTTCATTTAATTTGGATGCTTGCACAATGTGGGGATGCGTATCACTTTTACACCTTAAACGGAATGCAAGAACGCTATCCGAACATCCGTACTTGTTTTGCGCATGGCGGTCAAATGGCTCAAATGAATCTCGGACGTCGAATTCAAGGATTTGATGGTCGGCCAGATTTATTTGAAGGAAAAACCCACCCTCGAAAAGCGGTAGGCCATGAAAACATCTATTTTGACACACTCGTTCATGACACAGATTCCTTAAGTTTAATGTTGAAACGCCAAGGGAGCAGTCAAATTATTATGGGCTTAGATGACCCCTACCCTTTAGGGGAAATGGAAAGTGAAGCCCAATCCTCTTATCCAGGAAAACTATTAGACCTTGCCATTGATCGAAACTTGATTTCTCAAACCCAATACGATGAAATTTGGGAAGACAATACCCTAAGATGGTTGTTTGGGAATGACAAAGTAGAAGCAGAAAAACTGATTCATAAAATTTTATCCTAAATGTATTTTATTCCAGAAAAATTAGATGACTACGTCGTAAGACATTCTGAAGATGAACCCGCACTTTTAAAAGCACTTACCAGAGAAACGTATCAAAAAATACTGCAACCCCGAATGCTGAGTGGACATTATCAAGGTCGAGTCTTAAGTGTTTTATCTAAACTCATTCGTCCTAAATCGATTTTAGAATTAGGGACGTTTACGGGCTATTCTGCCCTTTGCTTGGCGGAAGGATTAGATAAAAAAGGCGTTTTACACACCATTGATATCAATGAAGAACTGGTAGCGTTTCAAAGAACCTATTTTGACAAATCTGGCTTTGGATCTCAAATCATACAACATTTAGGTTCAGCTTTGGATATCATCCCAACCCTGGACACCTCATTTGATTTGGTGTTTATGGATGCCGACAAACCTAACTACATCAACTACTTTCATCAAATTATTGACAAACTAAACCCAGGAGGCGTGATTCTTTCTGATAATGTGTTATGGAGCGGAAAAGTCACTGAAGCAGTCGATCCTTCAGACATTTCTACAAAAATCGTGTTAGAATACAATACGTTATTAAAAGAAGATCCACGTTTAGAAACCGTCTTGCTCCCTATCAGAGATGGCCTCACGGTAAGTATAAAAAAATAAGACTTATAAATTACGACGTACAGACCCTGTAAAGTCTTTAAGCCCGTCTTTTACTTTATTAATTTCTTCGTTTACATCTTTTGAGATGGATGTATCGACACCATTTTTATCGGCGCTTTTTTGAATTTCACCTTTAATATCATTGGTCGCATCTTTGAGTGTTCGCATGCCTTTGCCAAGACCTTTAGCGATGCCAGGAATTTTATCTGCACCAAATACCAGGATCACGATAAATAAGATAAACGTAATTTCTGTACCACTAATAAATAAAAAGCTAGTGTGAATCATACTACAAAGATAACAAGTCTACTGATATTTCTTTTAAAAGCTTCATTAATTTTGAGATAAATTAGCACTATTGAAGGCTTCCAATTGCACCTCGAGAAATTCTAAAATCTCTACATCGCTTTTTCCTCTACAGCGTTCTTGAAAATCGGGAGCATCGGCGCAGAAATAATAAAACTCCATACGCTTCTCTTTTTCTAACTCATGATTAATAAAAAAAAGAGGGGCAATAACCTCTTTTATGCGACTAATGGTTTGTTGGTCTCTATCGAGTTTTACATGTTTTTTAAGCATCTTCGTCCGACCCGTAATCATATTCAAAAGTTTATTAACGTTTAATCCTAAGCCCGTATACAAAACACTATGATCGGCATCATAAAGTCGTCTTTCGGTTAAATTCATACGTGGTCCTGTATAACCAGGAATCCCTAAGTCATAAAAATCGATGGGGCGTTTGGCGTCCGAATTACCAATATCAGAATTCAAATCCCCAGTTAACAGCGTTCCAATCAGGACTTCATCTAGGGCATTAATAGATTCAGATAGCGTAACGGTAATAGATTTAGTGCTGATATTTTGCACACTTAACACAATTGTTTTTGGAATATATTGAATGGATGAAAAATAGAGTGAATCTGACAACTTCCCTTCAATAATAAAAAACCCATTTTGATCTGTAGTGGCGTATCTATAAGCCGTTTTATTGATCACATGAATCCCTTCTACTTGTCCATTGGCAATAATCTGGCCTGAAAGCTCAATTTGTTGAGCCTGAATGGTTACTAAAGTCATGAAACTTAAGAGAAGTAAAGAAAAAAATAATTTCATTAAAAAAAGTAGACTTTAATTAGACACAGATTTAAATATATTAATAAATTTACAAAAACAGACGCTATAAATACGTTAAACAAATTATAAGAAATGAAAAAACTACTAATCGCAAGCACTTCAACAGTGCATGGAAGTGGCTATTTAGAATATTTACTGGACACTTTAAAAATTCATTTCAAATTTGCTGAAACAATTCTCTTTGTGCCCTACGCGCGGCCTGGCGGAATGACTCATGAAGCCTATACCGAAATTGTTAAATTAGCGTTTTCTAAAATTGACAAAACCGTCATCGGTCTCCACGAATTTGACAGCCCAAAAGAGGCCATCAAAACAGCTGAAGCACTATTTGTCGGAGGCGGCAATACGTTTGTGCTAGTCGACCAACTCTATAAACAAGATTTAAATGATGAATTAAAAGCCGCGATAGAATCGGGCACCCCATATTTAGGAACAAGTGCTGGTAGTAACATCTGTGGCCTCACCATTGGAAGTTCCAATGACATGCCGATTGCCTATCCACCAAGCTTCCAAACACTGGGTGTTTTTCCATTTAACATCAATCCGCATTATTTAGATCCTGAGCCCGACAGTACACATATGGGAGAGACCCGCGAAACTCGAATTCAAGAATTTCACCACTTTAACTCGCAACCCGTCATAGGACTAAGAGAAGGAAGTTATTTAGAAATTTTAGGGTCAAAAATCACATTAAAAGGGCCTTTATCAGCGCGTGTATTTGAAAAAAACAAATCGCCTTATGAGCTTCATTCAGGAGCAGATGTATCTAATTTGAATTAAACTATAAGGGTTTTATAAGATGATATCCAGGTTTAATAAACCCGTCTTTTTCATAAAAATTTTGTGAAGGCACATTTTCTATATAAGCATTAAGTTCTATCATTTCACAGCCTTTGGATTTGACATAGTTTTGAATCCAAGTTAAAAACTGAGTCCCTAGCCCATTATTTCTGTACGATTCCTCAATAAATACATGATCCAATTCGACACTGCGTCCTGAATAATGGCGTGTACAAAACCACAGCCCAGAAACCCCAATTAAAACTCCATCATCATAGACGCCAACACACTCATAATTTTGAGTGACCATTTCTTTGAAACGTTCAGACAAAACAGCTTCAGTAATCGAAGGTTTGGACATTTTTAAAACCAGCGGAACAACGGTTTCTATCTGATTTTCAGGAATTATTTTAAATTCGAATGGCATAGACTTATCATTTATAATTCAAAAATACAACTATTATTTAGCATCTAAATCAGTTTTGAAAACTGAATTTTGTATAAATCTTCTTATCTTTGAAGGCGTTTTAACAGCGAACCTATGAACAAGAAAGTTATTTTAATGATTTTAGATGGATGGGGGAAATCTCCTGACCCTAAAGTATCTGCAATTGATAATGCAAACACACAATTTATCGATTCTTTATACAAAAGATATAGCCACGCCAGCCTCCGTACAGATGGCTTACATGTGGGACTTCCCGAAGGCCAAATGGGCAACAGTGAAGTTGGTCATATTAATCTTGGAGCCGGACGAATAGTGTATCAAGATCTTGCTAAAATAAATCTAGCAGTCACTAATAACACGCTTAAAGATGAAGCTGTTTTAAAAGAGGCTTTGCAATATGCAAAAACCAATCAAAAGGCAATTCACCTTTTGGGCTTGGTGAGTGATGGCGGCGTACATTCGCATTTAAATCATTTATATGGTTTACTCGATGTGATTGACGATCATGGGATTGAAAAATCTTATATTCATGCCTTTACTGATGGACGTGATGTAGACCCAAAATCTGGATATGGATTTATTTCGGAGCTCGAAACACGCCTAGAAACTTCCTCTGCACAACTTGCAACCATCACAGGGCGCTATTATGCGATGGATCGAGATAATCGTTGGGAGCGCATAAAAATTGCTTATGATGCTTTGGTAAACAGTGAAGGAATTCACTCAAAAAACGCCACAAGTACTATTGAATCTAATTACAAAGAAGGCCTCACCGATGAGTTTTTAAAACCGATCATTATGGTGGATACAAATCAAGCGCCTGTGGCTAAAATTGAAGACGGAGATGTGGTCTTATTTTTCAACTTTAGAACGGATCGTGGAAGAGAACTTACCGAAGTACTAAGTCAAAATGACAAGCATGAGTTTAATATGCACAAGTTAGACTTGCATTACGTCACCTTGACAAATTACGATGATAACTTTAAAAATATTCAAGTTGTTTTTAATAAAGATAACGTCTCAAACACGCTAGGCGAAGTGCTTGAGTCTCATGGGAAAACACAATTAAGAATTGCAGAAACAGAGAAATATCCACATGTAACATTTTTCTTTTCTGGAGGACGCGAAAAGCCTTTTAACGGCGAAGAGCGTATTATGAAAAACTCACCAAAAGTTGCCACCTATGACCTCCAACCCGAAATGAGTGCGTTTGAACTTAAGGATGCTCTTGTGGATGCACTAGAAAAAGAAACGCTTGATTTTGTGTGTTTAAACTTTGCCAATGGTGATATGGTTGGACATACCGGAGATATGGATGCCGCTATCAAAGCCTGTGAAGCAGTAGACACTTGTGTAGAAGCCGTTATCAATACGGCTTTAAAACACAACTATACAACCTTATTAATTGCCGATCACGGGAATTGTGAAACCATGATCAATCCTGATGGTTCCCCCAATACAGCTCATACAACCAATCCCGTTCCAATTATTTTAATTGACCACGAATTAACAACAATAAAAGACGGCGTTCTTGGCGATATTGCACCCACTATTTTAAAACTCATTGGGATTGAAAAACCCGAAGTGATGACACAAAATAGCTTAATCTAAATTTATAATTTATGGACTTAACCAACACGCTCACCCTAGCAATTGACTTTGACGGTACAATCGTAGAAGATGCTTATCCAAAAATTGGAAAGCCGAAATCATTTGCTTTTGACACCTTAAAAAGCTTACAAAAAGACGGCCATCGTTTGATTCTTTGGACGTATCGTTATGGCAAAACACTAAAAGAAGCTGTTGGATTTTGTAAAAAAAACGGCATTGAATTCTATGCGGTTAACAGTAGTTTTCCAAATGAAGACTACGACCCCAAAAAAAGCAGAAAAATAAACGCCGACCTTTTTATCGACGATAGAAACATTGGCGGCTTTTATGGATGGGGCGAAATTTATCAATTTATATCTGAAAGTGACAACCCTTTGTCGCTCCCAAAGAAAAAAAGATTTTTTGGATTCTTTAAGTCTTAAAACTTTAGGATAACTCTAACAAAATCAAGGCTATAAAATCAATCAAAAAACGCTTTAATTAAGTACCTTTGGGCATAATTTTCTAACTATGCTCACGCTTAAATCAAAAGAAGAAATTGAACTCATTCGCGAAAGCGCACTCATTGTTTCCAAAACATTAGGGATGCTTGCAAGTGAAGTCAAACCCGGCGTTACAACGCTACATCTAGACGCACTTGCCGAAACTTTTATTAGAGATAATGGAGCCATTCCTGGATTTCTAGGCATGTACGATTTTCCAAATACACTTTGTATGAGCCCAAACGATCAAGTCGTACATGGGATTCCAAACAATACCCCTTTAGAAGAAGGCGATATAATTTCGATTGATTGTGGTGCCTTAAAAAATGAATTTTATGGCGATCATGCTTACACCTTTTCTGTGGGTGAGATTGATGCTGAAACTCAAAAATTACTCGACGTTTCTAAAGCTTCGCTTTATGAAGGCATTCGAGCGTTTAAGCACAATAATCGTACTGGTGACGTTGGTTATGCCATTCAAAACTACTGCGAATCCAATGGATACGGCGTTGTCAGAGAGCTCATTGGACATGGTATTGGACGGGTGATGCATGAAGAACCCGAAATGCCGAATTATGGAAAACGAGGTCGTGGGAAAAAGTTCCAAGAAGGAATGGTTGTTGCTATTGAACCTATGATTAATATGGGAACGCATAAAATCAAACATCACAATGATGGATGGACGATTACGACCAAAGACCATAAACCCAGTGCCCATTTTGAACACAATGTTGCACTTGTAGATGGGAATCCAGAGTTGTTATCAACCTTCGCCTATGTTTATGAAGCACTAGGCATAAAAAGTAATGAAGAAGACGGATTAAGAATCGATCCTTTAACACTATAATTAACCAATAGATGAGTCGCATACAAGATATTGAATTACAACTAGACCCCCTTCGCAACCAACTAAAATCACACCCACTATATAGTACACTTTCAAACCTAGAAGATGTCGCTGTGTTTATGGAAAAACATGTGTTTGCCGTTTGGGATTTTATGTCGTTACTAAAAGCACTCCAAAATCATTTGACGAATGTTCATGTTCCATGGACTCCAAAAGGAAAAGGCGCAACCGCTCGGTTTATCAATGAGATCGTGATGGCGGAAGAAAGTGACCTCAACGAACTGGGAGTGCCAATGAGCCACTACGAAATGTATTTGGATGCAATGGAGCAAGTCCAAGCAGATACGAGGGTCATAGGCTTGTTTGTGAATGCGATTGAAAACGGAGACTCCATTGAAACGGCGGCGAAACGAATTGATTTAGAAATACCTATTTTAGAATTTATACAATTCACTATGGAAGTGGTGAACTCTAACAAACCACACTGTATTGCATCGGCATTTACGTTTGGAAGAGAAGATGTCATTCCTGATATGTTTTTAGAAATTGTGAGCCAGTCGCAAACTCAAGATAATGACAAAACGTATGGTAAATTACTATACTATTTGAACCGTCATATCGAATTAGACGGGGATGAACACGGTCCTATTTCATTGAAGATGGTGGCTGAACTTTGTGGCGAAGACACCACTAAATGGGAAGAAGTTTTGGAGACTGCAAAAGACGCTTTAAAATTTCGTCTTAAATTGTGGGATCATATTACGGACTCTATTTTAAAACTTAATACATTAGAGGTTCAAAACACTTAAATTTTGAAAACACTTTTTAAGTTTATTTTAAATTTAATACCACGGCCGTTGCTCATTAAACTGAGTTACGTCGCCCAGCCCTTTCTGGTTTTATTTTTAAAAGGAAGCTCCTACACAGACCCAATTGATGGCAAGAATTTTCGGAAGTTCTTACCTTATGGGTATGGGAAACAACGTGAAAATGTACTCTCACCCTCTACCCTTTCGCTCGAACGTCACCGTTTGCTATGGTTGTATCTAAAAAATGAAACGGACTTTTTTAGTACGCCAAAAAAAGTATTGCATTTTGCGCCCGAGCAAGCGTTTCATAAACAGTTCAAAAAAATAAACCATATTGACTATGTGACTACGGATCTGAATTCACCGATTGCGATGGTGAAAGCTGATATTTGCAAACTCCCTTTTGAGTCTAATAGTTTTGATGTTATTCTATGTAATCATGTGCTTGAGCATATTTTGGACGACACCAAAGCCATGCAAGAACTTTACCGCGTGATGCGTCCCGGAGGTATGGGCGTGTTTCAAATCCCACAAGATTTGAATCGCGAGACTACTTTTGAAGACCATAGCATTACCGATAAAAAAGAACGTGCTAAAATTTTTGGACAATATGACCATGTGCGTATTTATGGACGTGATTACTTTGACAAGCTGAGGGAAATAGGTTTTAAAGTGAATGAAGTTGATTATACGGCGACTTTATCAAATCAAGAAATTGACCAATACCGATTGGCTAAGGGCGAAATTATTCCTGTGGTTTATAAATCCTAATTTAATGGAAACCCATTAAATACTTCGGTTTGCAGCTTGTTTGCATCGGTCACAAAAACAATAAGTACTTTTAGTTCTGGATATTTTTTTAAAAACAATCTAACGCCATTTACGCCCATCGCTTGAAGCGCAGTTGCATAGGCATCGGCAGTCATGCAATCACTAGTAACCACGGACACACTTAAGATATTAGTACGACTTGGATAGCCCGTTTTGGTATCAATGATATGGGTATAACGATTTCCATTGGAATCGATTTTAAACTTACGATACGTGCCCGAAGTTGCCATCGATTCATTTTGAAGCACTAATGTATTGATGTAAGGTTGATCGCCACTTAAATCTGGATGTTGAATACCAACTTTCCATGCTGCTTTTTTAGAAGAATTAAAACCGCTTGCACGAATTTCGCCCCCTATTTCGATTAAATAATTTTGAATGTTTTGAGATTCTAAAAATTGACCAATCACGTCCACGCCATAGCCTTTGGCAATGGCATTAAAATCCAATCGTGTTGGAAGTGGTTTTGATATACGACCATTATTTAATCTAACTTTATCCAATCCAACGGATAGCATCAATTCATGAATTTTAAGGCTGTCTAAGGATTCTATTTTACCTTCTGGCCCAAAATCCCATGCATTGACCACAGCGCCTATTGTAGGGTCGAATTTACCTTCTGTCGCGTTATAAATAGCTTTTGAAGCGTTAAAAACCATTTCAAAATGAGAATCAATAGTTATATCAATATTTGAATTGACTTTAGAAATGTCTGAGGTCGGAATATAAGTGGACATCGACTGATTGATTTCAAGAAACAAACTGTCAAATTCAGATTCTAAATTTTCACTACTATCATAAATTATAGAAAATGTGGTACCAAATATAGGCCCGGAAGCACGCAATTGTTTAGGTGAATTCGAACACGACACAAACGTAAAACAAATTATAAAAAGCAGGTTTTTAATCATTCTATTTTTAATTAAGATTCGTTTCAATGACTTGAATACCGTTGTATTCAATAAGGTATTCTTCGTTCAGATAAACAGGAAGATCTTCTCCTTTGGGGTTCGAAATTCCGACACCTGCATACAAAACTTTGGCGTCTTTTTCTTGTGCATGATTTTTAAAAGTTTCCATCCAAACCACATCATAATTATTTGGATTGTCTGGTAATTTAACCACACGAACGATCACAAAAAAATATTGACTGTTTTTATCAATACACACAAATTGAGGATGTTTTTTGAGTTTACTATTGATAGCAACAAACTCAAAACCTCGGGATTCTAGGTCTTTTCCGACATGGTTCATTGCCAGGTTGTGCATCTCTTGTTTTGAAAGCGGTTTACTCATCCTACAAAAATACAAAAAGCCCAACACAAGTGCTGGGCTTCCTTATAAAAAATTTAGGATTGATTAGCCTCCAAAATCATCAAATCGGATGTGTTCATCTGCAATTCCAAAATCTTCACCCATTTTTTGAACCGCTTGGTTCATTAATGGTGGTCCACAAAAATAAAGTTCAATATCTTCAGGCGACTCATGATGATTTAAATAATTATCGATCACGCAGTTATGAATAAATCCAACAAAACCGTCACCTTCAGCGTCAATATTTTCTTTAACTTTCCAATTATCTTCTTCCATTGGTTCAGAGAGTGCTAAATGGAATTTGAAGTTAGGGAAATCTCTTTCTAAAGCTTCAAAATGTTCTAAATAAAATAACTCACGCTTAGAACGGCCTCCGTACCAGTAAGATACTTTACGACCTGTTTTAAGAGTTCTGAACAGATGGTATAAATGCGAACGCATGGGCGCCATTCCAGCACCACCACCAACGTACAACATTTCTGACTCACTTTCATTGATAAAGAATTCGCCATAAGGTCCAGAAATAGTGACTTTATCGCCAGGTTTTTGAGCAAAAATATACGACGATGCAACCCCTGGATTCACATCCATCCAACCGTTATTCGCACGGTCCCATGGTGGCGTTGCAATACGAACGTTTAACATCACCTCACGACCTTCCGCAGGATAGGATGCCATTGAATAAGCACGCTCTACAGTTTCATTGTTTTTCATGGTTAAGGGCCAAAGACCGAACTTATCCCATTCTGCTTGAAACTTATCTGGTGTTTCATGTTCTTCTGGATGCGCAGTGATATCAATATCTTTAAAATTGATTTCACATTCTGGAATTTCAATCTGGATATATCCACCTGCTTTATACCCCATATCTTCAGGGATTTCTACTACAAATTCTTTAATAAAAGAGGCAACGTTATAATTACGCACCACAGTCGCTTCCCATTTTTTGATTCCAAACACTTCTTCTGGAATGGTGATTTCCATATCTTGTTTTACCTTCACCTGACACGATAAACGAGCGCCATGTTTTAGCTCTTTTCTTGAGAAATGCGGTGTTTCTGTTGGCAAGGCTTCACCACCTCCAGAGAGGACGTGACACTCACATTGAATACAGGTTCCACCACCCCCACAAGCAGAAGGTAAAAATATTTTGTTTCCACTTAATGTGGATAATAAAGTAGCGCCTGAGGCCACTTCAATTTCTCGTTCACCATTGATTAGGATCTTTACAGGTCCTGAAGGTGATAGTTTTTGTTTTACAAAAAGGAGCACACTAATTAGTAGTAACGAGGTCACTAAAAATGCTACAACGGTAGCTAAAATGGTTCCGGTTGTTCCAGCGGCTAAAATCATATTAGTTAACTATTTGTGTTTGGTTTGATATTTCTTCTTTTTCAATTTCGATCGTTTCTACAACGACTTCTTTTGGCTCTTCTTTTACTTCTTCGTCACCACCTGTTAGCATGCCTCCAAAGCTCAAGAAACCAATGCCCATGAGTCCAGTGACAATAAATGTAATCCCTAATCCTCTTAAGGGTGCAGGCACATTGGAATATCGAATTTTTTCGCGAATGGAAGCGATGGCTAATATTGCCAAAAACCAACCTATTCCAGATGAAATTCCGTAATTAACAGCTAATCCTAAAGTTTCGATCTCACGCGATTGCATGAACAAAGACCCACCTAAGATGGCACAGTTTACCGCAATTAAGGGTAAGAAAATACCAAGTGAATTATATAAGGATGGTGAAAATTTTTCAACCACTATTTCTACTAGTTGAACCATCGTTGCAATCGTTGCAATAAACATAATGAACGATAAGAAACTAAGGTCGTACTCTGCAAATTCTGGGCCTAACCATACGAGTGCACCGGGTTGTAATAAATATTGGTCTAACAACCAGTTTAAAGGCACGGTGATGGCCAGTACAAAGATAACGGCTGCACCTAGTCCTACGGCGGTTGCTACTTTTTTAGAGACGGCTAAATATGAGCACATGCCCAAGAAAACCGCAAACACCATATTATCAATAAAAATTGACTTAAAAAATAATTCGATATGTTCTATCATTGTCTTTTATTTTAAATTCTTACTAGAGAAATTAATGTTCAATTAGTGATGTGTTTCTACTACGTTGTACCCAAATAATGAGTCCTACAATAATCAAAGCCATTGGAGGCATGAGCATAAACCCATTGTTTTCATAGCCAATAGAGTAAAGTCCGGTTTTTTCGATTGGATCGCCAAGAACTGGAATTCCAAAAAGGGTTCCTGATCCTAAAAGTTCTCTAAAAAACCCAACAACAAGCAGGATTACTGCATATCCAAGAGCATTTCCAATCCCATCTAAAAAGGCTTTCCATGGGCCATTTCCAAGCGCAAAAGCTTCAAATCGTCCCATAATAATACAGTTGGTAATTATCAACCCTACAAATACAGAGAGCGTTTTACTGAGTTCATAAGCATAGGCTTTAAGGACTTGATCGACAATAATTACTAAGGACGCTACCACAATAAGTTGCACGATGATTCTAATTTTTGAAGGGATGATATTTCGCATCAACGAAATGACCACGTTTCCAATTCCTAAAACGAAAAGTACTGCAATCCCCATCACTAGAGAGGCTTTGAGTTCGGCCGTGATCGCTAAAGCAGAACAAATCCCCAAGACTTGAATCGTGATTGGGTTATTATCGGCTAACGGATCCGTTATTAATTTGGCATCTTTTTTTGAAAGTAGTCCCATGTTAATTCAATTGAGTTTTTAAATTTTTAAAGTATGGTAAATACAATTTTAGATCGCTCTTTATCATTGCAGACACGCCGTCTCCTGTAATCGTTGCCCCCGCTAATGCATCTACTTCATAATCATCTTTGGTAAGATTCTTTGGGTCATTATTCCCTTTAGCGACCGTAATTCCTTTGAAATCTCCAGAAGCAGTTAATAATTGCTCTCCTACAAAATCATCCATAAAGTAACGTTGTTTGATATTAGCTCCTAAACCCGGTGTTTCAGCTGCATGATCAAAAAACGCACCTTGAACCACCATGTTTTCATCCAGAGACACATAGCCCCATATGGCATCCCACAATCCTTTTCCTCGAATCGGAACAATGTAAAATGATTCTCCTTCTTTTTCGCCTACAAATAAAGGAAGTAATCTAGTGCCTCCATTTTTTGCTTTGGCTTGCTCTTTTTTGACATCAATAAGATAGGCTTCTAAGTTTTCTTCAGAACTTCCGTCAATATTAATAATCAATTGTTTTGAAATGTATTTAGAAAATTCACCTGCAACTTTATCAGTTCCAATAAATTTTATATCTGTCGCACCGTTTTCATTGATTCCCATTGCATACAAAATATTTTGTTGCTTTTCCATACGCTCATTTTCTTGAATGTTTGGTTTTAGAGAAGAGGCTGTAAACGCTAATAAGGATCCTACGATGACCACCATACCAATGGCAAAGAGAATCGTATATTTATTTGTGTCTGTATTCGTACTCATAATTATGCAGTTTTAACTTTAAGACGTTTCAATCGTTTTTTGACATTTCCTTGAACCACGTAATGATCAATGGTTGGAGCGAACACATTCATTAGAAGGATGGCTAAAAAGACCCCTTCTGGATAGGCTGGATTAAACACACGGATCATGATGGAGATAAATCCAATCAAAAACCCATAAATCCATTTTCCTTTATTGGTTTGTGCGGCAGTCACTGGATCGGTTGCCATAAACACGGCACCAAACAAGATACTTCCGATAATTAAGTGTTGCCAGAAAGGCACACTCATTAATCCGAAAAATTTGCTAGAACTTGAAATCCATCCGGCATCCACGACGCCATTAAAAATAAGTCCCATTGCAAGGGCTCCGATAAGAGTGCTAACAATAATTCTCCAGCTTCCTATTTTTGTAAATATCAAAAACAAGGCGCCAAGAATAATTAATAATTTTGAGGTTTCTCCGATAGATCCGGGGATAATTCCAAAGAACATATCTGCATAGCTATAGACCACTTCTTGACTTTGGGCATAGCTTCCCAAGATGGTTTCTCCTGAGATTGCATCGGCAGTTCCAGCACGTTCCACGGCACCATGAACCCATACTTTATCGCCACTCATCCAAGTTGGATAGGCAAAGAATAGGAAAGCACGAATGGTAAGTGCAGGATTTAAAATATTCATTCCTGTTCCTCCAAAAACTTCCTTCCCGATAACGACTCCAAATGCAACCGCCACTGCAAGCATCCAAAGCGGTAAATCAATAGGGACAATAAGCGGAACCAACATTCCTGTCACCAGGTAGCCTTCTTCAACTTCATGACCTTTAATCACTGCAAATAGGAATTCAATGGCCAATCCAACGCCGTAAGACACGACCACTAGCGGCAATACTTTCCACATTCCGATGACTAAATTACTCCATGTCCAAAACGATGCGCCTAAAAACCCTTGAGCGGACTCAATAGTTCCTAAGGCCAAATGGTGTTGATAGCCTGCATTAAACATTCCGAAAATTAAACAAGGAACCATCGCCATAATAACGGTATTCATCGTCCGCTTTAAATCATCGGCTGCTTTAATGTGCGTGCCATTGTGCGTGATTTCGTTTGGTAAATATAAAAAGGTATGCAAAGCATTAAAGGCCGGAGCCATTTTAGTGCCTTTGTACTTTTCTTTAAGATTGTGTAAATTACTTTTTAAACTCATTTTTATCCTATTTCTTTAAGCATTAAGTCTAGTCCTTCTCTTATTATTTTTTGATGTGGTTGTTTAGAAACACATACAAATTCAGTCAATGCAAAATCTTCTGGAGCGATTTCATACATTCCGAGCGCTTCCATTTCATCAAGATCTTGATACATACACGCTTTTAAAATCTGCATTGGAAAAATATCCAATGGAAATACTTCTTCATAAGACCCCGTAATTACAAAGGCTCTATGTTCTCCGTTGGTATTGGTATTTAAATCGAATTTTTTATTAGGAGTTAACCAAGAAAACGTTAATGCTCTTGAGGTTGATACCTTATCAAAAACAGGTTTGTTCCATCCAAAAAACTCATAATCATCACCTTCAGGAATCACGGTTACTACGTTGGAGTAGTACCCTAAATAACCATCTGGTTTTATTTCTTTTCCACTTAAAACAGTACCCGAAATAATTCGAACATTGGCGTCTTTTTCGATCCCACGATCGTACACCATCGTCGCAATTTCGCTTCCAATTTTGGTAACTAAATAACGAGGTTCTTTAATTCCTGATCCTGCAAGAGCCACAATTCTTTCAGCATTGAATTTACCTGTTAAAAGCAATTCGCCGATGATCACTAAATCTTGTGGAGTGAGGGTCCAAACAACCTCCCCTTTATTGATTGGATCAATTTTATTGATGAGTGTTCCAACATTCCCAGAAGGATGTGGTCCAGACACATTGTGCGTTACAACATCTTCTAAGTTGGTGAATGGTGAATGTGAATCTTTGGAAACACTCACGTGTATTTTTCCAGTTGTTAGTTTTGAAAGTGCGGTGACTGCCGCTTGTAATTCTGCTTGCTTCCCCGTTAACACAAAATCATAATCTGCTGCTAGAGGCGCGGAGGCATAGGCCGATATGAAAATACCTTTTGGCGTGATGTTTGGGTTTGCAATCACGTCATAAGGACGCTGCATAATAAATGGCCAGCATCCAGAAGCAAGAAGTGTTGCTTTGATGTCTTCTGCATTAGCACTTTTAACTTCAATTTTTTGATGCTCTAAAAACGTTTGCGTTTTTTCTGCTTGTATTTTGACTTCTAAAATACGACGTTTCTCTCCTCGGATGATTTCGACGATTTCTCCTGAAACAGGCGAAACAAACTGAATAGACTCGTTGGATTTGTCATAAAAAATAGGCTCACCTGCTTTGACTTTCGCGCCAGCTTTGACTAATAATTTAGGGGTGAGTCCGTGAAAATCTTCGGGTTTGATACTGTAAAAGTTACTTTTGATGGCATCACTTTTGGTTAATGTTGCCTCCCCTACTAACTTAATATCTAAACCTTTTTTAATTCGGATGTCGTTTGACATAGGTATTTTTGTTGAAATTGTTATCTAAAAAACGATGCAAATTTACAAATTTAATGTGCGATTTACACAATAATTAAAGAGATTTTTTTAATAAAAGGATTCAATTTAATTTAGGCATAAAATTTGTTTATATTTACCTTGTATTTTATCAAATTCACATGGTTAAACATCTATACATCCTATTTATTTTATTGTGGTCATTAATTGGCTTTTCACAAGTTCAAGAAGTGGAGCCCGAAGATTTTATTAAAACCATTACTTTTAAAAGTAACACCAATCAATCTGAGCTACCTATTCTAGGTCTTAATGAACGCCTGTATTTAGAATTTGATGCACTTAATGGTGACGAAGACGATTTTTATTATGTCATAGAACATTACAATTATGACTGGACTAAATCAAACTTAATGAAATCGGAATATCTTCAAGGGCTCGATAACTTACGAATTGTGAATTACGAAAACTCTTTCAATACCTATCAGATTTATTCGAATTACCGCCTTCAAATCCCAAACAAACAAACGCGTTTAAAAGCATCTGGGAATTATTTAATTAAAATTTTTGATGATTACGATGATCTTGTTTTTAGTAGAAAATTCATGGTGTATGAGAATCTGGCTAATGTGGGGGTCACACTAAAAAGATCCAGAAATGTGGCACACATCAACACCAAACAATCGGTTGACTTTGTGGTTAATACGTCTAATTTTCGGGTGATCAATCCAAAACAGACCATCAACACGGTGATCCTTCAAAACAACAATTTGAAAACGGCTATTTCTGGACTTAAACCGCAATATATTTTAGGAAATGAATTAATTTATCGCTACCAATCGGCTTCCACCTTTTGGGGTGGAAACGAATATTTATATTTTGAAAATAAAGATGTAAGGGGCTCCAATTTGGGCGTTCAATTTACAGATTTAGAGGAAGTCTATCACAGTTATTTATACTTAGATGTCGATCGTTCAAAAAGCAGTTACACTTACAATCCAGATGTGAATGGGAATTTTAAAATTACGGTTTTAGATCGCGAAAACCCTTCAATTGAAGCCGATTATACCGAAGTTCATTTTTCTTTGTTTTACCCAAAATTAACCAATTCATCCATCCATGTGTATGGCAATTATAATAACTATAGCCTAAGCCAAGCGAATCAGATGACGTACAACACTCAAAGCAGATCCTATGAACTTACAATGAAACTCAAACAAGGGTTTTATAACTATAAATATGTGATTGTAAATGATTTAAATGAACTGGAAGAAGGCGCCATTAGCGGTAATTTTTACGAAACCGAAAACAATTACAAAGTACTTATCTACTACAGAGATTTAGGCGCTCGATACGACCGAATTATAGGCGTTGGCGAGGGTAACTCCACAAAAATCAGCAATTAATCCATTTAGAATTTCAAATAAAACCATCGCTTTTTGTAAATTAATTTTTTAGTTTGAGTTAATTCACTATTTTTATACGCTATGATTGAACAAATAACCAAAGGCATAAAAATTTCGATTGAAACTGAGTTTGAAGGAACCTTCTACAAAGATGACAGTATTCATTATGCGTTTAGTTATGAAATTACGATTGAAAACCAGAGCCATGAAACTGCTCAACTGTTGGCAAGGCGATGGGACATTAAAGATGCACTTAATGATGTCGAAATTGTTTCTGGTGAAGGCGTTGTAGGTGAGAAACCCATTCTGATCCCTGGTGACCGTCATACTTATAATTCTGGATGTGTTTTAAAATCCCCGTTTGGCGCTATGAAAGGGTCCTATTTAATGATCAATCATTCCAACTCAACTAAATTCAAAGTTACCATCCCAACGTTCAAGTTAAGTGCTTCATTTGCACAAAATTAATCTACATTTAAAACTTAAACACCGACTATAAAGTGTAATTTCACACTTTATTATTCACTAAATACACACACTAAAAAACTAATATCATGGGAAAAGGATTTTTTAAGGTTCCAGAAGCAATTAATGAGCCTGTCAAGTCATACAAACCAGGTTCTGCTGAACGTGAAGAAGTACTATCAACTTATAAGACAATGCTGGCGAATTCCATCGAAGTTCCAATGTACATAAACGGAGAAGACGTGAAGTCAGAAACGACCGAGACTATGAGTCCTCCACATGATCACAAACACATACTTGGATCGTATCACACGGCTCAAAAAGCACATGTAGAAACAGCTATTTCAACAGCCTTAGAAGCGCGTAAGTCTTGGTCACAATTACCTTGGGAACAACGTGCCGGAATCTTTCTAAGAGCGGCCGAATTAATCGCAGGACCTTACCGTGCAAAAATAAACGCATCGACCATGATTGCGCAGTCCAAAACAGTGTATCAAGCTGAAATTGATGCTGCTTGTGAATTTATCGATTTCTTGAGGTTCAACGTTCAATTCATGACCGATATCTACAAAGATCAACCACAAAGTACAAGTGCCGCATGGAACCGTATTGAATACCGTCCTTTGGAAGGGTTTACCTATGCAGTATCGCCTTTTAACTTTACGTCTATTGCCGGAAACCTTGCAGCCTGTATGGCGTTGATGGGTAATGTAGTGGTCTGGAAACCGAGTGATAGCCAAGTCTATTCTGCCAAAGTTATTATGGATGTTTTTGAAGAAGCCGGCGTGCCTCCAGGGGTCATTAATGTGGTTTTTGGAGATCCCGTCATGATTACGGATACGGTTTTGGCAAGTCCTGATTTTTCTGGACTTCACTTTACAGGCTCTACCCATATATTTAAGGAACTATGGAAACAAATCGGAAATAATATTCACAACTATAAAACCTATCCACGCATTGTTGGCGAAACGGGTGGTAAAGACTTTATTGTGGCGCATCCTTCGGCAAATGCCAAACAAGTTGCGACCGGAATGCTACGAGGTGCTTTTGAATTTCAAGGGCAAAAATGTAGTGCCGCTTCAAGATCTTATATTCCAAAAAGTTTGTGGCCAGAAATTAAAGCCTTTATGATTGCAGAAATGAAAACATTTAAAATGGGGTCTCCAGAAGATTTAAGTAATTTTATTACGGCGGTGATTCACGAAGGTTCTTTTGACAAACTTGCAGGTTTTATTGACCGTGCAAAACAAGATACGGACGCGACGATCCTTGCTGGTGGGAACTACGACAAGAGTAAAGGGTATTTTATTGAACCAACTCTTATTGAAACCACCAATCCAAAGTATGCAACCATGAGTACCGAATTATTTGGTCCTGTGATGACGGTTTATGTGTATGAAGACGACGCTTTTGAAGCGACTTTAAAATTAGTGGATGAAACTAGCGAATATGCGCTTACTGGTGCGATCTTTTCAACGGACCGATACGCAGCAACTCTCGCAACTAAGCTGCTAGAAAATGCGGCTGGAAACTTTTATATTAATGACAAACCTTCTGGTGCTGTTGTTGGACAACAACCTTTTGGAGGGGCGCGTGCTTCGGGAACCAATGACAAAGCGGGTTCTGCTCAGAATTTACTACGTTGGATTTCACCTCGAATGATCAAAGAGACGTTTGTAACGCCAACAGATTATCGCTACCCATTTTTAGGCGATTCATAAAAATAGCAGTCACTTAAAAAGGTCGTCTAAAAAGTGATTTTTAGGCGACCTTTTTTTTTATACTCAAACGTGTGAAATATTAAACTTACAACTGCATGCAGTTGGGTGAAAATTAACCTTTATACTTGAGCGGTAGGTGGACAATTTTTTTGGTCTCAAAAAAGGGGGCTTCAAAATAATCACTTAAATCATAGAGTGATGCTTTTGTATAGATTTTTAATTCTTCTGTTAAATCCCCTCCTTTTAGATAGAGAATTCCGTTTTTGATCGGGTGTACACTTTTTTTAGCCACTCTATTTTTGATCCACCCCACAAAATCGGGCATGGTTGTGACCGCACGGCTAATAATAAAATCGTATTGCCCTTTAATTGACTCGGCGCGTGCGTGCGTAGTTCGAATGTTTTCCAAACCCAAACTCTCCGCAACGCCATTCACGACTTTTAACTTTTTATTAATACTGTCTACTAGGTGAAATTTGACCTCTGGAAACAGGATCGCCAAAGGCACTCCAGGAAACCCGCCTCCAGTCCCAATATCTAAAATTTTTGAACCCTCTTTAAATGTTACTAACTTTGCAATCGACAGAGAATGAAGTACATGATGAAGATAGAGTGATTCAATATCTTTTCGTGAAATAACATTTATTTTCGAGTTCCAATCTTCATAAAGTCCCTGTAATGCTTCAAATTGTTTTAATTGAACATCTGATAAATTAGGGAAGTATTTTTGGATTAAATGCATGCTTTTGTCAATTTTTAGCAAAAATAGCCATAAATCTGTTAAATATTGTAAAACCTCACGGTCTAAACTTTTTTATTATTTATATTTGGTCAATATTTTTATCAGAGATAACAAACACAACTCATGACAAAGCCAACAATTACATTTTCAAGAACAGATTCAGCTAAATTTTTCAAAACATTAAACAGCAGAGTCAACGCATATTTTAAAGATAACAAAATTAACCGCTCTGGAAACTGGCAACTTTGGGTCAAAACAATTGTAATGTTTTCGATTTTCTTAGTGCCTTATTTTTTAATCCTTACAATCGATATGCCAGGGTGGCTACAACTTTTATTTACCGTTGTAATGGGCGTCGGGATGGCGGGCGTTGGAATGAATGTGATGCACGATGGGAATCATGGGTCATTTTCAAATAAAACATGGGTTAATAATATCATGGGGGGCAGTATTTATATTCTTGCTGGTAATGTTTATAATTGGAAAGTTCAACACAATGTATTGCACCATACCTATACAAACATTCCTGGTCATGACGAAGATTTAGACGCAGGTCGTGTTCTACGATTCACAAAACAGACCAAATGGAAACGACACCATAAATTTCAACACATCTACTCTATATTGTTGTATGGACTCTTGACGATCAACTGGGCTATTACCACTGATTTCCTACAAATGAAACGCTATATGAAACGTAAACTTTCATACGGAAAATTTCCAAATCCATTCTTAAACTGGAGCACGTTAGTCATTTCAAAAGTGATCTATTTGAGTTTATGGATTGTACTTCCAATGTTAATTTTAGACATGGCTTGGTACAAAGTTTTATTGGGATTTTTTGTCATGCACTATACCGCTGGACTCATTCTTAGTATGGTGTTTCAATTGGCTCATATCATGGAAGAAGCAGAAATGCCTACACCAGAGGCCAGTGGCACGATGAAAAATACATGGGCTATACATCAGCTCTTAACAACAGTGAATTTTTCTCCAAAAAATAAATTGGTCAACTGGTTTACAGGCGGCTTGAATCATCAAGTTGAGCACCATATTTTCCCAAATATTTCGCATGTCCATTATGGGAAAATTGCTGAAATCGTAAAGAAAACCGCTTTGGAATTCAACTTACCATACAACGAATTTGAAACAACACGAAAAGCTATTAGAGCTCATTTTAGATATTTAAAAGAAATGGGAGTCAAACCAGCAATACCAGCATAAAACCAACACATGAACCAATTACTTTCTGAAAGAATTTTAAATATGGCCACATCAGCGACCTTAGCGATGGCGGCCAAAGCAAGAGAATTAAAAGCCGAAGGCAAAGATATTATAGGACTAAGTTTGGGAGAACCAGACTTTAACACACCCGATTTCATTAAAGACGCTGCCAAAACAGCCATTGATGAAAATTATAATTCCTACACCCCAGTGGATGGATATGCAGAACTGAAGCAAGCCATTATTACGAAATTTAAGCGCGATAATAATATTAGTTATCAACCTTCACAAATTGTAGTTTCTACAGGAGCAAAACAATGTTTAGCCAATGTAGCATTAGTCATGCTCAATAAAGGCGATGAAGTGATCTTACCTTGCCCTTACTGGGTGAGTTATGCGGATATTGTGAAATTATCCGATGGTGTACCCGTTGAAGTAGTAACGTCTATTGAGACCGACTTTAAAATGACCCCTGAACAATTAGAAGCTGCCATTACGCCCAAAACAAAAATGATTTGGTTTAGTTCGCCTTGTAATCCAAGTGGCTCTGTTTACAGTAAATCGGAATTGAGAGCCCTTGCCGATGTGTTAAAAAATTATCCAAATATTTACATCGTTTCCGATGAAATATATGAGCATATTAATTTTGTTGGCGGCCATGCAAGCATGGCTGAATTTGAAGACATGTACGACAGAACCATTACTATTAATGGGGTTTCAAAAGCCTTTGCAATGACGGGATGGCGTATTGGATTCTTAGGAGCGCCCGTAGCGATTGCTCGTGCCTGTAACAAAATGCAAGGACAAATTACAAGTGGCGCAAATTGTATTGCGCAACGTGCCGTTATTACAGCCTTAGAAGCCTCGCCTACAAAGGTTCAGTATATGATTGATGAATTTAAGGTACGTCGAGATTTGATTCTTGGTTTATTAAAAGATATCGACGGGTTTACTTGCAACACCCCTGAAGGTGCTTTTTATGTATTTCCTGATGTGACTGCCTTTTTTGGCAAAACATTTAACGGAACGCTTATTAAGAACGCAACTGACTTTTCGTTGTATCTATTGGAAGCTGCTTTAGTGGCGACCGTGACTGGCGATGCCTTTGGGAACCCTAACTGTATTCGTATATCGTATGCGGCTTCTCAAGATCAGATTGTTGAAGCTATTGAACGTATCAAAAAAGCGGTTAGTTAGATTTTAGTCTTATCGATTTCTCCAGAAGAAAGGGGTAAACAAAATAAGGACAGTAAATAATTCTAATCGTCCGATTAGCATTAAGAAAGCAGCCCACCATTTGCCAGCAGTAGGCATTTCAAAAAAGTTATTGGAGGGTCCAAACTCACCGAGAGCGGGCCCTACATTTCCTAAGCTAGAGGCAGCAACTCCAATGGCCGATTCAAAGTCAAGTCCAAGAATTGCAAACCCCAAAGCCCCAACAATAAAGGACAACATATAGAGAATAAAAAAACCAAGGACATTAAATACAATTTCACCTGAAACCGATTTATTGTTATAGCGAACCGGTAAAACTGCACTCGGATGTAAACTGCGTTTAAATTCTAAAAAACCGTTTTTCAAGAGGATAAGATGACGAACAAGTTTCACACCACCTGATGTACTACCTGCGGACCCCCCTAAAAACATCAACCCAAAGAAAAACACAAGTAAAAATGGCGCCCATAATGTATAATCGGCAGAAACAAATCCAGTAGTAGTTACAATCGCCACTACTTGAAAAAGCGCATGTCTGAAAGACCCTTCGCCAATGCCCCAAACCAGAGGATGATCGAACACGGAAGCAGCATCCATATAGGAATAGTAATAGATAACACTTGCTGCTATCAATGTGAAAATTAGAATGAATTTAAAATAGAGTTTGAACTCTTCGTCCTGTACTATTTTACTTAATTTTCCTTTAAATGCAAAGTAACTCAATACAAAATTGGTACCTGCTAAAAACATAAACAAAATAATTATATACTGAATCAACGGTCTGTCATTCCAATGCGCTATACTGGCATTTTTAGTTGAAAAACCTCCTGTAGACAACGTACTCATCGAATGGTTTAGTGCATCAAAAAAGGACATCCCCGCTAAAGATAAAAACAGGGTTTCAGCCGCAGTATATCCAAAATAAATAAGCCATAATCGTTTGGCCGTATCGGTGATTCTAGGGTGTAATTTATCGGCACTTGGCCCAGGCGCTTCGGCAGCAAAAAGTTGCATCCCTCCGATGCCTAAAAGCGGTAAAATAGCAATTGCTAATACGATGATCCCCATCCCACCTATCCAATGCGTCAAACTTCTCCAAAACAAGACCCCTTCTGGTAGAGACTCAATATCATTTAATATAGTAGACCCAGTAGTGGTATAGCCCGAAATTGTTTCGAAAAACGCATTTGAAAAATCTGGAATGGCCCCAGTAAATAGATACGGAAGTGTCCCTGACATCGTCATGACAATCCAGCCAAAAGCGACGACCAAATAGCCTTCGCGCTTGTTCATTTCCTTGGTGTGGTTTTTAGTACAAAGCATGGACATCACTCCAAAAGCTAAGACCGAAATACCCGCTAAAAATAGATCAAAGGTTGCGCCATCTTTATAAAAAAAACTCAGCAGAGCCGCTAACAACATAAAACCTCCGTTGAACAATAATAAGAGTCCAAAAAAGTGAAATATGATTTTATAGTTAAGTTTCATCACAAGGTAAGATTAGTAAAAGTAACTCTCTACTTTTTTAATGGATTGTGGCAAACAACACACAACGACTCGATCACCGGAAACAATTTTAAAATCGCCTAAAGCAATAAATCCTTCTTCATCTCGGATGACTCCACCAATAATTGCAGAAAGGGGAAAAGCGATTTCCTTAATGAATTTATTGCATATTTTTGAGGTTGGTTTTACGACAAACTCAAGCAGCTCCGCTTCCATATTGCTCAACTTAGTCATTGCAACCACCTCGCCCCTACGGATGTATCTAAAAATACTATTGGCCGCAAGTAGTTTTTTGTTAATTAAGGTGTCTACTCCAATAGAATGAGACAATTTATAATAATCCATGTTTTCAACCAAAGCGATTGTTTTTTTGACCCCCTTAGATTTGGCAACTAAACAAGACATGATATTGGTTTCTGAATTTCCAGTCACAGAAATAAAAGCATCCATATCATTAATATTTTCTTCATCTAATAGCTCCACATTTCTTCCATCACCATTAATTACTAGGGTGTCAGGAAGCTGTTCAGCTAGATCAAAAGCTCTGTCTTTTAATTTTTCAACAAGTTTAATGTTGAAGTTTTTGGAAAGATCACAAGCTGTTTTAAAACCAATTTTGCCTCCTCCTAAAATCATCACATCTTTAATTTCAGTTTTTTTCTTACCTGTGAGTCGACACAATTCCTCATCACCCCCTTTAGAAGTGATAAAAACGACGCGATCGCCTTCTTTGAAAACGGTATCTCCTCTAGGAATAATAGTTAAAGGAGAACCGATACGCTGAATTGCGATCGGAATAAAATGGATGTCAGATAACAATTGTGCTGCAACTTTAACTGATTTATTAATGATTTTGGCGTCTTTGGAAAGGGACAGTCCAAGCATGGTTAACGCACCTTCTTCAAACTCGTAGGTATCATTAAATACCGACTGACTCAATAATAACTCAATTTCAGCAGCTGCCAATGACTCCGGAGAAATAAGCTCATCTATACCAAATTTGGTAAAGCCAACTTCGTCCTTATGATTTATAAATTCGGGATTAGAAATTCTTGCTATGGTGCGTTTTGCGCCCAGCTGTTTGGCTAATACACAAGATGTAATATTAGACGTTTCAGAAGAGGTCACGGAAATAAATAGATCCGAATTTAGAATCCGAGCTTCTTTCAATACAGAAATAGAAGTGGCATCGCCTTTAATTACTTTTATATCCAGATGCGTGTCTGCGTAAACGAGACTTTCTTTATCCAGATCTATAAGCGTAATTTCTTGTGATTCGTAAGATAAAAGCTTCGCTAAATGAAACCCGACTTCTCCAGCGCCGGCTATAATAATTTTCATTAATTATCAATTAAAAAGATGCGCAAATATACGTTATTTTTAGGGATTTGATTACGAATTGTATTTCTTTGCATTGAAATATTAATGAATAGGTCTCACTACATATGTCTGAAAAAATAACGCCTTATAAAAATAGCGAACTTGGTAAAAAACAACAAATCGCTCAAATGTTTGATACCATTTCAAATGAATATGATGATTTAAATCGGGTCATCTCTTTTGGAATTGACATCAAATGGCGCAACAAAGTTGTACAAATTGTAGCGGAAAAAAATCCAGAAAACATTCTTGACATTGCGACGGGTACTGGCGATTTAGCCATTAATTTAACCCGAACAAAAGCGACTCAAATTATAGGGTTGGACATCAGCGAAGGCATGCTAGAAGTCGGTCGTAAAAAAATATTGAAAAAACAACTTCATAAAACCATAGACATGGTGGTTGGAGATTCTGAAAACCTTCCTTTTGATGCTGACACATTTGATGCTATTACAGTGGCCTTTGGAGTTCGAAATTTTGAAAACTTGGAAATTGGCTTAGCGGAAATTCTGAGAGTTTTAAAGCCTGGCGGAATATTTGTGGTTTTAGAAACGTCAGTTCCAACGAAATTCCCTTTCAAACAAGGGTATTATCTGCATAATAAAATTGTACTGCCGCTTGTTGGGAAACTATTTTCTAAAGATAAAGTTGCGTACAGTTATTTGAGTGAATCAGCTTCAAAATTCCCTTATGGAAATGCTTTCAACAATATTTTGGATAAAACAGGGTTTACTTCTTCGAAAGCCTACCCACAAACATTTGGAGTAGCAACTATTTATACTGCTACAAAATAACACCAATGAAGTACGTTTTATTAATCCTATTGACTTTAATGACCGTTCAGTTTACTGAAGCGCAATGGTTCAGTAAAGAAAAGGTGATAAATAATGAAAATTTTGATAAAAAGACGATTTCATATGGATATTACCTTGGGTTTAATTCCTACGATTTTAATTTAGACTACTTTCAAGACCAAAAAGACATTCAAGTGACGACATCTACTGGGTTTAATGTCGGTCTTTTGGGGAACTTACGAATTAACGACTACATTGATATTCGTTTAGAGCCAGGCTTGGTGATTTCGAGTCGGATTTTAAACTATGACTCTAGTTATTTTAATGGAATTGGCTTTGAGGATAAAGATCTGACGCGTGAAATTCGTTCGACTTTTATTCATATTCCCTTACTAATCAAGTTATCTACAAAGCGACTCAATAATATTAAACCATTTATTGTTGGTGGATTTTCTACGGCTTTAAACTTGTCGAGCCAACAAGACAATCCAGAAGATAACAGCAATCGAATTTTTCGACTTAAAAAAAATAATTTGTATTATGAACTCGGGATTGGAATTGATCTTTTTTTAGAATGGTTCAAATTCACTCCTTCAATTCGAGGTGTATTTTCTATGAAAGATGAATTAGTAAAAGATATCGACCCAAACAGCCCTTGGACAAGTAATATTTCCCAAATGCAAACAAGAGGCTTGTTTATCAATTTTACGTTTCAATAAGATTTCTCTTAAACTCACTTAGAATAATCGCCGTTGCATTGGCTACGTTTAAGCTTTCTGTCTGCTTAAGTTTTCCAAATCTTGGTATCGAAAGTCGTTTTGTAACTAAAGCCTCAACCTCTTGAGAAATTCCGTTAGCTTCGTTTCCAAGAACAAGAACTCCGGAAGTTGGCAGTTTTTCCTTGTATATAGAAGAACCATCCATAAAAGTTCCTATGCAATTAGGAGCTAAAAGCAACGCCTTTTTAAGATCTACATAACTGATATTCACACGCGAATGGGAACCCATACCGGCTTGCACAACTTTTGGA
This sequence comes from uncultured Flavobacteriaceae bacterium, assembly GCA_905479095.1. GTDB lineage: Bacteria > Bacteroidota > Bacteroidia > Flavobacteriales > Flavobacteriaceae > Hel1-33-131. The sequence goes on from CAJQLD010000002.1 coordinate 27,665, forward strand.
TTGTAGCAGTCTACCGTGGCTTCGCTACACACCAAATCTTGAATACCAAACCAATCACACAAACGAATAATAGTCCCTAGATTTCCCGGGTCATTTACATCATCAAGGGCCACGACAAGAGCAGACCAATGAATTGGTTTTTGTGCTGGAATTTTAAACGTAGCCAACACATTGTTGGGAGAACTAAATCCACTAATTTTTGAAAGTTCTTTTGAACTGACTTCTGTAAATTTTTGATTATAGGACACATAACGGTTATCTACTGCGAAAATTTCAACTAATTCATAGTCAGAGTTTAAAAACTCTTGTACGACTTTGACCCCTTCTACCGCAAATAACTGGTGCTGCTGTCTAAACTTTTTTTGCTTAAGACTGGTGATTAACTTTATTTGGCTTTTAGTTAACATCTAAAAAATGTACTTTTGATTATTAATAATTTAGAATGTAAATCTAAATTTTATTTATTGATTGTTGAGACAAACACTAACAAAAATAATTTTATTAGTTCTAATAACCCATATATTCACAGGCTGTGATATGGTAAAACGAGTTGCGTCTACAGATCATTTATTAAAGGAAAATAATTTTTACATCAACGGGGAGAAGAAAGGTTCTGAATTACTTACAAATTTATCATTTCAAAAAACAAATACAGCTTTAGCGGGCTATCCAATTGGCTTACATTTATATAGTTTAGCACGCCCAAACAGAGATTCTATTTTTGAAGCTTGGTTAAAAAAGAACCCCAAACGAAAACAACGTTTAATTTCAAAATTATCAGAGAAACAACTCAATCAATTAAAAAACTCAGCATTAGGGTTTAATAGCTGGCTCAAAAAAATCGGCGAAGCTCCTGTGGTGTTGGATTCGATGAAAATAAAAAAAACAAAAAAAAACCTAGAGCGCTACTATTTTTCCAACGGATGGTTTGATCGAACTATTGACTATGACGTTGAAGTTCTTTCTGAAAAACAGGCGAAGGTTGACTACAAAATTACCACTGGAGATGCGTATCATTTAGATAGTATTTCGAGTCGTATTGACAGTCCAATAATTGATACACTCTACAACAAGCTAGCCATTAGTTCACATCTAATAAAAGGAACACAATTTAAGACTTCAAATTTTGAAAAAGAGCGATCTCGACTCACCAATGCTTTTAGGAATTCGGGAGTTTTTCATTTTTCTCAAGATTATATTCGATTCGAAAACGATACTATTGGAACCAAAAAAAACGTAAACGTATCGGTTCAAATTCAAAACAGAATTATTAGAAATGAAGATTCTATAACGCGGGTTCCGTTTGAAATTTACCGCATTAAAGACGTCAATATCTATACGGATGCGACGTTTGAAAACCGCTCAAAAAGTGTTCAAGACTCCATATCATATGACAATTATAACCTCTACAGTTATAATAATATGAATTATTTACCAAAGGCATTAACCAAAGCGGTCCTAATTTCAAAAGGGTCTATTTTTAGAGATATCGATCGCAGCCGAACCTACCGCTATTTGAATGAATTAAAAACATTTAAATATCCAAATATTGAATATATTGAAAACATTGCCGACACAACACTAACCGCCAATATTTACTTGACTCCAAAGAAAAAATATGGTTTAGGGTTTGACGTGAATTTATCTCAAAGCAACATTCAAAAAGTAGGTGTTTCTTTTAGTAGTGGTGTTGTAATTAGAAATATTTTTAAAGGCGCTGAAACGCTTCAAGTTTCTGTTTTAGGCGCTATTGGAGCCTCAAAAGACGGAGCGAAAACCGATGCTAAATTTTTTGATATTAATGAATTAGGAGCCGATATAAAACTGAATCTCCCTCGTTTGTTTTTCCCATTTAACACCGAAAAAATCATCCCCAAATACATGTCACCTAGTACCCAAATTAGTACTGGATTTACAGGTCAAACAAATATTGGATTAGACAAACAAACTATTAATGGAACCTTTGGATACCGCTGGTTTCCTTCCGAAAAAGTAACCAATACATTGGATTTGGTGAATATGCAGTATGTAAGGAATTTGAATCCAAACAACTTTTTTAGTGTGTATCGTAACTCATTCAATCGATTAGACAACATAGCGACTCAAACCTACGAGACTCCAATAGAATACCTAAACACCACTAGCAATGGGCAAACAGAACTTATCGTGTCTAGAGCTGATGATTTCATAAACTTGGTAACGACCGATGATTTATTTCAAAGCTCAAATCCAAATGATTATCAGACCGTTAGAAACATTAAAGAACGTAAAAACAGATTAATTCAAGATAACTTTATTTTGGCTAGCAACTTTAATTACTTAAGAAATAGTCGCGTAAATTCTTTGGATAGCGATTTTTCAATATTTAGATTTAAGTTGGAACTTGCTGGAAACCTACTCTACAGTGCATCAAAATTATTAAATTTAAAAAGTAATTCTGAAAATGCTTTTGAAGTCAATGGCGTTCCGTTTTCTCAATATATTAAGACTGAAATTGATCACATTAGACTTTGGGATTTAGGTCGAAGTAATGTGCTTGCATTGCGAAGTTTTTTTGGAATTGCAATTCCAGTGGGTAATGCATCAAGCATTCCGTTCTCTAAAAGTTTTTTTGCAGGCGGTTCCAATGACAACAGAGCCTGGACCGCTTATGATTTAGGACCTGGAAGTTCGGGGAATAATAATGAATTTAACGAAGCGAATCTTAAAATTGCATTCAGCATAGAACATCGTTATAATTTATTTGGAAATCTTAATGGTGCCTTCTTTGTGGATGCTGGGAACATTTGGAATGTACTAGATGATGTGACCGACGAAAGGGCCACTTTTGACACACTTCAATCTTTAGAAGATATTGCGGTCGGAGCAGGTATAGGTTTACGTTATGATTTTGATTATTTCATATTCAGATTTGATACTGGTTTTAAAGCCTATGACCCCACCTATGGGGATCAAAATCGTTGGTTAAATGATTTCAATTTTAGTAAAGCCGTTTACAATATTGGAATTAATTATCCTTTCTAGAAAGTTCGTAATAACGATATCGTTTTCGTATAATAATCCATTAATCCCGACCAATTTAGGGTTCAAAATTATATATAATCATTACTTTTACAGCCATTATAAAAACCAATAGAATGAGTCATAACATCAAACCAGGCGTTGCTACAGGACGTGAAGTTCAAGAAATTTTCAAACTTGCTAAAGAAAAAGGATTCGCCCTTCCAGCGGTGAATGTCATTGGCTCAAACACAATAAACGGTGTTCTTGAGACTGCTAAAGAATTAAATGCTCCAGTAATTATTCAATTTTCAAATGGAGGCGGACAATTTAATGCAGGAAAAGGACTTTCTAACGAGGGACAAAAAGCAGCAATTGCAGGATCTATCGCAGGGGCAAAACACATTCACGAAATGGCGTTGGCTTATGGCGTGCCTGTAATTTTACACACCGATCACTGTTCAAAAAAATTATTACCTTGGATTGATGGATTGTTAGACGCAAGTGAGGTTCATTTTGCTCAAACTGGAAAATCATTATACAGCTCTCACATGATTGATTTATCTGAAGAGCCTATTGAAGAAAATATCGCTATTTGTAAAACCTATTTAGAACGCATGTCCAAAATGGGAATGACGCTTGAAATTGAATTAGGGATTACTGGTGGTGAAGAAGATGGTGTTGACAATAGTGATGTTGATGTTTCAAAATTATACACACAACCCGAAGAAGTTGCTTATGCTTATGAAGAGCTTAGTAAAGTAAGTGATCAGTTTACAATTGCAGCAGCTTTTGGAAATGTTCATGGAGTTTACAAACCGGGTAACGTTAAATTGACGCCGAAAATTTTAAAGAATTCTCAAGAATTTGTCACTAAAAAATACAATGTTTCTGAAAACCATATTGATTTTGTATTTCATGGTGGATCCGGTTCAACAGTAGAAGAAATTAGAGAAGGAATTTCTTACGGAGTGATCAAAATGAATATCGATACAGATATGCAATATGCATTCATGACTGGAATTCGTGATGATTTTAAAACCAATGAAGCGTATTTAGCCGCTCAAATTGGCAATCCAGACGGAGCAGATGTTCCTAACAAAAAGTACTATGACCCAAGACGTTGGCTACGTGAAGGTGAAAAAGCATTCATTTCAAGACTTAAAAAAGCATTTGAGGATTTAAATAATGTCGATACATTATAAAATTTGTGTAGATTTGTACTTTAATTTTACCTTTTAGACACTTATTACATGGCTTGGTTCAAAAGAAAAGACAAAGGAATACAAACACCTACAGAGGCGAAACGCGACACTCCTAAAGGACTTTGGTATAAATCCCCTACAGGAAAAGTTGTAGAAACAGAGGAACTCGAAAGGAATTACTATGTAAGTCCTGAAGATGGCTATCATGTTCGTGTTGGGAGTGATGAATATTTTAAAATGCTTTTTGACGATAATATATACAAAGAGTTACATCCAAATATTACATCTAAAGACCCTTTAAAGTTTGTTGACAATAAGGCCTACACGGATCGTTTGAAGGCCGCGCAATCGAAAACAAATTTAAAAGATGCCGTACGAACTGCTGTTGGAAAATCCAAAGGAAAGGATCTTGTCATCGCCTGTATGGACTTTAGTTTTATTGGGGGCTCTATGGGATCTGTTGTAGGAGAAAAAATTGCGCGTGCTGCCGATTATGCCATTGAAAACAACACCCCGTTCATGATCATCTCTAAATCTGGTGGTGCACGAATGATGGAAGCAGCCTTGTCGTTAATGCAACTCGCCAAAACTTCAGTGAAGTTAGCGCAATTAGCCGAAGCTGGAATTCCTTACATCTCGCTCTGTACAGACCCCACAACAGGTGGTACGACGGCTTCATTTGCAATGTTAGGAGATATCAATATTAGCGAACCAGGAGCACTGATTGGATTTGCAGGGCCTCGTGTAGTAAGAGATACGACTGGTAAAGAATTACCCGAAGGGTTTCAAACGGCTGAATTTGTGAAAGAGCATGGATTTTTAGATTTCATAACACATCGTAGTGAACTAAAAAATAAAATAAATTTGTACCTGGATCTCATCCAAAACAAACCATTAAGAAATTAATCTAAAAACAAATACTATGAAAATTATTTCAAAAATTAGTGTGTTACTTTTAACAATGATAGCTGTCATCTCGTGTGACAAATTAGAAGAATTAGCGGATATCGATTTCACTCAAAGCTTTACGGAGACTGTTAGTGTGAATGTCACCGAAGAGTCTGAAACTCCTCAAAGTTGGTCCGAGTCCTCAACGATCAATATTGCATCGAATTCTATGGTTCAAGAATACAAAGATTTAATTAAAAATATAACCATCAACAGTTTAGAGTTTAAAATCGACGGTTTTTTAGGTGCTGAAGATGCAACAATATCTGATGCTTCAATGAGTTTTGGTGAAACCAGCATTACACTCGAAGACATTAACCTTGAAGAATCTGACACCAACAATACCGTATATACTGTGAGTGATGCTTCACAATTAAATGCGATTGCTGACGAATTACAAGAAGCCAATCTAATTACAGCGACTTTATCTGGAACTATCAGTGGTACTCCAGTGAAATTTGATGTAATCATCACTTTAAATATTACTGTAACGGCGAATGCATTACAATAATATCTGTTAACAGCACACAAAAAAAGAGCCAAATGGCTCTTTTTTTTGGCTTGGTTTTGAAATTTCAGAGAATCCTCTTTCAAAATAAAATAGATAACTAAACCCTTTAGATTCCTAAAAATCATTATATTTGCCAACTGGTTACGAACGACGTAATCAATCGCATAAAAATTATTTAAATAATATTGGAATGTATTTAACAAAAGAAGCTAAAGAAAAACTCTTTAAAAAACACGGAAAAGATGCCAAAGACACGGGATCTTCAGAAGGACAAATTGCCTTATTCACAGAAAGAATCAACCATTTAACTGAGCATTTAAAACAAAATCGTAAAGATTATAATACGGAACGCTCTTTGGTTAAACTCGTTGGGAAACGTCGCTCATTATTAGATTATCTAATGAAGTCTGATGTTTTAAGATATCGTGCAATCGTTAAAGAATTAGGTTTAAGAAAATAATAGTAAAAACCACGCTTTATGCGTGGTTTTTTTAAGTTTTAAAACTTTTACAGTTCATAAATAATAGAAGAAGCTAATTAGAGTTTTTCATTGGTCACACCACACAACGACAACAACACAACACCAATGTTTAATTAGAACAAAAAATTATGATACCAAAAGTATTTAAAGAGGTCATTGACCTTGGTGATGGTAGAGAAATCTCCATCGAGACGGGTAAGCTCGCAAAGCAAGCCCACGGATCCGTAGTCGTACAAATGGGAAAAGCCATGTTGTTATGTACTGTGGTTTCAAACTACAAACAATCGGATGTAAACTTTCTACCTTTAACGGTCGATTACCGCGAGAAATTTGCGGCAGCAGGTCGCTATCCGGGGGGGTTCTTTAAGAGAGAAGCACGCCCTAGTGACGGTGAAGTTTTAACGATGCGTTTAGTGGATCGTGTCTTACGTCCATTATTTCCTAAAGATTATCACGCAGAAACACAAGTCATGATTCAATTAATGTCTCATGATGAAGATGTGATGCCAGATGCACTTGCCGGTTTAGCCGCATCCGCAGCCATTCAATTAAGTGATTTCCCATTCGAATGCCCAATTTCTGAAGCACGTGTTGCTCGAGTCAATGGTGAATTCGTCATTAACCCTAGCCGTGCACAATTAGTAGATTCTGATCTTGAAATGATGATTGGTGCTTCTGCAGACTCTGTGATGATGGTCGAAGGTGAAATGGATGAAGTTTCTGAAGAAGATATGGCAGACGCTATTAAGTTTGCACATGAAGCGATTAAAATTCAAGTGGCAGCGCAGGTACGTCTTGCTGAAGCATTTGGAAAAAAAGAAGTTCGTGAATATGACACTGCTGAAGTCAATGAAGACTTAGAAAAGCGTGTTCATGATATGGCGTATGACAAATGTTATGCTATTGCCAAAAAAGGAACTTCAAAAGCGGAACGTAGCGCTGCATTTGCCGATGTAAAAGAAGAAGTAAAAGCGTCTTTTACTGAAGAAGAAAATGAGGAATTTGGTCACTTAGTGAGCGGATACTACAGTAAAGCCGAAAAAGAAGCCGTTCGTGAATTAACCTTAAGTGAAGGGGTTCGTTTGGATGGACGAAAGACTGACGAAATCAGACCAATTTGGTGTGAAATCGATTACTTACCGTCTACACACGGATCTTCAATCTTTACTCGTGGAGAAACACAAGCTTTAGCAACCGTTACACTTGGAACTTCAAGAGATTCAAATAAAATAGACATGCCTTCTTATGAAGGTGAAGAGAATTTTTACTTACACTATAACTTCCCTCCTTTCTGTACGGGTGAAGCAAGACCTTTAAGAGGGACTTCGCGTCGTGAAGTAGGACATGGAAATTTGGCACAAAGAGGCTTAAAAGGAATGATCCCAGCGGATTGTCCTTATACCGTTCGTGTCGTTTCTGAAGTCTTAGAATCAAATGGATCGTCTTCAATGGCAACTGTTTGTGCTGGTACTATGGCATTGATGGATGCAGGGGTTCAAATTAAAAGACCCGTATCTGGAATTGCAATGGGATTAATTTCTGATGGCGACCGTTATGCTGTATTATCTGATATTTTAGGAGATGAAGATCACTTAGGAGATATGGATTTTAAAGTAACTGGTACTTCTGAAGGAATTACAGCTTGTCAGATGGATATTAAAATTAAAGGATTGTCTTATGAGATTCTTGTCAATGCTTTGAAACAAGCACGTGCAGGAAGATTGCATATTCTTGACAAAATAACAGAAACTATTGAAGCTCCTGCTTCCGATGTGAAGCCACACTCTCCAAAAATGGTAACTCGAACAATTCCAAACGAATTTATCGGAGCCCTTATTGGACCTGGTGGAAAAGTGATTCAAGAACTTCAAAAAACAACAGGAACTACCATTGTTATCAATGAAGATCCTGTCACTGAAGAAGGTATTGTTGAAATTTTAGGAACGGATCAAGATGGTATTGATGCTGTATTAACTAAAATTGACTCTTTAATGTTTAAGCCAACTGTGGGAGACACTTACCAAGTTAAAGTCATTAAGATGCTTGACTTTGGAGCAGTTGTAGAATATATGGATGCACCAGGAAACGAAGTGTTACTTCACGTTAGTGAATTGGCATGGGAACGTACTGAGAATGTGTCTGATGTTGTCAATATGGGTGATGTTTTTGATGTGAAGTATTTTGGACAAGATCCAAGAACTCGTAAAGAAAAAGTATCCCGTAAAGCGTTGTTAGAAAAACCTGAAGGGTATGTTGCAAGACCACCAAGAGATGATAAACGTTCTGGTGGACGTGACCGCGGACGTGATAACAGACGCTAATACACATTAAGTTTTTACTTGATCAAATCAAAAAAACCGTTTTTAAATTTAAAAACGGTTTTTTTTGTAACATTTAGTAACAATCGCTCGTATAACCTAATGATACAACCAACTAACCATTTTAAAAATAAAACCTTTTAAATGAGACAGCTAAAAATTACCAAGCAGGTTACTAATAGAGAGACCGCTTCCTTAGATAAATACCTTCAAGAAATTGGAAAAGTTGATTTAATTACAGCCGATGAAGAAGTTGAATTAGCGCAGCGTATTAAAGCAGGTGATCAGATTGCATTAGAAAAACTTACGAAAGCGAACTTACGTTTTGTAGTTTCTGTGGCAAAACAATACCAAAACCAAGGATTAACCCTACCCGATTTAATTAACGAAGGAAATTTAGGCCTCATTAAAGCAGCTCAGCGTTTTGATGAAACAAGAGGTTTTAAATTTATCTCATATGCTGTATGGTGGATTCGTCAATCTATCTTACAAGCCTTAGCAGAACAATCGCGTATTGTTCGGTTGCCTTTAAATAAAATTGGATCGATCAATAAAATAAATAAAACCTATGCGTTTTTAGAGCAATCTCATGAACGTCCACCAAGTGCAGAAGAAATTGCGAAGGAATTAGACATGACAATTAATGATGTGAAGGAGTCTATGAAAAATTCTGGACGTCACGTTTCTATGGATGCTCCTTTAGTTGAAGGGGAAGATTCCAACTTATACGATGTATTGCGTAGTGGGGAATCTCCTAATCCAGATAGAGATTTATTACATGAATCATTACGTACTGAAATAGAACGCGCCTTAGAAACGCTTACACCAAGAGAAGCAGATGTAATTCGTTTATATTTTGGATTGGGCAATCAACACCCAATGACCTTAGAAGAAATTGGAGAAACGTTTGATCTGACTCGTGAACGTGTACGTCAAATTAAAGAAAAAGCCATCCGACGCTTGAAACACACGTCGAGAAGTAAAATTTTAAAAACCTATTTAGGTTAAAAAAACAAAACCCCTGCCAATTGGTAGGGGTTTTGTTTTTTATCCTATTTTTGTAATCATAATACAGGACACATGAGCACAACAAAAATTGCACCTTCAATTTTAGCAGCAGACTTTGCTAACCTTCAAAGAGATATTGAAATGGTAAATTCTAGTGAAGCCGACTGGTTTCATATAGATATTATGGATGGCGTATTTGTGCCTAATATTTCGTTTGGAATGCCTGTTTTAAAGGCGATTACTCAGCATGCAAAAAAAACTGTTGATGTGCACTTAATGATTGTCGATCCCGACCGCTATATCAAAACCTTTGCGGAGCTAGGTAGTGATGTTTTAACGGTACATTACGAAGCTTGTACTCATTTGCATCGGACACTACAGGCCATTAAAGCAGAAGGTATGAAAGCCGGTGTAGCCTTGAATCCTCATACGAATATCAATGTTTTGGAAGATACTATCAATGACATTGATTTGGTTTGTATCATGAGTGTCAATCCTGGTTTTGGAGGTCAAAGCTTTATAGAAAACACGTATGAAAAAGTACAGAAACTAAAGGCACTTATAACGTCCAAAGGTGCATCAACTTTGATAGAGATTGATGGCGGTGTGACCTCAGTTAATGCCAAAGCACTTAAAGACGCAGGTGCCGATGTATTAGTTGCTGGGAGTTTTGTATTTAAAAGCGAAGACCCATCAAAAACAATCAAAACACTAAAAGAGCTAACTGAGTATAAGGTATAAATTAACTTTCCTTGTAGCCATAGTCATACCCATAATTATACCCATAATTATAACTGTAGCCACTCCCCTTATTTGTATCAATCCCATTAATCACATAAACCATATTTTTAAGTCGATTGGTTTTATGTAAATTAACAGAGAATGGAATTATATTTTTATCCGTATGATTGGCTCGAACCGCACAAATGGTAGCATCAGCAAGGTGCGATACTATAAGCGTATCTGTGACCAAAATAGTAGGTGCTAAATCTACGATCACAAAGTCGTAAATTGCTTTGGCTTCTTCTAAAAGTTTTTCAAAATTTCCATTCGCTAATAAATGAACTGGATTAGGAGGAATAGATCCAGAAAATAAAATTTTGTGATTGGCGTGTTGACTAAAAACGTTTTCCGCCAATGACTTCCAATCGATTGAGGGGTCTGATAAATAATTTGAAACCCCTAAGCTATTTTTATTGACTTTCGCATAGGTATGTATCTGAGGATTCCTTAAATCAGCTCCAATTAATAATACCTTTTTATTTAGACTAGCCATGGCTAAGGATAAATTTAAACTAATAAACGTTTTACCTTCCCCTTTGATCGTAGAAGTACAAAAAATCACTTTAGCATCATTTCCTTTAGGCAAAACGTGATTCATGTTGGTGGTTAGAATTCGAAATGCTTCGGCTAATGTAGAGCGGTCATTAGGATCTGAGAAATATAGATTGACACCTGATTTAATTTGTGGGATTTCCGCAATAACAGGAATTTCAGTAGCGAGTTTAGCTAGATCTTGTTTTCCCTGAATCTTAGTATTCAATAAAAATGAAACATGCACTACAGCAAAGGGCAGAATTAGACCAAACAAAATAGATGCTAGGTAAATAATATTTGATTGAGGTGCAATTGGACTGTGTTTTGAGATGGCATACTCCACCACTTTAAGAGTAGGCTCTGTTATAGCCAAATTAATCGAAGCTTCTTCATTTTTTTTGAGGAGAAAAATGAACAATGTTTCTTTGATAGTTTGTTGACGCTCAATAGCACGTAATTGCTGTTCTTTTAAAGGAACCTTAGAAACGTCCGATCTAAATTGTCGATTTCTAATTTGGAATTGCTCTTTAGACATTTTAAGCTGGTTAATATAAGAATCTAAGGAAGCGATTATACTAGTTTTGCCGCTTTTTAATTTAGACTCTAACCCTTGAACTGTAGGATTATTTAATCCAGCACTATTGATTATATCATCACGCTGAGATACTAATTTATTATAATCTAGGATAAGACTATTAATACTGGCATTTTCTATTCCAATATTTGCAGGTAAAAATTCGATAGAATTAGTGGAACCCGAAAGATCTTCCTTAATAAACTCAGAAACTGCTATTTGATTCTCTGTCTGGTAAACTTCTGAATCAGATTGGACTCTGTTCTGTAAACTAAGTCCGGCATCTGAAGGAATATCTATTAGATTGTGTTTCTTTTTAAAATCCTTTCTAGAGTCTTCAATGGAATCTAATTCATCGGACAAACCCACAAAACGCTCATTGATAAATGAGATAGTCCGTCTCCATATTGATTGGCGGTCATTTATATCATCTTCGTTAAAAACAGTGATTAGCTTATTTAATATTTTTTGAGAAAGAAGCTTGTTCTTCCCTACGATATTTAATTCGAGAATATGACTTCCCATAATTGGAAGTATTTGAATCGAACTCTTCAGGCGGTCAATAGCATTCCTTTTAGAAATATAAGAAATACCGAATCGCTTCCCTTTCATTACCTGTATATTAGTGTCTAGTATAATTTCGAATGGTAACGAATGGGCTATGTTTAAAGTTTTGAAATCAGGAGCTTCAAAAACCTCACCATCTGACCTTGTAATTAGTAAACCGTTATTGTTTATTTCAAGTTCATAACTAAAAGATATGTCCAAGCTGTCAATACTGGTTTTTTGAAAATATTGAAATGGCAATTTATGTATACGGTTAGATTTAATACTACCCATTTCAGTAAAAACAGCTGTTAGATTTAGCTCATCAACGACACTTTCTAAAATTCGAAACGATGTAAGTAACACCGTTTCATTTTGTAAATTTATATTTGATCGATTAATAATTAATGCAGATGTTGGTAATTCCAAACCACCCCCTTCATCAAGAATTTTAATCTTAGCTGATGTTGAGTATGTTTTTGGAGTGTACCTAAGATATAAAAAGCTTGCCGTCAAAAAAAACAGTAAGGATACCAGAAACCACGGCCAGTATCTTAAGTATTTAAAAAATTCCATTTTAAAATCAAAACCAGATGAATCTTCTGATTGATAGGACTGTTGTAATTCTGATTCCATAAGTTAAAGTGATAATATTAGTAGGGTTGTGCTTAAAATTATAGAAAATACAGATAATAAAGTTCCTAAGTTTCCGATAAAACCAGCCGATTTAACTTTGGGATTATTTGGATTTACGATTATAACATCATTAGGTCGAATATAATTCCATTCGGTTTGTAGCCAATCTGATTTTGTGAGATCTATATGAGTCACTTCCCGTTTTAAGTCGACCTCTCGAATTATTAAAATATTATCACGTCTACCCTGTAATGTCAAATCACCAGCTAAACCAATCGCTTGTAAAAGCGTTAGTTTCTTTTCTGTAAAATTTATAGTTCCAGGAGAATTTACATCGCCTAAAATCGTAAATTTAGAATTGAGATGGCGCACCGTTACTGTAGGTGCATTCAAATGTCCATCTGTAATTAATTTATTTTTTAAATAATTCTCCAATTGTGATACTGTTTTTTGAGCAACAGATATATCACCTAATTGTGGGAAAGATATGGTCAATTCCTGAGAAACTAGGTATCCATTCAATTTCATGGTTTCGATTGAATTTGAATTATTTCCTCCCCCAGTTCTCAATTTATTATATGGTATTGCAGTTTCAGGAACCAAGGCTCCAACAGTGATATTTAGAATGTCATTGGGTTGGATTATAGATTCTGAAAAAGCATATGTTAAGTTCTCATTTTTACCTACATCTTGAACGTATAGAATTTGTTTTTTTGTGCTGCAGGATTGTAGCATTATTAATGCAAAGAATCCATAAAAAAGGGGTTTCATAAATTTTAATTTTGGTTAAACATTTTTATTAATTATTTTGAGAAGGAAGTCCTTTGAACCACTTATAAATTAGTTTACTCTTAGGAATAAAAACGACCCAAGCAGTCACGATAAGAATTTTAAAATCTACTATAAATGATTGATTGTTTTGGTACCATAGTTCAAGAGCGCCTTTGTAGGGAGCAATGTTTTTTTTATAAAAAAAATGTGGGTCTTGATTTTTAACCGACGAAATTAAGGATTCTTCATCTCTAAAAACTATAGAACCAACCCCAGTAAGACCTGGCATGACATTGTTAATGTTTTTCTGAGTGAATTGACTGTAAGCGTCAAAAGTAGCTTGAACTAAAGGTCTTGGCCCAACAAAACTCATATCCCCCAATAAAATATTTATAACCTGAGGCAATTCATTGATTTTAGTTTTTCTTAAAAATTCACCTATTTTGGTGACCCTATAGTCATTTTTAAGGGTAATTGAACCCGATCCCATATTTAATGAATTTTTAAGCATTGTAGCAAATTTCCAAATTTTAAATGGTTTGTTTTTATATCCAATTCGCTCTTGAAAATAAAACACCTCGCCTTCTGCTGTAAAAAGTAATATTAATATGATGGGAATAAATATTGGGATTAGTAGGATGATAATGATCATGCTAAATAAAATATCCATAAGTCGTTTGAAAATCAAGTACATAAGTTACATTTTTTGATCTAAATTTTTTCCTGTTTCAATATGTTCAAAATC
>CAJQLD010000003.1 GCA_905479095.1 uncultured Flavobacteriaceae bacterium
CCTAAAGATGCAATGGTGTCTACCACTACTTTTTCGACTTCAGAAACGTCTAGCATTTGCGGTAAAAATTGACTGATCACTTCGACTTCTGCCAATTCGGGTTCCGCCAAATCTAACCGATTTTGCTCTGTAAATATCGCCGCACTGTCACGACGTTGTTTAACTAATTTTTGTAATAATTTAAACTCGTCTTCTTCATTCATCTCCACATCAGAACCACTAGTGCGTGCCAATAAAATAGCAGACTTAATAGACCTTAATGCGGTCAGAGCGACCGTATCCTTGGATTTCATAGCGGCTTTAAGCGCGGTCATGACTGAATCTTGTAAGCTCATACGATTGACATTTAATTAAGGTGCGAATATAACAAAAACAACGATTTTTATTCTTAAAAATTAAAAAAACCTGAGAAATGAATTCATTTTTCAGGTTTTAAAATTTAATAACACGAAACGTTAATCGACGTTGTCATGTAAATACGAATTATTTGAACGCAGTTGAACCTCATCATTGTCATCAAGTCCAATCGTTGTTCTAGAAGACTGAACATCCGAAGAATGGGCTACATCATTCAAGTTCACCCCTTGACGTTTATAGGCCGGTTCTTTTTCAATTTCTTCAATTTTAGACGTATTGAATTTATAATTAAACGCTTTCATTTTTTGACGTCTTTCATCGGCGCGATCTCGAAGTGTTTTAGAAATTGGGTTATTAAATGGATCCACATTTTCTTCTGGTTCCGAAGTCACGGTGCGTTCTTTTACGGTCACTTTAGAAAGGACCATTTCTTCTTCTTCTACGTCAACGTTTACCGCTTGTTTTTTACCTTCATATTTTTGATCGGTTTGTTGTAACACAATATGATCATCTAAAGCATAGCGAGTTTCACCGGTTTCATTGGCCTCTGTAACAGGGATTAATTCGATATAATCATTAACTTCGATCTCCTTAATTGCAGCCTCAACAGTCGTTTCATTTGAATCCTCGAGTGTAAAGACTTCAACGGTATCCGATTCTGATACTGATGTCTTGCTAGAAATTGGCAAATCAAATGACAGCATTGTTTGATCTTTTGGAATGGCTTCAAAATTATCGTCTTCAACCTGCATGGTGGTGACTTCATTGATAATAAAATCGTCCTCCGCAACCTCAAGATCTAATTCTTCAAAATCAACTTCGATGGCTTTAATAGCATCGGTAGTTGAGACGAGATCCACTACACTAACCTCTTCCGTTACTGCAGTCGCTGGCGTTTCTTCTAAAGTATGAACAACCACCTCATTCGAGATAACTTCAGTCGCTGCTGATGCGGCAATCGGCATCAAGTCGTGCTGCATGGTTTGCTCATCCTCGAGTGCATGAACTACCTTTTTAACCTCTGTATTGGTAATATCATTTTGTTGATCGACATCAAAACCCGTTGCAATAATCGTCACAGACACCGCTTCTCCTAGAGTTTCATCTTCACCAACACCCATAATAATATTGGCACCGTAACCAGCTTCGGCTTGAATATGATCATTTATCTCACCGATTTCATCAATCGTAATTTCTTGAGCGCCAGAAACGATGAGCAGTAATACGTTTTTGGCACCTGTAATTTTATTATCATTCAAAAGCGGAGAATCTAAGGCACTTGTAATGGCTTCTTGTGCTCGGTTTTGACCCGAAGATGTCGAAGACCCCATAATCGCAGTTCCGCTATTACTCAATACTGTTTTTGCATCTCGTAAATCAATATTTTGCATGTAGTGGTGCGTAATGACTTCTGCAATCCCACGAGCAGCCGTAGAAAGCACTTCATCCGCTTTGGAAAAACCAGCTTTAAAGCCTAAATTTCCATAAACTTCTCTTAGCTTATTATTGTTTATGATGACCAACGAATCAACTGTTTTTCGAAACTTTTCGATCCCTTGATGCGCTTGAGAGTTTCTTACTTTTCCTTCAAACTCAAATGGCATGGTGACAATCCCTACCGTGAGAATGTCCATTTCTTTAGCCATTTTAGCAATGATTGGCGCGGCGCCCGTTCCGGTGCCTCCACCCATCCCAGCGGTGATAAATACCATTTTGGTATTAGAGGTTAACATGGCACGAATGTCTTCCAGACTTTCAACCGCCGATTGCTCACCTATTTCAGGGTTGGCGCCCGCGCCTAAACCTTCTGTTAAGTTGACGCCAAGTTGAATTTTATTGGGTACACCACTATTGTTCAACGCTTGTGAATCGGTATTACAGATCACAAAATCGACCCCTTTGATTCCTTGCTTAAACATGTGATTAATCGCATTACTTCCACCCCCACCAACGCCAATGACCTTGATGACATTAGATTGGTTTTTTGGTAAATCGAAGGTGATTCCAAAATCGTTACTGCTGCTCATATACTTAATTTTACTGGTTATAAATTTTATTCTGCGTTATCTAAAAAGTCTTTAACTCTTTCGGTTAACTTATCTAAAAAACTGCGGTTATCTCGATGCGATTCTACTGGAGGTGGAGCTATTTCATCTTCTAAAACAACTTCCTCTTCCTCTGGAATTTCGTCAACTCGTTTGTCTTGTCGCATTAAACTATCCATCACCAAGCCAACAGCTGTCGCATACATTGGACTTGTAATATCGCTATCACTATCACCCGCCAAATGCTCGTTTGGATACCCGACTCGAGTGTCCATTCCGGTGATGTATTCTACTAATTGCTTTAAATGCTTTAGTTGACTTCCGCCACCTGTTAACACGATTCCAGCGATCAGCTTTTTCTTTTGCTCTTCGTGTCCGTAATTTTTAATTTCGACATACACTTGCTCAATAATTTCGACCACCCGAGCATGAATTATTTTAGACAGGTTTTTAAGCGTAATTTCTTTAGGATCTCGACCTCTCAAACCTGGGATAGACACAATCTCATTGTCCTTGTTTTCGCCGGGCCAGGCAGATCCAAATTTGATTTTTAATAATTCTGCTTGCTTTTCAATAATCGAGCAGCCTTCTTTAATATCTTCTGTGATGACGTTCCCTCCAAAAGGGATCACTGCAGTGTGGCGAATAATTCCGTCTTTAAAAACGGCTAAATCCGTTGTTCCACCTCCAATATCAATCAAAGCCACCCCTGCTTCTTTTTCTTCTTGACTTAACACTGCATTGGCAGAAGCCAAAGGTTCCAAAGTGATTCCTTCTAAATCCAAGCCGGCGGTTTGCACACAACGACCAATATTTCTAATAGAAGATACCTGCCCGACGACGACATGGAAATTAGCTTCCAATCGTTCGCCATACATCCCAATCGGTTCTTTAATTTCTGCCTGTCCATCTACTTTATAATCTTGTGGCAACACATGGATAATTTCTTCTCCTGGAAGCATTACAAGTTTATGCACTTGATTAATGAGACGCTCAATATCCTCTTCATTAATGACTAACTCTGAGTTTTCACGCGTAATGTAATCACTGTGTTGAAGACTGCGAATGTGTTGTCCTGCAATCCCCACAGTCACCTCACCTATTTTTAGTCCTGAGTTGGCTTCGGATTCCGAAACAGCTTGTTGAATGGACTGAATGGTTTGAGTAATATTATTAACAACCCCTCTGTGGACACCAAGACTTTTTGATTTTCCAATGCCAAGTATTTCTAATTTATCATACTCGTTTTTACGACCAATCATGGCCACAATTTTGGTAGTACCAATATCTAATCCTACTGAAATTTTTTGAGCTTCCATACACTTATTTTTTGGTGCAAACAACTTGATTATCAAATTGTAAATTCACGCTTTTATAAACATCTAACACTTTATCTTTGTTTGCCTTTTGATAAAATGCTTTTAAATTTTTCATTTTTTGGTCTAAATTCTCAAGACTCCCCACTAATACTTCAAAATCTAATAATCTCATTTTTAGGATTATTTGATTGTTTTCATCTTGTTGAATTTCTGTGATATAGGTTTTTAAAAACGAATCTTTAAAAATCTTTAACGCTAATGTATAGACGCCATTTAAATCCTCCTTATCCACAACACCCGTAATCAACGGCACTCGCGCACTATGCTGAGGGGACAATGGCATCCACAACCCGTCTTCATCAATATAAAATGTGGCCTCCGCATGAACCCTTGCAATGGGTCGTTTTTGCTCTACTTTAGCCCTAACTTCTCCGTTTACAGTAAGATACACTTGAGCGGACTTAATCATGTCGTCTGACTCAAGTAAAAACTCCATCTCCTTCAAATCTAAATTATCTTTCGGTAAAATATACAGTTGTTCTTGATTTTGTATTAACAATTTATTAACCATTTCGGTCGTAATATAAACGTTGTCGTTTCCTGTAAATTGAACCGCTACTTTAGATACAGAACGCCCATTATTTTTGAACGATGAAAAGGCATACAAAAACACCACTAGCCCTAGCAGAAACAACCCTTTTATGATATTCCAATTAATACGCATGACTTAATTTTTGTTTTAATTCGGACGCTTCCACGCCTATATCACCTGCACCAAGCGTCATGAAAATAGGATAGCCTAAACTCTGAATTTCATGAACTATTTCTGATTTTGATATTAATTTTTTTACTGGACTCGTGATTTTTTCTAGCAACCAACTCGAAGACACACCTGCTATTGGCAGCTCTCTTGCCGGGTAAATCTCTAATAAGAAAACAGCCTCAAACTGAGATAAACTTTCTGCAAACTCATCCACAAAATCTTTCGTTCTACTAAACAGGTGTGGCTGAAACACAACGGCTACTTTTTGAGTCGGATACATTTCACGGACCGCTTGGTACACCGCATTAATTTCGGTGGGGTGATGTGCATAATCATCTATAAACACAAAATCATCTGTTTTAATTTGATACGTAAAACGCCTTTTGACGCCTTTATACGACTCTAAAGCTGCTTTTAACGCCGTTTCAGAACATCCAAATTCCAAGGCCATCGCCATCGCCACCAATGCATTTGAGAGATTATGTTCTCCTGGCAAGTGAAACCTTAGGTTTTCCATCAAACCAGATGGGGTTTGTATATCAAATTGATACGACCCATTTTCAATACGAATATTTAGAGCACTATAATCCGCGGGTTCATTCACAGCATAAGTGATCCCCTGTAAGGGCAATCCTTTTTTTATAAATAGTTTTCCAGATGGTTTTATTTTTTGAGCAAACTGCTTAAACGTATCTACTAAATCAGCCTCTGAATTGTATACATCCAAATGATCTGCGTCCATGGAAGTGATACACGCAAAGTCGGGGCTCAATGTTAAAAACGAGCGATCAAACTCGTCTGCTTCTACCACCGATATTTCAGTCCCATTTTGAATCAAATTAGATTGATAGTTTTCTGAAATACCACCAACAAAAGCGGTGACTTTTTCATGACACTCGTACATCAAATGTCCCAAAATACTACTAGTCGTTGTTTTGCCATGCGTTCCAGCAACTGCCAAACATTTTGTGTGTTCTGTGATAAGTCCTAATACTTCGGAACGCTTCAAAACTTTAAAATTAGTGGTGTTGAAATAGTGTAAAATAGGATTTGATTCGGAAACAGCTGGCGTATAGACGACCAATGTTTTCAATGGGTCCATAAAGCGTGTATTAATTTGATCAACTGCCGTTTCAAACTGAATATCGACCCCCAACTCAACCAGTGCGTCTGTCATAGACGTCGGCGTTTTATCATACCCACCAACCCCTTTATCTGCTGCAACAAAATACCGCGCAAGCGCACTCATGCCAACACCTCCGATGCCGATAAAATAGACGTTATGGATTGTTTTTAAATTCATTTAACTAATAGCTTTTCGATTTCATCTACGATGGATTGGGTCGCTTTTTTTAAAGCTAATTTTTTAATATTTGTTGACAATAATTCTTGCTGTGATTCGGATGCTAAAAGCTCGGAAAATTGAGTTTCAAAGTTTGATTCTAGATCCTTTTCACTTATTAGTATGGCCGCATTTTTTTCGGTTACAGCCAACGCATTTTTGGTTTGATGATCTTCGGACACATTCGGAGACGGTATAAAAATCACTGGCTTTCCGACGACACAAAGTTCTGAAACTGAACTTGCGCCTGCTCTAGAAATCACAATATCGGCGGCTGCATACGCCAAATCCATCCGATTTAAAAACGCATGTACTTGCACATATTGATTCGAATTATACTGCTTATAATCTTCCTGATATAATTTCCCACACTGCCACACCAATTGAATTCCTAAACCATTGAGAAAATCTAATTCTGATTCAATAAGCTGATTCATTCGGCGCGCCCCTAAACTTCCGCCTAGTACTAAGAGTGTTTTTTTATTGGGGTCTAGTTTAAAAAACGAAAGTGCTTCTGCTCTTTTTTGATCTAAATCCAGCAAATCTTGTCGCACTGGGTTCCCAGTCAGGATTAATTTTTCTTTAGGAAAAAACCGTTCTAAGCCATCATAGGCAACACAGACTTTATTTGCTTTTTTAGATAATAATTTATTGGTGATTCCTGGAAATGAATTTTGTTCTTGTATCAAAGTCGGCACCCCTTTCATGGCAGCCACTTGTAATAAAGGCCCACTAGCAAAACCACCAGTGCCAATGACAACATCGGGCTTGAAAGAATTAACAATAGACATCGACTTAAACAAACTCACCATTAATTTAATTGGGAACAATAAATTTTTGAGAGTTAACTTTCTTTGAAGTCCAGCAATCCATAAACCGATTATCGGATACCCAGCTTGAGGTACTTTTTGCATTTCCATTTTATCTTTGGCGCCTACAAATAAAAACTCAGATTTCGGGAACCGAGATTTTAATTCGTTTGCAATGGCAATCGCAGGGTATATATGCCCCCCTGTTCCTCCACCTGATAATATGATTTTATAGTGCTTCATTAAAGTGCTTCGCTTAATATTTCTAAAGGGTGTTTCTCATCATAATTTTGTGCTTTTTCTTCATCTCGCTTGGTACTTACACTCAACACAATACCAAGTGCCAAGCAAGTGACCCAAATAGAGGTCCCTCCGCTACTTATAAGTGGTAGTGTTTGTCCTGTAACCGGAAACAACTCAACTGCAACACCCATATTGACCAAGGCCTGAAATACGATGGGAATCCCAACACCCACGGTTAATAATTTTCCAAAGACCGTATCTGAATTTTGCGCCACAATTACAATCCTAAACATTAACCATAAATAAAGGACTAGCAATGATATCCCTCCAATTAATCCGTATTCTTCAATAATAATAGCAAAAATAAAATCGGATGATGACTGGGGCAAAAAGTTCTTTTGAACACTTTTTCCAGGTCCTAGTCCTTGAATTCCGCCTGTTGCAATGGCAATTTTTGCTTTTTCAATTTGATAGGCTTCTTGAGAAGCTTCTGTATCCATGAAACTAGAAATTCGACTTGTCCAAGTGTCCACTCGATTCGGCATCAAATCTGGAAACGCTTTGGCAGTCAACACAAAAAACATCAATACGACAACGCCAGAACCTATAATGAATGCTAAATATTTTAATGGATAGCCTCCCAAAAATGTCAATAAAATAACCATTGAAAAGATGAGTGCAGCTGTAGAAAAATTAGCAGGAAGCACCAACACTAACACCACAAATACTGGCAACCACAACGGAAGAATAGAATCTTTAAAGGAAACAATCTCGTCTTTTATTTTAGATAAATACCGTGCTACAAAAACCATTAACACCAGCGCAGCTAAGGTAGATGGCTGAAACGTAAATCCAACAATTGGAACTCGAATCCATCGACTGGCATTCGCACCTCCAATGGTTGAACCCTGAAGCATTGTAATTAACAACAAGACTAAAACCACCGGAATCATCACCATTGACAACCCTCTAAAATAACGATAAGGGATTTTATGTACTCCATAAATAATTGAGAACCCTAAGAATAAATGTACAAAGTGTTTGATGAAATAACTAAAAGTCGTGCTACCCCCTCCAATGTAAGCCAAATTACTGGCTGCACTGTACACGGGTAGGAATGAGAATATTGCTAGCAAGGCCGCAATAGCCCAAATAATTCGATCTCCTTTTATGTTATCAAAAACTGTCTTCATTATAACTGTCTTACAGCGGCTTTAAATTGTTGACCTCGATCTTCATAATTTTCAAATAAATCAAAACTTGCACAAGCAGGCGATAACAAAACAGCCTCCCCTGGCGTCGCAATTTTATAAGCAATCTTAACTGCTTCGCTCATAAACTGTGTTTCTATGATGGTATCTACCATATTTCCAAACGCATCAAATAAAGACTCGTTATCTTTTCCTAAGCAAATAATTGCTTTGACCTTTTCATTGATAAAAGGAAATAAAGAACTGTAATCATTTCCTTTATCAACCCCACCAACGATCCAAACCGTTGGGGTATTCATACTTTCTAAGGCATAATAAGTCGCATTCACATTCGTTGCCTTGGAGTCATTTACGTACTTCACTTTATTGATGGTAAGGACTTGTTCCAAGCGATGCTCTGCCCCTTGAAACCCTTCTAGACTCTCTCTAATGGTTGCTTTTCTGATTTTCAAAAGATGTGCAACGGTTGATGCCGCCATCGCGTTTTTGATGTTGTGCTTTCCTTCTAAAGCTAAGTTTGTTGTTGACATAATTATATCTCTATTATTAAATTCGATTAGTATATTGTTTTGTTCTAAATACGTCCCATTTTCTACTTTTTTACGAAGTGAAAAAGGCACTAATGTTGATTGAATTGGATGGGTGTTTATATAAGACACGATGACCGCATCATCTGCGTCATATATCAAATAATCTTCCGATGTTTGGTTCATTGCAATTCTAAATTTTGAAGCGATATAGTTCTCAAATTTATAATCATAGCGATCCAAATGATCGGGTGTAATATTGGTGATAATCGCTATATGGGGTCTGAATTTCTCAATACCATCTAATTGAAAACTACTCAGTTCCAAAACGTAATTGGCATTGTTATTTAGAACTTGCTTCGCAAAGCTATCGCCAATATTTCCACCAATCGCGACATCCAACCCCGCTTGATTCAAAATATGATGAACCATCATTGTGGTGGTCGTTTTTCCATTACTTCCTGTAATCCCAATGATCGTTGCCTTTGTAAATAAACTCGCAAATTCAATTTCAGAAATCACAGAAATAGTTGCTTTATGTAATTTTTTAATCAAAGCAACATGATCTGGAATTCCAGGACTTTTAACGACCAAATCTGCATTCAAAATTTTGGACTCCGTATGACCTCCATCTTCCCATTCAATCTCATTATGTATAAGAACGTCTATAAATTTTTGTGCAATCTTTCCTGAATCAGAAAGAAACACCTTGTACTCTTTTTCTTTTCCTAACAGGGCAGCACCTACACCACTTTCACCTCCGCCAAGAATCACCAATCGTTTCATCTATCGAATTTTCAAAGTGACGATCGTTAATATTGCCAACAGAATGCCCACAATCCAAAAGCGTGTAACGATTTTACTTTCGTGGTATCCTGATTTTTGATAATGGTGATGCAACGGTGACATTTTAAATATGCGACGTCCAGCACCATACTTTTTTCGAGTATATTTAAAATAACCTACTTGTAGTACCACAGATAAATTTTCTGCTAAGAAAATTCCGCACAATACCGGGATTAGCCATTCCTTTCGAACCGCAATCGCAATCACAGCGATAATTCCGCCAATTGTTAAGCTTCCTGTATCGCCCATAAACACCTGAGCTGGATAGGTGTTGTACCACAAAAACCCGATCAATGCACCGACAAACGCAGCGATATAAATAGTAATTTCTTCGACCCTTGGGATGTACATTATATTTAGATAATCGGAGAAAATAATATTACCCGACACCCATGCAAAAATACCGAGTGTTAAAACGATAATCGCAGAAGTTCCTGCCGCTAAACCATCAATTCCATCTGTTAAATTGGCGCCGTTGGAAACCGCTGTTATAATAAAAATGACTGCTAATACAAATACAATCCATGCATATTTTTCTAAGCCAGGGTGAATCCAAGTAATTAAATCGGCATAATCAAACTCATTTGATTTTACAAAAGGAATGGTCGTTTTGGTCGATTTTGTTTCAGGGTAAAACTGGATAGCAGATTGTTGATTGGACACCACCTCGCCCTGTAAATCCGTTGGAATTTTCTCCTTGATTGTAACGTCACTGTGAAAAAACAAAGTCGTCCCTACAATAATTCCTAAACCCAATTGCCCCAGAACCTTAAATCTGCCTTTTAAACCTTCTTTATCATTTTTAAACTTTTTGATATAATCGTCTAGAAACCCAATTGCCCCCATCCATATAGTTGTAACGAGCAATAAAATAATATATATATTATCTAATTTGGCCAATAAAAGCACCGGTATGACCGTCGCTAAAATGATGATAATCCCTCCCATCGTTGGAGTTCCTGCCTTTTCCTTTTGCCCCTCTAAACCTAGGTCTCTAATGGTCTCACCAACCTGTTGATTTTGAAGAAAACGAATAATCCGTTTTCCGAAAATCGTAGAAATTAGCAAGGACAAAATAATTGCGACAGCGGCTCTAAACGTCAAAAAACCAAATAGAGAGGCTCCCGTAAACTGGTAGGTTTCTTCTAAATATTTAAACAAGTAGTACAACATATTATTTTTGTAATTGAGTTAAAAAATCTTCTGTTATTTTATAATCATTAAACGCACTTTTAACGCCCTTAATCTCCTGGTATGTTTCATGTCCTTTGCCTGCCACCAAAATGATATCGTTAGGTTGTGCTAATTGACACGCTGTTTTGATCGCCTGTTTACGATCTGTTATAGACAGTGTCTTTTTAAAATTTTGAGGGGCAACCCCCACTTCCATTTCAGCAATAATTTGATCTGGACTTTCAGACCTTGGATTATCACTTGTGAAAATTACTTTTGTACTCAATGCAGAAGCAATGTGCGCCATTTTTGGACGTTTGGTCGTATCGCGATCGCCACCACAACCTACCACTGTAATTAAAGTTTCGTTTTTGGTTCTAATCGTATTGATCGTTTCCAGTACATTTTTTAAAGCATCTGGCGTGTGTGCATAATCGATGATCGTGGTGATGTTCGACTTTGAAATAAAATATTCGAATCTGCCATTAACATTATCAAGCGCACTCATGAGCCGAAGCGTTTCAGAAGTCTCCAACCCTAAAAGTTCGGCAGTGCCATAAATTGCGGTTAGATTATAGGCATTAAAATTGCCTATTAATTTGACCCATACTTCATGGTCATTTACTTTTAACAACAAGCCTCTAAATTGATTTTCTAAAATCTGAGCACGGTAGTTTGCGTAGCTTTTCAAGGCGTAGGTATAGCGTTTCGCCTTGGTATTTTGCACCATCACAGACCCGTTTTTATCATCGCCATTCACCAAAGCAAATGCAGAAGACGGCAACTGATCGAAAAATGATTTTTTGACATCTCTATATTCTGAAAACGTGGCATGGTAATCTAAATGGTCATGCGATAAATTTGTAAACACCCCTCCTGCAAATAAAAGCCCTTCAGTCCTAGACTGATGAATGCCATGAGAACTAACCTCCATAAAACAAAACTCCACACCTTCGGAATTCATTTGACTTAAATGTTTATTAATTACTAGAGAATCTGGAGTGGTGTGGGTCGTTGGATACGCTTTCGTATCGACCCTAATTTTTACGGTAGAAATGAGTCCTACCTTGTATCCTGCGTTTTTAAACAATTCATAAAGAAGTGTCGAGACGGTTGTTTTCCCATTGGTACCAGTAATCCCGATAAGCTTTAAGTTTTCGGATGGATTTTCATAATAATTAGAGGCCATGATGGCCAAGGATTTTTGAGAATCATCAACTTTAATATACGTAATGGTGTCAACTATTTTTTCTGGTAACTCCTGACAAACAATGACGGTCGCTCCCAACTCAATAGCCTTTGATATAAACGCATGCCCATCAAAAACCCCGCCTTTGATCGCTACAAAAATAGTACCTGCTTCCACACGTCGAGAATCGTAGTGAAGCGCAGCAATCGATCGATCGGTCGATCCTATGACCGATTCAATTGAAACCTTGTATAGTATGTTTTTTAAAGCTTTCACGATAAAACAAGTGTTATTAACGATTGCGGTTTTATTTTTTGACCACTTTTAATTGACTGCTTTGAAACCGTTCCATTTCCAACAATTTGCACTTTCAGTCCCATATTTTCTAAAATAGAAATGGCATCCATTGCCGACATCCCTTTCAAATTTGGCATGATGGTTTTGTACTTTTGTGCCACGGCATAATACTGATCATAACTAGCCTCCACCAATTCCGATTTTTGATTCACATCCTGAACCTCATCAATAACTGGAGAATCTGTATATATCTTTTGAGCGATTTTTTTAAATACCGGCCCTGACACGTCAGCACCATAATACCCCACGCTTTTATCGGGCTCATGAATCACGACGATACAGGAATATTTTGGATCATCTGCTGGGAAATACCCTGAAAACGAAGAAATATAATTTAGTTGATCTTTGTTTGCATAATCCTTTTGACAGGTCCCAGTTTTGCCCGCCATTGAGAATTGATCTGAGTACAGACCATGCCCAGTTCCATGCTTCTTTTCAACCACATTTTTGAGTAATTGCTGTAATTTTAAGACGGTTTCTTTGGAACAGATTCGAGGGTTGATGATTTCCGTGTCAAAAGTTTCAATAGACGTTTCAATTTCTTTGATTTCACGCAAAAACTTTGGACGTACCATAACCCCATCATTTGCAATGGCATTATAAAACGTGAGGGTTTGAAGCGGTGTAAAAGAGACACCATATCCATACGCCATCCACTGCAAAGCGATTCCACTCCAGCGTCCATTTTTAATTCTTGGATCTGGAATGATCGAATTTCCTTCCCCAATCAACGGAAGTCCTAATGAATCCTGAAGATTCATTCTGTATAACCCATCCACAAATTTTTCTGGCTGACCTTTATAAGCTGTATGGATTGCTTTGACAATTGCTGTATTAGAAGACACCTCAAAAGCCTTCGCTATAGAAATTTTTCCATAGCCTCCTTTTTTAGAATCCTTTACCTTTTTGCCATAAAAAGATAAAACGCCTTTTTTAGTATCCACAATGGTTGTGGTATCAATCACCTTGTCTTCTAAAGCAACAGCCAAAGCCATCAACTTAAACGTAGATCCAGGCTCATGCGATTCGCCAACAGCATAATTGAGCCGTTCATAGTATAACCCTTTTTTATTTCGACCCAAATTAGAAATAGCTCTGATTTCGCCTGTTTTAGTTTCCATTACTACCACAGTCCCATGATCCGCTTTGTATTTTTCCAACTGTTCTAAAAGTGCATGATGGGCAATATCTTGAATATTAACATCAATAGTGGTATACACATCATAACCATCTTGTGGCTCCACCTGGTTAAAATCATCAATTGGCTTCCATTGGCCTTTTCCAATTTTCTGTTTGCGCCGTTGACCATCATCACCTCTTAAATATTTTTCGCCAAATGCACCATCGATCCCAACACGGGTGACATTACCTTGATCGTCAAAACGCTCATAGCCTATTAATCGTTGTGCAATCGCCCCCATTGGATAATCACGCTTGGTGGATTGCTCTACAATAAGGCCACCCTTAAAAGCACCTAAACTCAAAAGAGGGAATTCTCTAAATTTTAAATACTGAGAGTAGCCTAAGTTACGTGCTAGTAAAAAGTAGCGGCTTTTATTTTGTCGTGCCAAACGCAGCTTGCGCTTAAATTCAGTAGACGACGTCCCATGAAAATTTGCAAGCGAATCGCATAAAGGCTCTATTAAAGCTTCATAATTTTTATCAGAAGACGCTACCAAATCAATCCGTATATCATACTTAGGAACTGAAGTCGCCAGTAAGCTTCCATTCACAGAATAGACATTTCCACGGTTTGCAGGAATTTTTACATTTTTAGTGGTTCGATCTTCCGCAAGACCTCGATAATGCGCCCCTTGCACAAACTGAATCGTTAACAACTTATACACTACTAAAAGCGCAAAAATGAACATCACTCCAGAAGTGAAGTAAAGCTTGTTCATTATAGACTTTTCAGTGGATTGCATTTAGTTAATTAGATTTAGTTTTAATAATAATTTTAAAGGGCGGATTAGACGATGGCTTTACCCCTTGATCTACTAACCGCTTTCTGATAACAGACTCCATTTTAAGCTCCATTAACTGAGCCCGAGTTTCTACATAAGAAGACCGCATCGCTTTAACCTGCTCATTGAGTCTTGCAATTTTATGCACCTTACCATCTGCACTGTGTGAACTGGCGATCATTATGATTGCAAGTGCTAAAAAAAAGAAAATTAGACGCCAATTTTTAAAGGCCCCATCACTAACCAGAAAGGTTCCTTTTAAAATATTATACATCCTGTTTTTCATTTATTTATTTGAATTTAACGTTTCAGCGATTCGTAATTTTGCACTTCGCGCTCTGTTATTTAATTTTATTTCTGCAGCATCCGGAACAACCAGACTCCCAACTTTTTTCAAGGGGACTTCAAAATTCCCAAAAACATCTTTTTCTGGCTCGCCTTCAAACAACCCATTCCTTATAAAACGCTTTACCAACCGATCTTCTAGCGAATGGTAGGATATCACACTTAGCCGTCCGCCATCCTTTAACAAGCCTGGCGTTTGCAATAAAAACTCTTTCAAAACCTCAATTTCCTGATTCACTTCAATCCTAATCGCTTGATAGATCTGGGCTAAAATTTTATTCTCTCTCCCAAATGGTAAATGCTTTTTTAAAACTGTCTTTAATTCAAAAGTCGTTTCAATTGGAGCTTCTTGTCTTGCAGCTACAATGGTTTTTGCCAGCGCTGGCGACGTCCGTAATTCGCCGTACTGCCAAAACACACGTTTCAAATCTTCTTCCTCGTAGGTGTTTACAAGCGAGTGCGCCGATAGCACATCTTCCTGATTCATCCGCATGTCCAATTGGGCGTCAAATCGAATTGAAAATCCTCTTTCAGCTTCATCAAATTGATGAGAAGAAACTCCAAAATCAGCTAAAATTCCATCGACTAATTTAATTCCGTGAAATCGTAAAAACCGTTTGATATATCTGAAATTCTCATTGATTAATAAAAATCGAGAATCATCTATTGTATTTAAAAGAGCGTCTTTGTCCTGATCAAAAGCGATCAACCTTCCATTAGGTCCTAAAGATTCGAGGATGCTTCTGCTGTGACCACCGCCACCAAACGTCACATCGACATACACGCCGTCTTCTTTAATATTTAAACCGTTGACGGTTTCTTTGAGTAATACTGGGTTATGATAATCCATCTGCATCGTCTTGACCCATTACATCTTCAGCCAAATCTGCAAAATCATTGGCCGCATCATCAATTGCTTTTTCATACTGGTCTTTATCCCAGATTTCAATAATATTCACTGCAGAAGTCACTACAATTTCCTTAGATATCCCCGCAAAACTCACAAGGTCCTTTGGAATTAGTAACCGCCCTGAAACATCTAATTCAACCGATTTTACACCAGCCGTAAAACGTCTGATGAAATCATTATTTTTCTTTTTAAATCGATTAAGCTTATTAACGTTTTGCATCATGGACTCCCACTCTTGCATTGGATATAACTCCAAACAAGGCTGAAATACGGCTCGCTTTAACACAAACCCTTTTTCAGTAACAGAAGCAAGCTGCTTTTTAAATGCAACAGGCAGCATAAGCCTCCCTTTTGCATCCACCTTACATTCATATGTTCCAATTAAAGTATTCACTTTGCTTTGCGCTGATTTAATAAATTGTTGAATTCAAAGCTAAAAAATATTTACCACATTTTACCACTATTTACCACATTGTTAATAAATTTCTATGAACGGTAAATTAATTCGATAAAATGCAGTATTTTACAGCCTATTACTTAGAAAACCAACCACTTACAAAGTAGGAGGCGCTATTAACAAAGGGCTGTTCATTACTTTTAAGGGCGTAAAACGGACCTACAAAACAGGGTTCAAAACGTCAAAAATGGCGAACGCATCTGTTTAAATATTAAATAATCTTTTAAATTAATTTATGTAGATTTGCCTGAGACCAATTTTTAACGTCATATGAGTTATAATTTAAAAAAAGAAGGCAAGTTCAACTATATTGAAATCGGCGAAGGACGTCCAATTATAATTCTTCATGGATTAATGGGCGGTTTGAGTAATTTTGACGGCGTTGCTGAATTTTTTAGCAAAAACGGCTACAAGGTTGTACTGCCTGAACTCCCTTTGTACTCAATGTCATTACTAAATACAAACGTTAAAAGTTTTTCAAATTACCTTAATGACTTTATCGAATTTAAAGGCTATGAAGATGTCATTCTAATTGGTAACTCACTCGGAGGTCACGTTGGCTTATATCACACAAAACTATTCCCAACTAAAGTCAAAGCTCTTGTCATTACAGGGAGTTCTGGACTGTACGAAAGTGCTATGGGCAGTGGCTACACAAAACGAAGTGACTACGAAGTGATGAAAGCGAAAGCACAGGAAGTTTTTTATGATCCTGAAGTTGCAAGTAAAGAAATAATAGATGAAGTTTATGAGACCGTAAATGATCGTAGTAAACTGATCAAAATACTTGCAATTGCCAAAAGTGCGATCCGCCATAATATGGCCAAGGACCTTCCAAACATGACCACTCCAGCTTGTATCGTATGGGGTGAAAATGACATTGTAACCCCTCCAAAAGTTGGTGAAGAATTTAATAAATTACTCCCTGATTCAGAGTTGTTTTGGATCGACAAGTGCGGTCACGCCGCTATGATGGAACACCCAGACCAATTTAATGAAATCGTGTTTGCATGGCTCACTAAAAGAGGGTTCTAAAACTACATAATTATGCAAATTAAAACTGCTGAGTTTGTCATTAGTAACCAAGAGGTTGCTAAATGTCCTACAAACCAACTCCCAGAATATGCCTTTATTGGACGCAGTAATGTTGGTAAGTCATCTCTTATCAATATGCTAACCAATCAAAAAAATTTAGCAAAAACATCAGGCCGACCAGGGAAAACACAACTAATCAATCATTTTTTAATTAATAAAATTTGGTTTTTAGTGGATCTACCGGGATATGGGTATGCTCGAGTTTCAAAGTCTGCTAAAAAAACGTTTCAAAAATTTATAACCGCTTATTTTAGAGAACGCAAACAGCTCGTTTCAGCATTTGTATTGGTCGATATTCGTCATAAACCTCAACCTGTTGATTTAGCATTTATGCGATGGCTGGGCGAGCATGGGATTCCCTTTTCAATTGTCTTTACCAAAGCGGATAAACTTCGCCCGAAAGCGATTGAAGATCACATTGAAAGCTACAAAAATATCCTTTTAGAAACTTGGGAAGAATTTCCGAACTACTTCATCACCTCTTCCACCAATTACGACGGAAAAGAAGCCTTATTAAATTACATAGACAGCATCAATACCGATCTAGAAAGCTCCACTAATAAATTACCTTTTCAATAACCTCACCAGTGGCACCACTTGGGAGTCCAATTCCTAAAAGAGCGGAAATTGTAGGAGCAATATCCGAAACATTCGTACGCTCAAAAGTTTTTCCTTGCTGAATGCCATTTCCATAAAACAATAGAGGAACGTGCGTGTCATAAGTAAACCCTGATCCATGCGTTGTGCCTTTTGGTCCATATGCAATCACCCCCGACTGGAGCGTGTACAGCACATCCCCCGAAAGCTTTTGATTATAGCCATTTTGAAGTGTTTTTTCGATGCCTGTTTCAAAATAACTCGTTTGCATTGTAGTCGCCGTAAAAGCCTTATTCATCGCTGGGTAGTGTATAATTTCATTCACCACAAACTTCTGTATAGCTTCTAAATTAAGTTGCATCGACCCAATTCGTTCGTGATTTAAAAATATCTGGTTATTACTGATGTTTTTAATTAGATCTGAAACGCCATACTTAGCCGATAGCGCCTTATACAAAGGAGTAAACATCTCTTTTTGCACATACCCACTTGGCATATGAACATCCTTTAAATAAGAAGGGACCTCGGCAGCACCATGGTCAGAGGTTAAAAACAAGGTGTAGTTTCCTGCACCTACATTTTTATCTAAATAATTTAATAAACGCTCTATTTCTAGATCTAAACGTAAATACATATCCTGAAGTTCAACCGAGTTTAAACCAAAGTTGTGCCCCACATAATCAGTAGACGAATAACTAACCGTTAAAAAATCGGTATGTTCGTCTTTGCCTAACGCCTCAGCTTCCACAGCAGCCAGTGCAAAATCGGTAATCATTTCATTTCCAAAAGGACTTGTTTTTAGAATATCAAAGCCATCATTTAAACTCATGAGCGCTTTTAAGTCGTAAGGAAATACAGGGGCTGATTGCCCTTTAAAACCTTTCTCATAATTGGATAAATCTGGACCACTTTCTTTATAAAGATTGATATCATAAAGGGGATTCCACGTTTTTAGGTAGTTTGATATGTTTGAGGGACTATTAAATTCTTGGACCCAACTTGGAAGTTTGTCCATATAATAAGTACTTGAAACCCACTTCCCTTCATTTGAGCCTTCAAACCAATAGGCACCATTAGCCGTATGCCCCGAGGGAAATATAGCACCACGATCTTTGATAGAAACGCCGATCGTTTTTCCTTTCATCTGCGTAAACAACCTATTTTGATCGGCAAGAGTCGTCACTTTCAAATTATGGGGGGAGACGTGCCCGTATTTTGTGGACGCCCCAACCGGATTGTATTTTTCATCAGTGGTACAATACACGGTCGACTCACTAACTTTGTCATACCAGTCGTTTCCAATAATGCCATGTACACTTGGCGTTGTCCCCGTAAAAATGGAAGCATGCCCAGGCCCTGTATAGGTTGGAATGTAATTAAAGTGATGGTTATTACAACTGTATCCTTGACGCATCAACCTTAAAAATCCTTCAGATCCAAATTTATTCTTGAAGCGATTCAAATAATCAAACCGCATCTGATCAACCACAACGCCTACGACTAGTTTTGGTTGACCTGTTGTATCTTTTAAATTACTCGACCCTGAATTACCTGAAGAGGGTTTACAGGAAAAAAATGCTATAAATAAAAATAAGTATGCGAATTTAGAAATCATAGGAATGGAACTTTATTGAATTCCAAAAATACATTTTTTTTAACGATTCAATTTTAATAAAATTAAATTAATGGTGAGATTTTTTTTACTTTAGCCATTATTATAATTTCATGAAATACCTTCATAACATTGGATCTTATTTTTTAATGATTGGCGAAATGTTTCGCAAACCGACCAAATGGTCCGTTATGAAACATTTGATCCTTAAGGATGTCGAAGATTTAATTATAAGCTCAATAGGAATTGTTGCCTTTATCGCATTTTTTGTTGGTGGGGTTGTCACCATACAAACAGCACTTAATACCGACAGTCCACTACTTCCAAAATATCTCGTAGGGTTTGCAACAAGACAGTCTATCATTTTAGAATTTGCTCCCACATTTATCTCGGTAATTATGGCTGGAAAAGTGGGGTCTTTTATCACTTCTAGTTTAGGGACTATGCGGGTAACCGAACAAATTGACGCCTTAGAAGTCATGGGTATCAACTCGGTAAACTATTTAGTCTTTCCAAAAACCATCGCGCTTTTACTGTATCCTTTTGTGATTTCAATTGCCATGTTTTTAGGGATTATTGGTGGTATGGCGGCTTGTGTCTATGGCGGCTACTCCTCGTATGAAGACTATGTTGTCGGCGTACAATTGGATTTCGAACCCTTCCATATGGCGTATGCATTTATCAAAACATTTGTTTTTGCATTTTTACTGGCAACCATCCCTTCCTTTTATGGCTATTATATGAAAGGGGGCGCACTCGAAGTTGGAAAAGCAAGTACCACTGCTTTTGTTTGGACAAGTGTATCTATAATTCTTTCAAATTATATTTTAACTCAAATGTTACTAAGCTAATGATTGAAGTCAAGAATTTACATAAATCGTTTGGAGATTCCAAAGTGCTAAAAGGAATTTCCACCGTGTTTGAAAAAGGAAAAACAAACCTTATTATTGGCCAAAGTGGTTCTGGGAAAACGGTACTTTTAAAGTGTTTACTTGGATTGTTTAATTACCAAGAAGGCAGTATTGCTTATGATGAAAAAATATTCTTAAGCTTATCAGATAATGAAAAAAGAGACTTGCGCTCACAAATAGGGATGGTATTTCAGGGGGGCGCTCTGTTTGACTCGCTCTCGATTGTTGAGAACGTCATGTTTCCTCTAAAAATGTTTACCAAACAATCGCGCAGTGAAATGGAAGATCGCGCAAACTCGGCCTTAAAACGTGTGAATCTTATCGATGCACATCATAAAATGCCGAGTGAGGCTTCCGGTGGAATGCAAAAACGGGTGGCCATCGCCAGAGCCATTGTAAACAATCCTAAATATTTGTTTTGTGACGAACCTAATTCGGGCTTAGACCCAAAAACGGCTATTGTCATAGACAATCTGATTCTTGAAATCACCAAAGAATTTGACATCGTCACTGTTATCAACTCACACGATATGAATTCAGTAATGGAGATTGGTGAAAAAATTGTATTTCTAAAAGATGGACATAAGGCTTGGGAAGGCAGTAAAGACACTATCTTTAGAACGGACAACGAAGTTGTTACAGACTTTGTTTACTCTTCTAATTTATTTAAAAAGGTACGAAAAATGTACCTAGAAGATCTCTAAACCTTAGTCGCTAATCACTTCGACATCTTCTGTATTAAGCTCCAATTCAACCCAAGATTTTAAAGCTTCTTTTTTTAGGGTAACAAGACTGTCTGATAAAACAGAATTCCAGCGTGTTTTAACAAGCGTAATCGTATCCGTATACCTAAAGTTTGAGGACGTTAACATTTTTGCGTAGCCAAAAAACTCTAAGTTAGAGAATTGTATTTTAGCATTTTTAGAGAGATCTGAAAACCCATTCAAATCCATTTCAGTTTTACTAGAACTCAGAACTCCTTTCAAACTATCAATCGCGCGTTCACGAACCCCAATAATACTATCTCGTTTTTCAATTTTATCAATCGAAATATCATAAAGCTCTAAAATTTTATCAGTACTTCTGTTTTTATTGCCATTGATAACTAAACTAAAATCTTGAAGGTACTCATAGCCTTTCAACTCATTGATTAAATCTGATTTGGTCGCTTCATTAATTTCACCATTAAAATTTAGGGTGATTTTTTTTGCATCGGTATCTATTTTTTCACGTTGTAGCCAAAGATTATCATTATGCGTAATTTCAGTTTCTAAATACGTTTTATAATCCGATTTATACCTTGTTTCTTTAAGGACATCTACAAATGTCCACCCAGCAGGAAGCATGGCCGCTAAAGCAAGGATGGCAGCAAAGCGAGCAATGTTTTTTCGACGTTGCGAATTGGCATACCTCAACATTGGAAAACGCAGAATTTTAAGCACTAAAAACGTTGCTAAGGCAATAAAAATGGTATTGATCGCAAAGAGATACATTGCACCAAAAAAGTAATCAAAATTACCTTGAGACAAACCATATCCTGCGGTACATAATGGTGGCATTAAAGCCGTTGCAATGGCCACTCCAAAAATAACGGAGGCAACGGTTCCCTTTTTGGTTCTTGCAATGATGAGTGCTAATCCGCCAAAAAATGCGATAAGAACATCTCTAATATCGGGTTTCACTCGGCCCAATAATTCGGAATTATCTTCACTTAACGGGAAAAAATAAAAGAATAAAAAAGCAGTTAATAAACTCAGTACAAGCATGGTTGCTAAGTTGATCAATGACTTCCGAAGAGTGTCAATGTCATTGATCGCAATGGACATTCCAATACCGAGAATGGGGCCCATTAGGGGTGAAATTAACATCGCTCCAATTACAACCGCTGTGGAGTTGGCATTCAACCCAACCGAAGCCACAAAAATAGAGCAAATCAAAATCCAAGCAGTGGCCCCTTTAAAAGGAATATCGGCCTTAATCGCCGCTACGGTCGCCTCTCTATCGGTGTCATGCCTGAAATCTAAGAGTTCAATTAAAAATATTTTTAAGGACTCCCAAAGGCCTTTGGCGTCTTGTTTAACCGCAGCTTTGGATTGCTCTGCTTTTATGTTTTCTAGGTCTTGATTTAGGTTGTTTTCCATAACTAAATGTGTTGATCACCAAACTTTTTACGAACACGTTCTCGCAATTGCTTAATATCTTGTTCTTTACTCTTTGGAAAGATAAGTAAAATTTCTTTTTCCTCCACAACGATAAAATCATCTAAATCCTCCAAGACCACAATCTTATTTGTATCTGTCTTAATCATATTCCCCGAAGAATTATTAGCTAACAATCGTGCATTCACCACCGCATTTTCGGTGGGTTCCTCTGAAATTTTATCATATAAACTACCCCAAGTTCCCAAATCATTCCAGTCAAAAGTTGCTGGAATTACATAAACATTTTTGCTCGGCTCCATGATTGCATAATCCACCGATATATTTTCAGACTTACTATAGTTTTCTAAGACAAAGGACGTTTCATCATCGGTATTATAGACCGCTTGGCCAGCAGCAAACAAGTTGTACAATTTTGGTTGATGTGTTTCAAAAGCTTTTAAGACACTCGAAGTAGACCAAATAAAAATTCCACCATTCCAAAGAAAATTCCCTTGTTCTAAAAACCCCTTAGCCGTTTCATAATTGGGTTTTTCACGGAACTGAATCACTTTTTTTTGTGCGGCACGACTCGTTTTATCGTATTCGATATACCCATAACCCGTATTGGCAAAAGTGGGCTGAATTCCTAAAGTCATCAAGGCATCTGAAGTTTCGGCGAAATCAAATGCATTTTGAAGGTTCGAAATAAAAGCTGATTCATCCTCGATCCAGTGATCACTGGGCGCAACCACCATGACCGCATCAGGGTTTTGTTTGTGAATTTTTAAGGAAGCCATTAAAATACAAGGCGCTGTATTACGCATCGCGGGCTCTGCAATAATTTGTTTTTTATGTAGTTGAGGCAATTGCTCCAGGACCAAATCGCAGTAACGTTCATTGGTTAAAATAAATATATTTTCTTTTGGAATCAACAACTCTAAACGCGAAGTCGTCTTTTGTAAAAGCGTCTGACCTGTTCCTAACATATCGTGAAATTGTTTTGGAAACGCTTCTTTACTTACGGGCCAAAAACGAGAGCCGACGCCCCCTGCCATAATAATTGCATAATAATTTTTGTTCATCTTCATTTATTCATTTACTAGTTCAACTTCTGCATTGGGGTTAAAAACATAGGACCGACCTGTGGACAATTCGGTACATTCAAAACGGGTGCGTCTTTTTAAGCCTTTCCGAAATGTTTTTCCATTATACAATCTAAATGCGGCCCCTTCAGGCACATCAAAGATAAATATTTTTCCGTTAGGGGCATCAAATTGCTTGAGTTTCAATGCTAAAACGGCATCGGAGTCGCTGCTTGCCTTGGGGTTTTTGAAATGAGTGGCTAATAACGGCAACACATCCATTGGAAAGACCTCGGGACGTAAAAAAGGCAACATCAAATGCTGAAACACCGATTTCCATTCTAACCCATGTGGTTTGATTCGCCTACCACATGATTTATAGGCTTCAAAATGAGCAATTTCATGGATTAACGTAATTAAAAACTGATAGGGATTTAAATTAGAATTGATGGTGATTTGATGTTTTCCGTTGTTTAAACGTCGGTAATCTCCGTGGCGTGTTTTGCGTTCTTTTTTAATTTTTACCACTAAATTATCATGCGACAAAAGGGCCGTGACTTGGTCAAAAGCAGCAGGTGGAATAAAATCGTGTAAGGCATTAACCATAAACTTGAAATTACATGCGCTCAGGAACCTGAATCCCCAATAAACTAAACGCATTTTTTATCGTTGTTGCTACCGCTTTGGAAAGCTGAACTCTAAATCTAATTTCAGACGGAGTATCAGCGCCTAAAATAGAGACATTTTGGTAAAACGAATTAAATTCTTTCACCAAATCATAGGCATAATTAGCCACCAATGCAGGACTGTAATTCGCAGCGGCTTGTTGAATGACTTCCGGAAATAATTGTAGCTGCTTGATTAGTGCCTTTTCTTTGCTGTGCAACGCATACCCTGCTGGAATATCTCCCGCTGGGTCAATTGTTGACTTTCTTAAAATAGCCTGAATTCGAGCGTATGTATATTGAATAAACGGCCCCGTATTCCCTTGAAAATCGACCGAAGCTTTTGGGTCAAACAAAATTCGTTTTTTGGGATCGACTTTTAGAATAAAATATTTCAGAGCCCCGAGGCCAATCGTCCCATACGTTTTTTCTTTCTCACTGTCAGAATAGCCTTCTAGTTTTCCTAAGTCTTGAGAAATCTCTTTGGCTGTGGACGCCATTTCAACGATTAAATCGTCGGCATCAACCACCGTTCCTTCGCGACTTTTCATTTTTCCACTAGGTAAATCGACCATCCCATAACTAAGATGTGTAAGATTTTTAGCCCAGTCAAATCCTAATTTTTTTAAGATTAAAAACAAGACTTTAAAATGATAATCTTGCTCATTTCCTACGGTGTACACCATCCCAGCGACGTCTGGAAAATCTTTCAAACGCTGAATGGCCGTCCCAATATCTTGGGTCATATAAACCGCAGTACCATCGGATCTTAACACAATTTTTTCGTCCAATCCATCGGGTGTTAAATCACACCAAACAGATCCATCTTCTTTTTTTATAAAAACGCCGCTTTGAAGCCCTTCATTTATAAACGACTTCCCTAGTAAATAGGTTTGACTTTCATAATAATAGCTATCAAAATTGACGCCTAATGCATTATAGGTGACCTCAAATCCGGCATAGACCCACGCATTCATTTGTTTCCAAAGGGATACCACAGCTTTATCTCCGGCTTCCCATTTAAGGAGCATTTCTTGCGCTTCGACTAAGATTGGTGCTTGCGCTTTGGCGTCTGCAGTAGACAAGCCTTTGGCCTCTAAGTCGCTAATTTCTTGTTTATAAACTTGATCAAATTTAACATAATAATTTCCGACCAACTTATCCCCTTTCAATCCTGTTGATTCTGGGGTTTCATTGGACCCATAACGCTGCCATGCCACCATACTTTTACAAATATGAATACCTCGATCGTTGATGATTTGAGTTTTATACACCTTTCTACCAGATGCTTTCAAAATCTCCGCCACACTATAGCCTAAAAGATTGTTTCTAACGTGTCCTAAATGTAAGGGTTTGTTGGTATTTGGTGAGGAGTATTCGACCATCATCGCTTGGTCAGTTGAAGGCGTTACAAACCCAAAGCTAGGATTGGCATTAATCGATTGAAAGACATCTAAAAAATAGGCATCCGAAATCACTAAGTTTAAAAATCCTTTGACCACATTATAGCCAACGATTTCAATGACATTGTCAGACAAATACGCCCCTAAATCTTCCCCCAGCTGGGCTGGGTTCATTTTTACGGTTCGTAACATTGAAAACGTAACGACTGTCAAATCACCTTCAAAATCTTTTCGAGTTGCTTGAAACTCAACCGAAGGTAATGGCGTGTTATAAAG
The DNA here is from genome assembly GCA_905479095.1 of uncultured Flavobacteriaceae bacterium. Classification (GTDB taxonomy): domain Bacteria; phylum Bacteroidota; class Bacteroidia; order Flavobacteriales; family Flavobacteriaceae; genus Hel1-33-131. The sequence goes on from CAJQLD010000003.1 coordinate 25,640, forward strand.
TGTTAAAAACGCTTGTTTGATATGTTGTGAAAGGGATTCCTGAAGTGTCATTATTTATCTGATTTCAGCCACAAAGATACATTTTTTTTAATCCTAATTTGAAGCTGTTTTAGGCAAAAATACTTCGGCCATCATACAACGCGCACTGCCTCCACCACAAGACTCAATCGTATCCAAAGCGCTTGCAATAATTGTGGCGTGAACTTCTAATAATTCAACTTGCGCTGGTCGTAACGAATCCAAGGCCGATTGACTCATTACCAAATAACTACGATCGTCTGCTCCTTTTAGTTGCAGCATGTTTCCTGCAAAATTATTAACTTGATCTTCAGATATTTCGATAATTTTCTTCCCGTCTTCTTGGAGGTGTTTGATAAGGTTTTTACGCTCTTTTTTATCATCAATACTCGCCAAACACACCACGGCAAAGGTGGCTCCTAAACACATCATCACGTTGGTGTGGTAAATTTTTTCACGACGTTCGTTCACCGTTTGATAGGCTGAAAACACAATTGGCGTATATTCGAAATCCTCACAAAACTCAATAAACAACTCTTCATCGGCTCTGGCCGATAGCGCACAATATGCTTTATGATTGCTGCGGTCCAACAAAATACTGCCGGTACCTTCCAAAAAATAGCCTTCTTTTTCTGCGGCTGTATAATCAACGACATTATTGATGGTAAATCCTTCGGATTCAATAGCTTCTATAATAGATTCCTTGCGTTCGAGACGTCTATTTTCGGCAAACATTGGATACAGTCCAATGGTGCCATTTTCGTGAAAAGATATCCAATTATTAGGAAAAAGAGAATCGGGGGTATCAAAGTCTTTGGTATCTGATACTACAATCACCTGAATGCCTGCCTTTTTGAGCTTTTCGACCATCGCATCAAACTCTTGAGTCGCTTTTGCATTGACCGCCTCAGGAAGGGTGTTTTCTTCTGTTTTTTGGTAATAATTATTGACCGCTGTTTGTTCGTTCATTCGAAATTGAACTGGGCGAATCATGAGAACTGTATTGGTAATTTGTGACATTTTAATCGCGTTTTAAAGGAAGGGTTGAACAACGGAGTAATCCGCCTTGTTTTGATATTTCGGCATACGGCACTTTTTCTACGGTATAGCCTTTGGCTTCGAGCCAGGTATTTAAGCGGGTAAAATTTTGTTCTGAGATGACCACATTTTCTGAAATCGAAAATACATTGCAATTCATCTGTGACATTTCTTGTTTGGTGGCTTGAAACACATGGTTCGTTCCAAAAAAATCAAGCAACCATTTATAATCGTCTGTATTTAAAAATCCTTGCGCATGAATGAGAGCATTTCCATTGCCTAAGGGTTGAAAACAACAATCCAAATGCAGCGCATTTTCAAGGGGATTTGTATTGGATTTCCGAAGCTCAAATGTTTTAACTGTTTTTTCTGGAAATAGATTCTGGATGGCTTCGGCTGCTTGAAGATTGGTGCGAGCGGTAATAAATTCTGGATAATCCAGTCCAGAATAGACGCCTATAAATATATAGTCATCACATAAAATCACATCCCCTCCTTCCACATGACAGTCGTCTGGAAGAATGATAAGTTGTTCTGAATTGATTTGACTTAAAAGCGACTCTAAAGCCTCAAACTCTTGTGCGCGATCTGGAAGAATATTGGAACGAATCATTTTATCATCGATTACAAAGGCAATATCGCGTGCAAATATCTGGTTACAATTTTGAATCACAGTAGGACGATAGACTTCGACATCGTATTTTTGGAATACAGCCATGACGGCTGCCATTTCGATCTGCATGTCGGATTCCGTTGGATAAGTCCCTGCCAAAACGTGTGCGTGACTACTGGGATCATAACAATTTTCTGCGAAAGGAATTGGACCATTCTTTTCTGCTGTCCCTAACAGAACCGCTCTTAAACGTGCATATTCGTTATGAACGCTCAGTGTTAATGGATGTGACTGACCGGTACTACTGGCCATTATTTTGCGACGGACTTAAACGGGCGGTGAGTACTGCCTATATAAATTTGACGTGGACGACCAATCGGCTCTTTACGCAAACGCATTTCGCGCCATTGGCCAATCCAACCTGGAAGACGACCTAATGCAAACATCACTGTGAACATTTCAACAGGGATGCCCATGGCACGGTAGATGATTCCAGAGTAAAAATCAACATTTGGATATAATTTTCTATCGATAAAATACGCATCAGTCAATGCTTCTTGTTCGAGCCCTTTTGCGATGTCTAAAATAGGATCTTTAACTCCTAAATCGTTTAAAACTTCATCGGCAGTCACTTTGATGATTTTAGCACGCGGATCGAAATTCTTGTAAACACGGTGTCCAAAACCCATCAATCGAAAAGGATCACTTTTATCTTTGGCTTTCGCCATGTATTTTTTGGTGTCTCCACCATCATTTTTAATGGCTTCCAACATTTCTAAAACGGCTTGATTTGCACCGCCATGAAGGGGACCCCAAAGCGCCGATATTCCTGCTGAGATGGAGGCAAACAAACCTGCATGCGATGAACCAACGATGCGAACAGTAGATGTCGAACAGTTTTGCTCATGATCTGCATGAAGAATCAGTAATTTATTTAAAGCATTCACCAATATTTCGTTTTGGACGTACTCTTCGTTGGGCTGCTTGAACATCATTTTTAAGACGTTTTCGACATAGCCCAAAGAGTTATCCCCGTAATCGAGTGGTAAGCCTTGTTTCTTACGCATGGCCCAAGCCACCAATACTGGGAATTTTCCTAAAATACGAACCACAGAATTGTACATATCTTCAGGAGAATCTACATCAACCGAGGTTGGATTAAAGGCGGTCAAAGCACTGGTTAGTGACGACAATACGCCCATTGGATGTGCCGATTTTGGAAATGCATCTATTATTTTTCGGATATCGTCATCGACAATCGATTCGGATTTGAGGTCTGTATGAAATTTAGCTAACGCCTCTTTGGTTGGCAACTCACCAAAAATCAATAAATATGCAACTTCTAAAAAATCTGCTTTTTCGGCCAATTCTTCAATTGAATACCCTCTATACCTTAAAATACCTTTTTCGCCATCTAGAAATGTAATTTCACTCACACATGATCCCGTGTTTTTAAACCCTGGATCAAGGGTCGTAACCCCACCGGTTACCGCTCGTAACGCACTAATATCAATCGCTACCTCATTTTCAGAACCCATAATTGTTGGGAACTCATGTTTTTGACCGTTAATTTCTAAAATTGCTTTATCTGACATGTTATTGGGATGTATTATTTGTATATATATAAGGAAGAGCAAATTTACAAAAAAAAACCCTTTTTAAAAAGTGTTTCCTCCAATGTCCACCATAAATTAATTTTGTTTAATGTTATTGCATTATTGTTAATCATAATTGTATTTATAAGATAATAACGCAATAAAAGTTGATTTTTTTTTAAAATAATTGTTGAATATGCAAAATATTTATATATTTG
>CAJQLD010000004.1 GCA_905479095.1 uncultured Flavobacteriaceae bacterium
TCGCTTGCGTCATACCAGGCAAATAGCGAACTTTCTTCTGGGGTCCAGCGATATTGAAAATTTTTGAGCTCAGTGTCGGGGTAAAATTTAGTCTGGTATGCGGAAGTTTTACCGATGAGCCTGAAGCTTGATATATCCCCCATTACAAATCATGCTTTTCCTGCAACAAGCAAGTTCCTGTAAAATTAGCATCACCTGTGAAGGTAACCCTGCTGTATCTGAAGTTGAATTCATCGTAATAACTAAAAGTTGTATCGGTAGAGGACTCGATTGTCCTTGTTTCTATTGACGCCCAGTTGACCCCATCCATGCTAGCTTCAAATATAAAACTACCAGTAAAGGTATTGTTGGCGCCAGTATAGCAATGAGCTATGTAGCCATGCTTGCTATAAGAAGGGGATGCAGTCGGATGAAGGTCCGTCGAGGCGCTACTACTTCCAAGGTCCGCACTGTCAAAATTTGTAGAATCTGTAAGGCTGATATAAGTCTTTGGGTCAAAAGATGGAACCGGATTAGTGTCAGATACATCTACGTCGCCCACCTGTAGGTTGGCGCTAACAAAATCTGTGTCGCTAGCCAAATCCCTAACATCTAAGTCTGTGGACTCGATGTTGATCGCTTGATTTTCACTGGTATAGATGTTTACGGAGTCTTCGTCTTTGTCTAAATTTACGTTGATCTGCGCATCTTCTATATTTACAGTCAGTAAGTCTCCAGTATTTAAAGGTCTCCAGCCGCCAGCCTCAGAATTAATTCCTTGATCCCATATGTATTGTAAATTTACATCTGGAGAATGTGATGCTTGACTGCTTCCGCTAAAAAGAGGATTATCGTATGTTTGCGTAGGTATTGTACTCATAATTTTATTATCTTATAAGAGTATACACTTTTTTAGCGCCTTTTGCTGGGAATTGCATAAAACCCAACAACCATAAAGCATAAATCCATAAAGGACGAGAGCATCAAGCCTCCAGTCATTTGAACCAGCTCCCAGTCTTTAGCTCCGAATATCCAACTAAAAAATCCCCATCTAGTTCCTTCTCCTTTTGGCACTATCAGATTATAGGTTATGTCTGGGTTGTGGGCATAGTAAATCATCAAGTAACACATAGTGAAGGTTATTGACATAAAAAGTATACGTCTTGAGATTTTCACGAAGGGGTCGCTGGCTTGAGCAGATTGGTTTTTGCAAATAGCATCAAACATAGCTGCATCTTTGGCAGCTATAAAGAGTTGGTCTTGGCGTTTTTGCTCAAGCCAAGAATTAATTAAATTGCAGAGCAGCTTGATTCCTGCTCCAAGAATTGTATTTAATATAGGCCCCATCAGTCCGGAAGCTTATCGTAGTCAGCCTTGCTGCAGAATTTAGTCAGCTTAGTGCCGTCTTCATCTACCGCTTTTAAGGCGTATCTTATCGATTGCTTTCCGGTCTTGGTTGTTTTTTCGTAAGCGTGTTTTGAAACGCTAGACTCTTCAACTGAGACTTTCTTTTTCTTTTTTACGTTGTAGAATTCGATCATAGTAAAAGTATTTACACTTAATACCCTGATGAGTCACTGCAATTTTGCATCTGATCGTAAATCCAGGCATAAGTTTTCTCGAGTCCGTCTTGTAGGGTGATTGATGGAGCCCATCCAAGCACCTCTTTGATCATTTCATTGTCGCTATTTCGACCACGAACTCCTTGCGGCGCATCAAGATTGTAGTTTCTTTTTAATTTAATCCCACCAATACCTTCAGCTATATCAACCAGCTGATTGATTGAAACCATTTCGTCACTACCTAAATTCAATGGACGAGTGTCGCCTTTTTCCCACATCAAGTCCATTCCGGTTATACAATCGTCGATATACATAAAAGAACGAGTTTGCTCGCCATCACCCCAGATTTCAATTTCATGATTGCCGCTCATCTTAGCGTCAATAACCTTACGGCAAATAGCTGCTGGAGCTTTTTCGCGGCCTCCGCGCCATGTGCCATAAGGGCCATAAACGTTGTGGTATCGACAGACCCTAGAATCAATATTAAAGTCCTTGCCGTAGTAAGAAGTTAAAATCTCGCTAAAGAGTTTCTCCCAGCCATATCCATCTTCCGGATTTGCCGGGTATGCAGTGTGCTCTTTTAAGCCCTGTGAGGCAGCATCTTTAATGTCAGACTGAATCTCTTGAGGGTAAATGCAGGCAGAGGAGCTATAGAGTATTTCTTTGACCCCGTTGTCTCTGGCAGCCATAAGCATGTGCGCCTGAATTAAAACTGATTCCATGCAAAGAGCATGATTGTTTTGAATGAAACCCATGCCACCCATGTTACAAGCAAGATTGTAGATTCGCTCAACACCTTTTGATAGATTGTAACAATGGTGCTTTTCCCCAAGATCACAGTCAAAATGATTTTCAGCAGCATCAAAAGTTTGATACCACTCTTCTGATGGTTTAATATCGGCAGCAATAACTTCGTGCCCTTGCGCTAATAAATCTTTAACTAAATAACCGGCAATAAAGCCGCCCGCTCCTCCAACTAATATTTTCATTTTTTTGTTAATACGAATTGATATTCTATGATTTCAAAATTTTCTATTTCGTCAAAAAAGTCTTCTAAGAATGAATCTACTGCAGGTATAACGCCAAAGTCAAGAAGCCTAATTTGAGCATCATCATCTTGGTAGGCGTTTCCGCACATTGTTCCGCCAGTCTTTAATTTTGTCCACCAATTTTCTAAATCCTGCTGAATGAAAGAATATGAATGATTCGCGTCAAGATAAATCCAGTCAAACGAGCCATCTTCGAAGTCATCAAGTGCATCAATTGAGTATTTTTCAATAATTTCCACACGATTGTCTGAAGAGAATTTATTAACGACGTTTTGCTTGATCAAATCTAATTCACCCTGATCAATTGCGTGCCATCTAGCTGGAATATCCATTATGCTAACCCATGGATCAACTAAATAAAGCTTACTTGGGTCCATCTTCAGCATGAATTCAGAAAAGTCGCCCCTGAATACACCTATTTCTGCGCAAACATCTCCTGGTTTAATCTTTTCCAGCAGAGAAAGCCTGGAATCATCTAGTTCGAATTCGTATGGTAATGGCATTTTATTTAAAATTTGTAGTTATATTTTTTTATGTCTTCTTTGTATGTATTATACACAATATTCTTGCTATCTTCTACGTATAATTCTCTATAGTCTTTATTGTTTGTTGAGTTTGTTTTTGGTAGGTTCTTTATTGGAAGGTTTAATTTGGATCTAATGCTGAAGTAATCATGCTGTATGTTCTCGTGTCGACCAATAAAATCAACAGGCTCATCTAGGAAATAAGAGAACGGTTGAAAGTGGATGCCGGACTCATAAGAGCCATCTTCTCTTTTCATTAGCTGCTTAAAGTCGTCTATGTGATTAACAAAACCACTGAAGTCTAGTTCGTTAGCTAGGTCAGCTATAATGCTATTTCTTTTGTACCATCTATGGCCCGGAACTAATTTTTGAAAATACCTATAAGCGGAAGCAACCCTATCGTATGGATTTCGAATAAACGTAAAAGAAAAATAACCTTGGCCGATGTAATCAAAATGACAAGAAGCTGGACTATGCCCAGAAAAACCCACAGAAGTTAATTTTAAGTCAAGATTAATTGAACTGCCGGCACACTTAGGAATATGCACGAAGACGCACTTCAACTTTTCTGAAATCATTTCTTCTGGAAAACAAATTGATCTTTAATTAATTCCGAATGATTAATTTCGGATTCGCGCTCTTGTCTGAACTCGTCAACAGCCTGCACGATGCCGAATTGCAATTCTTCAACTTGATATTTTCCTTCGATATAGTCATCGCCGCACAAATAGCCTCCGCTTTTAAGTTTTGGCCACCAGCCATTAAGGTCTTCTTTTACGAATTCATAGCTGTGATTGCCGTCAATATAAATCCAATCTACAGAACCGTCTTTAATGTCAGTCATTGCGTCAGCGGAAAATTTCCGTATCAATTTAACCTTTTTGTTAAAGAAGAACCTCCTCTTTACCGTGTTATAAATATCATCTAAGTTTTTTTGCTCAGTATTATGAAGACGGCCTTCTACATCGTTGATAGTTTGCCAAGGATCAATCAAGTAAAGCTCAGAAATTGGAAGCTGAGCGATATGCCTAGACAAATCACCCTTCCAAACTCCAACCTCCACACAAACTGCGTCGTTTTTAATAAATTGCAATACTCCTTTGTTTCCTAAGCTCATTTTTAATCCTTATATATCATTGTTTTTTCACATTCAGGTAGTTTTGGTATTTTAAAACCATCCTTACTCATATTATACACTAAATTTTTTGTCATTTTGCCGGCATCCAGAGATTCAGCCATGTTGATTTGATTACTACTGGTGGCGTATAGATCTTTGACTGGCTTGAAGTTCATTATCGGATAAAGCTTTAATAGTGGGTAGTGCTCTTCTAATCTTTCGTTCAGGTACAAATATTCGATCAC
>CAJQLD010000005.1 GCA_905479095.1 uncultured Flavobacteriaceae bacterium
TCCGATGCGACTTTCAATAAACTACTTAAATAGTTTTCAATTTCTTTTTCATTTTCTTTTCTATCTATTTTTTGTACATCATCTAAAACTGATTTAAATTCTTTTAAATATATTTCTGAAACACTACTTTGCTTAGTAGATAATAGGTTATTAAATCTTTTTTTATCCTTTTCCTCATCAGTTTCCAATAACTCAAATTGCTTAATGTATTTTACATTTTCGTAATCATTGTAAATTCGTTTTAAGGTGTAAGATTTACCCGAAGAACGCTCACCTAAAATCACGTTTAAACCTGTTGAAAGCTTTTGCCCATTTTCAAAAACTTGAAAGAAACTGTGACCTTCATCTCTTACAAGAAACACCTTTTCTTTATCTAACAGACAAGTCTTAATTGCTCTTAAAGAAGTATCATCAATATCAATGAAAGTTTGACGAGGTGAAAAATCCGTCATACCTTCTTTAAATCTTAAGTCACTAAACAAAACTGGCACTAAACTGTCAATATCGTTGATACAGTATTTAAACTTTTTTGCACTTGCAACTTCACCTGAAGTAATAAATTCACTGAGTTCTGCAATTATTTCAGGTCTAATAATTGGGCTTTTATCGTAGTGAGGGATTAGTAAATATCGGCTTAAATCAATGAAAATTTCTTTCAAATTATCTACGGAAATAAATTTTTCAGGACTATTTATTAGTGCTTCTACCTTATTGCATTTGCTTTCAAAATCTTCTAATTCTGCGTATTCAGAGATTAGTAATAAATGTCCTTTTTCTAAGTTTATTTCAATTCCAGGAAGAACCGTTATTCCGAGTTCTTGCTTTATTGTGTTGAACTGCTGAAGGTCGAATAAGTTATGATTTGTTATAGCGATGCAATCTATTGAAAGAGTGTCCACATACTTTTTCATTTTAGGTAAACTAAAAACAAAATCAGAATCACTAATCGAGGGTTTTGTATGCGTATGTAAATCAATTTTCCTCAAACTATCTGTTTTGTTTTCAACTTGCTGCTAACTACTGTATATCGGAACTACTACCGATATTTCCTCTATGAGCGTTTATTAATTTATCTTAATCTACACTAGGAATTAACCTGCTAGATCATTAACCGGAAGGTCCTAAAAACCGCTACATAGGGCGGATGTCGGAACACCTCCAAATTATATTGACAGTAAAATAATATCTAAATAGTAGATCAATTGGTTATGAAGATTATGACTTGGGGTCTTAATCTATTATAAAAGTATCAAAATAAAATGAGTTACTCAAAAAAAAACACCGAATTCAAAAATGAGTTCAGTGTTTGTTTTAGGGATTAGATCCACTAGATGGCGTTTTTAAGTCGTCAGTTTTATAAACTGTAAGACAATCCAATAATAAACTGGTTGGGTCTGGTGTCAAAACTTACTTCGGTAACCGTTGCTGCGGCGATGTATTTAGATTTTGAGTTTGAGATTCCTTTTTCCCAACGTGCATCCACACCAAATTTTCCAAATTTCACTCCAATTCCTAACTGGATGCCCACAGAGAGGTCGTCTTTATCAGTCTCACTAAACTCGTTAAGATTAAAGCTTGAATCTACAATGTACTGAAAAGAAGGTCCTGCAAACACACGTAACGTTCTTAGAAAACTTTTTCCAATCAAAATTGGAACATCTATTTTATTAATAGTCAGGGTTTGAGCACCTGTTTGCACTAAATCCGTATATTCCGATTTGATGCTGGTAAAAACAACTTCGGGACGAACAAATACGCCTAAGACCGGTACTTTTGCTTCTATAAAACCACCTAAGTGAAATCCTATACGGCTTTCGGCATTAATAGCCCCATCAGCACTTCCGATCATACTGGCTTGTTCTGCAGAATTAAAATTAAGACCTCCTTTAAGACCGTAATCTAATTGAGCTTGAGAGGTTAGAGTGATTAAAGCTAGGATAAGTGTGTAGTATATTTTTTTCATGATTGTTTGTCTTTGTTTTGAAGGCGCAATGTAATAAATTTTAATTTTTCTGAACCCATTTTTTATCTCAATTTTATATTTCTGAACGGTTTAGGATTTAATATAAAAAAAACATACGAGTGCTTAACGTTGGTTATTTTGAGAGCGAAATTTTTTCAAGGCGTTCGCCGTCTTAAGTCATTAATATTTAGACTTATAAGATTTTTAGTGCGTACTGAATCTAAATAAAAGCACCGTTTAGGTTACGATGAATGATCGCTTTTGTGTTTTTTCTCAACTATTTTCTGTGATAAAAATAATGTTTTGCCGTTACATTTTTTTTAACGTCCGAAGTCCTAATTGCTTTACTTTGGTTAGAAATGGCTTCATCTGGCCATTCAATACAAGTGATATTGTATTTTTTTTCTAAAAAAAACTGACTCAACGCAATTTCTCCTTTACAGATAATGTCAAATTTTGTAGTTTCCTTAGAATCAGGAAAATTATCATTCATGTATGTCATAAATATATTCACCAATAATTTCCTTAAATATTTGAGCCACAAAATTAAATGATATTTGATCATTGATTCCGCATTTTTTTATGTGTTCATGCCATGTTTTCTGTATACGTATTGTGTCAGAATGATTCATATTATATAACAAATATCCGCATTGAAAATGATTATAATGTTCTGCAGAAAGATCCTTAGAAATATTTTTCTCGATGTAGTTGAGGTAATTTTCTTTATCAACTATGTATCTTTTTTGAAGCGTTGATTCTTTGAATTCTTCACTGATATTGTTCAGAAAAGGATGTCTATGAAGCATCATGGAAACATTAGGGTTCCAGTTTTTAATAGTTTGTATTGTTCCATTAACATTTACATCGAATTTATTGTCAAACCAGACTATATAATCATATGTTTTAGGAATAAATTTTTGAGGGTATAATTTTAAAGACTTACAGGCTTTTGTAAAAAAATAATTCTTAGCAATTTTATCGATCCTTTTAATATTTTTAAAAGTTTCTATTAATTCTTCTGATGGATTGTCAAATAACCTATTTAAAGTATTTTCTATAAATACAGGTTTCCATTTGGTTAGTTTTAGACGATAATAAACCCATCTATTATTTGTAATAAAATACCCATCATATTTAGAGGGTTTTCGAGGGATTGGAGCCATACGTTTCAACCCAACATAACCAGAAACAAATGCTACTTTTGGAGAACTATTAGGACTATTTATCTTATAGTTTTTTTTCATAATTACTTACAACGTGTTATATGGAGCTCACCCCTCCTTTTTTATAGGCCTCTATCTCTGAATAAAAGTACCTTTTGGATTTTTAGTATCCAAAAAATCTGTTAGCATATTCGTCGCTTCAAAGTGATTTTTAAGGTCGAAACGTAAAATTTTGGACTTAAATCTGTCATAAATTTAATGAAATTAAATGGTTTTTTAGACAATGCCATGATTTTAACATGTTTGAATGACTCTACATTGGATTTGTAAGAAGTATCTTTGTCAGGATTTTATCCAATTAAAATGAACCATGATGACCGATATTGAAATACATAAACCAGAACCCATTATTTCGTCTGGAACCGAACTTGAATTATTTAGTCGTTCTTCAAACGTTAAGCAAACCATTAAAGCGCTCGAAGCTGGAACCCAAGTTTTAATAACTGCTTTTTACAGTAATGGTTTAGACCTTGTGAAGGAATTACAAAGTCATCTTAAACGGAAGTTGCCAAATAAATCGTTTCAAGAACAACGGGCCTATCGGGCAGCATTTCGCAAACTGTCTAATCTTATTTTAATTGAAATTGTAGATCATAAATTGATTGTGAAAAAGGCACCCTCTATTGGGTGGTTAAAAACACTTTACCCAAAATCAAGCGATTTCTTATTGACTTTTCCGCAGGTTCAAGGACTTAATAGTGCGTGGCAGTGGAACCAAAACGGAATTTCTACGCCTGTGTTGAGAAATAAAATACATCCGTTTTATGGCGTGTATTTTCCCACACGTTTCGATCATTTAATCCTATTTGATAATTGGTTAAAACGGTATCCAGGCCTTAAAAAATCGGCGATTGAAGTTGGAATTGGAAGCGGAGTATTGTCTTTTCAAATGGTTAAACATGGATTTCAAAAAGTTTTTGGGACCGATACCAATCCAAATGCAATTGTAGGACTCAAAGAATCTATGGGAGCGACCAAGCTTTCGAGAAAGATAGAATTAGATTTTGCATCTCTTTTTGGAAAATGGAGCAAACCCTCCGAATTGATTGTCTTTAATCCCCCTTGGTTACCAGCATCGCATACTCTAGATCGCAACGACGAAGCAATTTATTATAACCAAAATTTATTTCCTGACTTTTTTGAAGCGGCAAAAAATAGATTATTACCAGAAGGAAAGTTAGTGGTTTTATTTTCAAATTTAGCCCAAATATCCAATGCTACCAACGATCATCCCATTGAAAAGGAACTCGAAAAAGGGGGGCGGTTTCAATTAGAAAATTGTTTCAAAAAAACAGTTAAAAAAGCGTCTGAAAAAACAACACGTGACCAGCATTGGCGTGCTTCTGAAGAAGTAGAGCTGTGGGTGTTGACTCATAAATAAATCAGAAAATTAACCCTGTTGAATATGAATTAATTTATAATAATTGTCCATCGGTAAGAAAGTTGCTTTTTGGGGAGTTAAAGCCCTTCAGTATCACATAGTAAATTTGAGAAAGTAAAGATCCAGTATTAGAGCTTATAGATAATCAATAAAAATAGGTGTTTTAAAAGCTATCCTTACAGCTTCATCACAGATTCAAATCTTGAAAAAAGACGTTTTTATTAAAAGGGTTTAAAATTTCAATAATTCGTAATCGTAACTCCAAATCATTATTGATTTCACAACAACCCTGTCATTTATTTAAAAAAAGTAATGTATATTTGAGGATCACTGAATCGCTATTTCAGTGATAGTTTCTTTTTCATAGCATTTTTTTTCCCATCCTTGATTTATTGAGGGTGGGTTTTGTTTTTTTCGCTGTAACTTTCCTTATATTGTTACGTCTTATATATAAATTAACTTCATGAATAATCTTTTAGAAACTAAAGAAGTTTCAAAATACTTTGGCGATTTTCAAGCCTTAGATGCCGTTTCGATCCAGGTGCCAAAACATAGTATTTTTGGGCTTTTAGGGCCCAATGGCGCAGGTAAAACAACCCTGATCAGAATCATTAATCAAATTACCATGCCCGATACGGGTTTGGTTTTATTGGATGGTGAGCCTTTACAGCCCAATGATGTCAAATACATCGGTTATTTGCCCGAAGAACGCGGTTTATATAAGTCAATGAAAGTAGGTGAGCAAGCCCTATATCTGGCGCAACTCAAAGGGTTGTCCTATTCGGAAGCTAAAAAACGACTAAACTATTGGTTCGATAAATTAGAAATTGGTCATTGGTGGGATAAAAAAATTGAAGAATTGTCTAAAGGAATGGCTCAAAAAATTCAATTTGTTGTGACCGTCATGCACCAACCAAAATTGCTGATTTTTGATGAACCTTTTTCTGGATTTGATCCCATCAATGCGAATTTGATCAAAGACGAGATATTACAACTCAGAGATGAAGGGGCTACGGTCATATTTTCAACCCACCGCATGGAATCGGTCGAAGAACTCTGTGATCATATTGCGTTAATTCATGAGTCTAAAAAAATATTAGATGGGAAGTTAATAGATATCAAACGTACCTATAAAACAAACACTTTTGAAGTTGGATTGGTGTCCGATGATAACATGGCTTTAAAACAATCGATTGAAGCGAAGTTTAAAGTTACTCCGGCAGATTTTAAATCGATCCATGACGATTTAAAACTTAATATTGCATTAGATGCTAATGGAACCCCAAATGATTTATTGACATTTTTAACGGCCCAATCTCAAGTGCTACATTTTAAGGAATTAATTCCAAATGCAAGTGATATCTTTATTCAAACCATTCAAAATAATTAATCATGAATCACCTTCCATTAATTATAAAACGCGAGTATTTAACTAAAGTTAGAAACAAGTCGTTTATCATTATGACTTTTTTGAGTCCCATAATTATGATAGCCTTGTTTTCGCTGATCGGATATTTAACGAGTGTTAATAATGAGACCGTCCGTACTATTTATGTGTTGGACGAAACAGGTTTTCTTTCAGAATCCTTCAAATCTACGGAGCAAACAATTTACACGAAAGTGTCTGAAGTTGATTTAGAAACGGCCAAAACACTGGCCAATCAAGAAAACGCTTACGGATTACTTCACATTCCAAACCAACCCATTGAAACGGTTTCGAGCGTTGTTAAATTCTATTCAGAAGAATCGCCTTCACTTTCGATAATTTCCTCTTTAGAATCGACTCTAGAAAATAAACTATCCGAATTAAAATTACAAAATAATGGGGTCGACCTAGCGCTTATTGAAGCCTCAAAAACAACGATCGATATCAATCAAGAAAGTTTTGAAGGGGTGAAAACTTCCAAAGTGGGGAGTGTTATGAAATTAATTTTTGGCGGGGCTGCCGGCTATCTGTTATTCATGTTTATTATTATTTATGGAAATATGATTATGAGAAGCGTGATCGAAGAAAAAACCAGCCGAATTATTGAAGTAATTATTTCTTCTGTGAAACCAATTCAACTGATGTTGGGTAAAATCATCGGAACTTCCTTAGCAGGTATTACCCAATTTGCAATTTGGATTGTTTTAGGATTAGTCTTTTTCATTGCGTCGATGTCCATTTTTGGAGTCGAAATGTCTCAGACACAAACCCCGCAACAAGCCCTGGTGTCAGAAGCATTGTCAAACACCGATTCACCCGATAAAATTCAAATGATTTTCAATGAATTTAGTACACTTCCATTAGGTAATTTAGTAATCGCTTTTATTTTATTTTTCATTTGCGGCTACCTTTTATACAGTTCGTTGTATGCAGCGATTGGTGCTGCGGTCGATAATGAAACAGATACTCAGCAGTTTATGCTTCCAGTAATAATGCCTTTAATTTTAGCGGTTTATGTTGGGATGTTTACGGTGATTGAAGATCCACACGGGACCATATCTACCGTGTTTTCATTTATTCCATTTACATCGCCTGTAGTGATGCTCATGCGAATCCCTTTTGGAGTTCCCATATGGCAACAAATCATCTCCCTTTTAATTCTTATCGGAACGTTTATAGGCATCGTTTGGTTTGCAGCAAAAATATACCGAGTTGGTATTTTGATGTATGGCAAAAAACCAACTTATAAAGAACTTTTTAAATGGTTGAAATATTAATTTTTTATGAACGTTATTAACTCAAACTAAAACCACACCCCATGTCAAGAATATTAATCATTGAAGATGAAGCCTCCATTCGTCGTGTATTAGTCAAAATACTCACAGAAGAAAACGAACAGTACCAAGTATTTGAAGCTGAAGATGGTTTGATTGGAACTGAAATGATCAAAAATGAAGATTTTGATTTGGTATTGTGTGACATAAAAATGCCAAAAATGGACGGAGTTGAGGTTCTTGAAGCCGTTAAAAAAATTAAACCAGAAATTCCCATGGTTATGATTTCGGGACATGGCGATTTAGATACGGCCGTGAACACCATGCGTATGGGCGCTTTTGATTACATCTCAAAACCACCCGATTTAAACCGTTTGCTAAATACGATTAGAAACGCGCTAGACCGAAAACAGTTGGTCGTTGAAAATAAACGACTCAAAAGGAAAGTTAGTAAACAATATCAAATGGTTGGTAACAGCCCTGAAATTGAGACCATTAAATCCATTATTGACAAAGTAGCTCCGACCGAGGCAAGAGTCCTAATCACGGGGCCAAATGGCACTGGAAAAGAATTAGTGGCGCATTGGTTACATCAAAAAAGTGACCGTGCGAAAGGCCCTATGATCGAAGTGAATTGTGCCGCAATTCCAAGTGAGTTGATCGAAAGCGAATTGTTTGGGCACATAAAAGGGGCGTTTACAAGCGCCCATAAAGATCGTGCTGGTAAATTTGAAGCCGCCAATGGCGGCACTATTTTCTTAGATGAAATTGGCGATATGAGTCTGTCTGCTCAAGCCAAAGTTTTAAGAGCCTTGCAAGAAAGTCGCATTCAACGTGTTGGGACAGATAAAGATATTAAAGTGAATGTTCGTGTGGTTGCGGCCACCAATAAAAATCTAAAAAAAGAAATTTCTGAAGGTCGTTTTCGGGAAGATTTGTACCACCGTTTGGCAGTTATTTTAATCAAAGTACCGCCACTAAATGATCGCAGAGATGACATCCCTATTTTGGTCGATTATTTTGCTGATAAGATTGCTTCTGAACAAGGAAGTTCTAAAAAGAACTTTTCTACAGCGGCTCTTAAGCAGCTTCAAGCCTATGACTGGACAGGTAATATTAGAGAATTGAGAAATGTAGTTGAAAGACTTATTATCCTTGGAGAAGCTGAAGTCACCGAATCGGATGTCAAGGCGTTTGTGAGTAAATAATCAAGTTTTATAACAATCTTAACGCTCGTTTAATTTACTTCGTTTAGATTTACTAAGTAAAATTTATGCTATGAAAAATTTAGTTCTTATTATTTTTGGATTTTTGACGTTTGGGTTAAATGCACAATCGGATGCGGATTATCTAAAAATAATTTATAAAAACTCCTTAACGGATGGCCAAAGTTACCAATGGTTAGATTACTTATCCAATCAGATTGGTGGCCGCTTATCGGGATCCTTAAATGCCGAATTGGCCGTTGAATATACCAAATCAGAATTAGAAAATTTAGGTCTTGATCGCGTTTGGTTACAGCCAGTGATGGTCCCAAAATGGGTGCGCGGGAATCCCGAGTTTGCCTATATCGAAACGGCACCCGGAAAAACTATTGCGGTTAACATATGTGCTTTGGGAGGTTCGGTTTCGACTCCGATTCAAGGAGTTAAAGCTGAAGTTATTGAAGTTCAGGGGATCGATGAATTAAAGTTATTGGATCGAGATCAGGTAGAAGGCAAAATTGTGTTTTTTAACCGTCCCATGCAAGCCGACTTAATTCACACTTTTGAAGCTTATGGGGGCTGTGTTGATCAGCGGTATCAAGGGGCAGAAGAAGCTGGTAAACTCGGCGCAGTTGCCACGATTGTTCGTTCAATGAATTTAAGATTGGACGATTTGCCACACACGGGATCCATGTCGTATGGAGAAACTCCCGTTTCAAATCGTATTCCATCTTCAGCAATAAGTACCAATGATGCAGAGATGCTAAGTGGGATGTTACAAATCGATTCGAGTCTCAAATTATATTTAAAACAAAATTGTCGTCAGTTAAAAGACGTGTTGTCTTATAATGTGATTGGAGAAATCACTGGTTCACAGTTTCCAAATGAAATTATTACAGTAGGTGGGCATTTAGATTCTTGGGATTTAGGCGATGGTTCCCATGATGATGGCGCTGGTTGTGTGCAATCGATGGATGTATTACGGTTGTTAAAAAAATCTGGAATTCAACCAAAGCGTACCATAAGAGTGGTATTGTTTATGAACGAAGAGAACGGATTAAGAGGTGGAAATGCCTATGCGAAAGAAGCGACTCAAAAAGGGGAGAACCACGTTTTTGCTTTAGAAAGTGATTCAGGAGGCTTTACGCCTCGTGGGTTTACCTTTGATGGCCCCGACTATAAAGTAGATCAAATCCTGCAATGGAAATCTTTATTTGAACCCTATCTAATTCATTATTTCAAAAAGGGGGGGAGTGGTGCTGACATCGGTCCATTAAAAAACAGTACCAATGTATTGGCTGGATTACGACCCGATTCGCAGCGGTATTTTGATCATCACCACGCTGCTAATGACACCTTTGATGCCGTCAATAAGCGCGAGTTAGAACTTGGCGCTGCCACCATGACTTCTTTGATCTATTTAGTTGATAAATATGGATTGAACTCCAGGGATTCAAAACTAAAGGACTAGCGTTTCTATTTTACCAATTGAAAGATGTACCCAAAAGAGATGTTTCTTTGAAAAAAGAAAAAATCTTGTGAAGCTGAATCTGCTGTAGAAGTTGTGGTTCGGATGTCGGACATATTTATGTAGCCTGTTTTGATTTCTCCCTGCACAAAAAAGTGATCAAAGAAGGTTAAATTGACTCCGCCTTTAAAAGAGACTCCAAATCCCGATACATGAAAATCATCATAGCGTTCTTTTGATAATAAGGTCGAATTGGTTTTTGGGTATAAGATGCCGGCACCAAAGGCCTCCAAAATATTCACTTGAATTTTTTTAGAATCCCATTTAAAATAGTCCCCTAAATTATCCACTCTTGAAATTTCAAAATTAACATAGTTAAGCCCATCTGTGTGTTCAAATTGTAAAAAATCTTCGTCAATATATATAGGCGCATTGTCATAGATCCCATTGAATTCCGAAAGTGGCTCATCGAGGTCAATATACCCATCAATGGTGGCTCGTTGTTGCGATACCATGACGTATTTCATGTGATCAACACCAACTGAAATATTCCAATGGTCATTAAAATAATAGCCAATTCTTGCGACTGTTTGAGGGATTGTAATACTTCCAGGATTTAGATATACGCCAGCATCCCACGGCGTTTGACGGTCTTCTGCGGCCACATCATAGAGTGTGAAATCATAATCATCTCCCTTAAAAGAGAGGTCTGAATAGGTGTATTGCGCTTTATTCCAGCCCCAATAAAAATAAAATTTACCTTTATTTTGGGTTTTAAAATTTGATTCAATTGTAGTGGTTTCAATCGTGGTTTCTTGTGAGAAACCTTCAATACTAAATCCAACTAATAAGCAAAACAGGAGTGCCTTGTTCATAGGTTCTAAAGGGAATTAATGGTGCGTCTTATGGCGCTTAAGTTGGTAAGTAATTTATCTAAATGGTCGATATGAAGCATATTAGCACCATCACTCTTAGCATTCGAAGGGTCAAAATGAGTTTCTATAAATAAGCCATCGACATTATTTACAATCCCTGCTCTAGCGATGGTTTCAATCATATCTGGACGGCCACCAGTAACTCCACTCGATTGATTGGGTTGTTGAAGTGAGTGCGTCACATCTAAAACGGTCGGCGCATACTGACGCATGGTTGGTATGCCTCGGAAATCGACAATCATATCTTGGTATCCAAACATGGTTCCACGATCTGTAATCCATGCCTTTTCGTTTCCTGCATCATTCACTTTTTGAACGGCATGTTTCATGGCTTCTGGACTCATAAATTGTCCTTTTTTTAAATTTACTACTTTTCCTGTTTGAGCAGCCGCGACAACCAAGTCCGTTTGTCGTACCAAAAAAGCAGGGATTTGTAATACATCGACATATTGAGCTGCAAGTGCAGCATCCGAGACCTCGTGAATGTCTGTGACGGTTGGAATATCGAAGGTTTCAGAAACTTTTCTAAGAATTTTCAACGCTTTTTCATCGCCAATTCCTGTAAAACTATCAATTCTACTGCGGTTCGCTTTCTTAAAACTCCCCTTAAATATGTAGGGGATTTTTAAATCGTCCGTAAGTTTACATACTTTTTCTGCAATCTTGAGAGCCATCGTTTCACCTTCGATAGCGCAGGGTCCAGCCAATAAGAAAAAATTGTCTGAAGTGGTATGTTTTAGTTTTGGTATATCTTGAAGATTCATTGTTGTAAATTTATGATGCAAATATAATCAAAATTAAAAGGGATTATAAAATTAATAAGCAGTGCAAAAGTCAGAAAATTAAATGTAACTTTGCACGCTTAAAACAAGGCACTTATGGCTAATGTAAAAAACATCGCAATCATTGCACACGTCGATCACGGTAAAACTACTTTGGTGGACAAAATTATGTATCACTGTCAACTTTTTCGTGAAAACCAAAATACAGGTGATTTAATTTTAGATAATAACGATTTAGAACGTGAGAGAGGAATTACGATCACAGCTAAAAACGTTTCTGTTGTATATAAGGACACTAAGATCAATATTATTGATACGCCTGGTCACGCCGATTTTGGGGGTGAAGTAGAACGTGTTTTAAATATGGCAGATGGTGTGTTGTTGTTAGTAGATGCTTTTGAAGGGCCTATGCCTCAAACGCGTTTTGTACTCCAAAAAGCGATTGACTTAGGATTGAAGCCTTGTGTGGTTATTAATAAAGTAGATAAAGAAAATTGTACGCCAGACGAAGTACACGAAAAAGTGTTTGATTTGATGTTCGAATTAGGTGCTGAAGAGTGGCAACTCGATTTTCCAACCGTTTATGGATCGGCTAAAAATAACTGGATGAATCACGATTGGAAAGAAGAGATCGATAATATCGAGCCTCTATTAGATATGGTGATTGAGCATATTCCATCGCCTACAATCGAGGAAGGAAATACACAAATGTTAATTACATCTTTAGATTTCTCATCTTTTACAGGACGTATCGCCATCGGTCGATTGACACGTGGTGAATTAAAAACAGGTCAGCAAATTTCGTTGGTAAAACGCGATGGCAGCATTGTAAAGTCTAGAATAAAAGAACTACATATTTTTGAAGGTTTAGGAAGAAAAAAAATTGAAGAAGTTCAAACGGGTGATATTTGTGCTATTGTTGGATTGGAAGGATTTGAGATTGGCGATACTGTCGCTGACTTGGAAAACCCTGAAGGTCTTAAAACCATCGCAATAGACGAACCAACAATGAGCATGTTGTTTACAATTAACGATTCTCCATTTTTTGGAAAAGACGGAAAGTTTGTAACCTCAAGACATATCAAAGATCGTCTGAATAAAGAATTAGAAAAGAATTTAGCATTAAGAGTCAATGAGACGGATAGTGCCGATAAATTTATGGTATTTGGTAGAGGTGTATTACACTTATCTGTATTAATTGAAACGATGCGTCGGGAAGGGTATGAATTACAGATTGGCCAGCCACAAGTAATTATAAAAGTCATTGACGGTGTTAAATGTGAACCTGTCGAAGAAATGACCATTGATTTACCAGAATCTGTTTCAGGTAAAGCCATTGAAATGGTGACCATGCGTAAAGGAGAAATGCTGAGTATGGAAGCAAAAGGCGAGCGTATGGTCTGTGAGTTTTTAATTCCATCTAGAGGGATTATAGGCATGCGTAATCAACTTTTAACGGCTACGGCTGGTGAGGCGATTATGGCGCACAGATTTAAAGAGTATCAGCCACTTAAGGGCGGAATACCAGAACGTCAAAATGGATCGCTAGTTTCTATGGAACTAGGTCAAGCGATTCCTTACTCTATTGATAAGTTACAAGATAGAGGTAAGTTTTTTGTCGATCCAGGCGAAAGTATATATGAAGGTCAGGTGATTGGCGAAAATTCTCGTGGTGATGATATGGCGATTAATATTACAAAAACTAAAAAGTTAAGTAACGTTCGTAGTTCTGGTGCCGATGATAAAGCTAAAATTGTTCCGGCAATTAAGTTCTCTTTAGAAGAAGCTTTAGAATATATTCAAAAAGATGAGTATGTAGAAGTGACTCCAAAATCATTAAGGTTACGTAAAATATACTTGACTGAAACGGACCGTAAACGAAATAAAATTATATAATGGGTTTTTTAGAAACGCATGCAACTGAATTAGTAGGCTATTTAGCAATGCTGGTGTTATTGGTGTCTTTTTTGATGAAAGATATTCGACATTTAAGAATGCTCAACTCCGTTGCGTGTGCCTTTTTTGTAGCTTATGGTTTTATGTTAGCAACCTCCTGGCCAATTATAATTTCGAACGCTTCAATCATTGGAATCAATATTTATTACCTGTTTTTCAAGAAAAATTAGTATTTTCACAAGATTAACTGATTTAATGTTAAAGAATTTACTAGGCTTATTTATATAGCTAAGTGTGTATTCCTTAATAGTTAGTTTATCTAAGATATTAATTGTTCTAATTAGCCAACGTGAAGTTACCCAAATTTATAAGTAATAATTTAATTCTAAAGATTACCTCACTTAATTCTTTGGTTGTTGGTGGTAGACTTCTTATTTCATTAGTCGTACAAAATTTGTTAGCCCAGTACACAGGTCAAGCTGGGATTGCCAAAGTAGGCCAGCTACGAAACATCTCCACGATGCTTATGAGCCTCACCTCTCTTGGAACCTTCAACGGCGTTGTGAAGTATGTTTCAGAGTATAAGTCAGATCAAAAAAACTTATTAAAACTATTTTCTACTTTATACGTTTTTTCTTTTACAGCAAGTATCGTTTTATTCTTTACATTCTTTTTTGGTGCGTCTTATTTTTCTAATAAATTATTTTTCTCAGTAGAATATGCTATAGTTTTTAAAGTGATAGCCGTTGCAGTGCCTTTTATTTCTATGAATCGAATTTTTAGTGGTGTTGTAAATGGTCTTTCTGACTATAAAAAGCATACTAAAATTGAGTTTATTTCTCATTTAATTGGAGCTATTTTATTGCTGGTTAGTCTTTATTATTACTCCATAAAAGGTGTGTTAATAGCAATTGCTTTGACTCCAATTATCCAGTTTTCGGTACTCATTATCATCTTTGGTAAACTATTAAAAAATTATGTCGACTTCAAATCGATTTCCTTTAAAGTTCCTTTTCTAAAGCCGCTTTTAGGATTCACCCTAATGTCTTTTGTAGCAACCGTTCTAACAAATTATGTCGAAATTGATTTAAGAACGTTAATCGCTGACGCCATTAACGAAAACGAAGCTGGTATTTGGACTGCAATGACTTTAATTTCAAAAAATTATATGCAATTTTTAATTGCAATTTTTACGCTCTATATTTTACCTAAATATGTAGCTATAAAAACCTCATTTGAGTTTAGAGATGAAATATTGAACATATATAAATCACTTCTTCCCCTTGTTTTTACAGGGATGATTCTAGTATTTGTTTTTAGAGATATATTAATTCAAGTTATTTTTACCGAAGCTTTTTTAGGCATGTCCATTTTATTCAAATGGCAACTAGCAGGCGATTTTGTGCGGTTTATTGCGAATGTTTTGTCGTATCAATTTTTAGCTAAAAAAGAAATAAGCTCTTTTATCTCAACACAAATTATAGGATTAGTTATGTATTATTTTTTTGGGAGATATTTTCTCTCAATTTACGGTACAGAAGGGGTTGTAATTGCTTTGTTTGTAAGTAATTTGATATATTTAGGGGTCGTGCTCTTTGTTTTGCGAACTACTTTTTTTGGAGCAAACAAGGATATATAAAATAGCTATTGAATGTAAAGTAAAATATGAATGACTAATTTTAAAGTAACAAAAAGTATTTTTTATCAGTTTTTAATTCTCATGCTTGTCGCTGTAGTTTTTGAGCTCATCAACAAAGGGTTTGTATCCTCAACACTATATAATACCATTGAAAATACTTTATTTTCAATGGTATTAATAAGTCCTATTTATTTTATTTATAATCGTAAAATTCAGCTTTTATATAGTGTGTTGATCTATCTGTTATTTGCATTTTTTATTTATTTTGAAGCAGTTTATTTTTACTTATTCGAAACGTATTTAAGTGCCTCTTCAATTTTTGTTGCCCTAGATTCAAATAACACAGAAGCCCTTGAGTTTTTCAAGTTTTATGTAGATTACAAAGTCATCATTTTTTCTATTTTGATGCTCATTGTGTCCGTTGTGTCCGTTTTAAAATTTAAATCTATTTTAAGTCATTTTCAAAAAGTATCCAATGGTACGTTAGTTCAGATTTCTATTTATATTTTGACCGTATTAATGTTTCTTAAGTTTTCTACCTTGATCGTCTACAACTTTCCATACTTGATGCTTAAATCTACTTTAGAATACAGCATAGAATCGAGTAAATTAGGATCTTATCAAACAAACAAACTAGGCGATTTCACAAATGTTAGTCGTCCTATTCAGCAAGACGACGAAGTATATGTGTTGATTTTAGGTGAATCAACGACTCGTTCTCATTTTGGATTGTATGATTATTATCGCTCAACCACACCTTACTTAGAGCTACTTAAAGAAGATTTGGAAAGATACAACGATGTCATAAGTCCTCACGTATATTCGATTGCTTCACTTACTAAAATACTTACCCTTGGGAATTATGAAGATCCAAATCAAATTAGCAATGGATCAATCATTCAACTAGCCAATACGGCTAATTTTGAAACCTCTTGGCTTTCTAATCAGAGGCCAATTGGACCTTATGAAAGTTTAATTACTAAAATCAGTTTATCTTCTAATAAATTAAAATTTTTGGCCACTACGGTTGCTTATCATAATAATGTTTTAGATCAAGATTTATTACCGGAACTGGATAGTGTACTTTCTGATAATGAAAATTCCAAAAAATTTATAGTCATTCATTTAATGGGTACCCACTTAAACTATGTAAACAGGTTTACAGATTCTTTTAACCAATTTACAGACGAACCGCAAGCAAATTTTAAATCAGTAGAGAATTTCCAAAAAATCAATAATTACGACAATGCGGTCTTATATACAGATTATATAGTTTCAGAAATTATCAAAAGAATAAAATCACTAAATACTAAAAGTTTTGTAGTGTATTTGTCTGATCATGGGGAAGAGTTATTCAAAGATTATAACATGGCGGGTCATAATGAAGACATTGCAACCAAAGACATGTTTGATGTTCCTTTTTTGTTATGGCAATCCGATAAATACAAGGCTCAAAAAAAGCTAACTATCGATGTTGATAGACCTTATATGCTCGATGATTTATTTCACAGTTTAGCGGATCTATTGGCTATTTCGGCTCAAGAAGTTGATCTGAGTCGGAGTCTCTTTAATCAAAATTTTAAAAATCGAAAAAGAATCATATTAAAATCCTCAGATTATGATGTATATTTCAATTCAAATTAGATTTCATTAAACTATTATCTTGTGATTTACAGTATAATTTTATATAAATTTTAAGTATGCATAGTATTCCCAAAAAAAAGATATGTATTGTCACGTCCTCATTGGGGAAGGGAG
Source organism: uncultured Flavobacteriaceae bacterium (assembly GCA_905479095.1). GTDB lineage: Bacteria > Bacteroidota > Bacteroidia > Flavobacteriales > Flavobacteriaceae > Hel1-33-131. The sequence continues at coordinate 16,954 of CAJQLD010000005.1, forward strand.
GTGCCGAAAAATCATCGGCAGTTTTATCTATTCTATTAGACAACTTAGGATATGAGGTTCATATTATTAGCGTTCTTAATCTTATAGATTACGATTATAAAGGAACTTTATTAAATTTGGGAGCCTTAAAGAGTAAGGATGATTCTTTTTTTAGCAAACTAAATCGATTCTGGATTTTTTTCAATTATCTAAGAACTCAAAATTTTGATTTTATAATTGACAGTAGATCGAGACCAAATATAGTTAAGCAGCTTATAATCAACAAAATACTGTATGCTAATGAAAAAGTAATTTTCGTAATTCATAGTTTTTTTCTGGACACCTATATTCCTTCGAATAGGTTTGTCGCCAGGTATTTATATGCAAATGCTTTCAAATTTGTAACGGTATCGGAAGCTATAAAATCTAAATTAATCTATCGGTATAATTTTGAAAATGTAAATATTATCCACAACGCAGTCAACGAAGATTTTTCAATTCCTACCATAGATCATTCAATACCAGCAGATAAATTTATGTTATTTTTTGGGCGAATTGATGATGCAGTGAAAAATTTAACATTACTAATAGATAGTTATCAACTTTCTAATTTATCAAATAAAAAAGTAAAACTTGTGATTCTAGGCGATGGAAGAGATAAAATGAAATTAGAACAAAAAGTTCAAGAAATGAGTTTAGGGGAACATGTTTTATTTTTCGCATACACCAAAAACCCCTATCCATTGGTTCGTAAAGCGATGTGTACGGTACTTACGAGTAAATACGAAGGGTTTCCAACCATGCTTATCGAAAGCCTGTCTTTGGGGACACCAGTGATATCAGTCAACTGTGCCTCTGGTCCCTCCGAAATCATAATAGATAAACACAACGGTTTGTTGGTTGAAAATAACAATCCTGATGTATTCGCTGAGGCCATGAATCGTTTTGTTTATGATGAGGTACTCTATACGCACTGTAAAAACAATGCCAAAGAAAGTGTTCAAAAATTTTC
>CAJQLD010000006.1 GCA_905479095.1 uncultured Flavobacteriaceae bacterium
TACTTTAAACTTTTTCTATATCTTCATAATTTGAGAGGCGAAATACTTATTTAAATAACTTCCATTTAATGACAAGTAGAATAAATTTTGCGTTTCCTGTTAAGTAGCGTTTCCACATGCGTCTTGGCTCTTGAGTAAACCGATAAAACCATTCTAATCCGAAATTTTGCATCCATAAAGGTGCTCGTTTCACCTTTCCAGAAACCACATCAAAGCTTCCTCCAACACCCATTACAAAGTTTACTTTTTCAAGGAGTTTTTTATTTTCATACAAAAAGTTCTCTTTTGCGGGAGAACTAATTGCAACAAACAGAATGTTTGCACCACTATTAGCTATTACCTTTGCAATACCTTGCTCTTCTTCTTTTTTAAAATATCCGTTTCGATACCCAGCTATGATATTGGAAGAATATTGTTTTGTGTATTTATCTACAACAGATTTGACAACGTCTTCTTTTGCACCTAGAAAAAAAACTTTATAATCTTTTTTGTGAGCTAACTCGACGATTTTGATCATTAGGTCTATGCCTGCTACTCGTTCTTTCAATGGTTTTCCAAGTATTTTTGAAGCCCATATAACTCCGATACCATCGGGATTTATCAAATCAGAATGGTTTACGTATTCTCGCAATTGCAAATCCGTTTGCATTATTGCAATTTTTTCTGCGTTAACACCAACGTGATGAATATATTTATTTAATACAATAGACTCTTCCACAAATTGCAGTGTTTCTTTCATTGAATAATTATCAACGGATGTATTCAAAATATTTATTCTGTTCATTTTAATTAATTTGTTAGTTTAGTTCTGCGCATTATTTTAAACAAAAAAATTGATAGTAGTATAATGCTAAAAATTAAATGTATTATTTGTTAAAGCATTTACTTGCGTAAACGAGTAATGGTTTTACTATCATCTATTGTGTAAATACTATACTCAATAACTAGTTTCGCATAAATGTTCATATTCTTTTTTATATTTGATAGCGTTTTGCAGCCAGCTTTTATTATTCCTAACATACTGCAAACCTTCCGTTCTAACTTTTTTTAATAATTGTTCATCTGACTCGTAAACCTTAATCATAAGATTTTCTAATGATTTTTGATTTCCTGCTTCAAATAAAAAGCCATTTACGTTATCTTTTATTAGTTCCTTGATTCCTCCAACATCGCTTCCTATGAAAATCTTACTATAGGCTAACGCTTCTAAGGGCTTTAGAGGCGTAACAGAATTCGTTAATTTATTTTTGTATCGTGGATTTACAATAATATCAATATTAGAAAAAGCTTGATAAACATGGTTAGGCTTGATGGGGCCGCAAAAATGAATGTTTTTATTCGTTTTCGACAATTCCATAATTTTATTTTCTTCAATTCCCTTCCCATAAATAAAAAGTTGTGAATTTGTAAAATTTTTATTGAACGAAAAAAAAGCATTTATTAGTAGTTCGAGACCTTCATACGATGTTAAAGTTCCAACATACCCAAAATTAAGCTCTCTTTTTGCCTTTTTCTTTAATTTATTTTTCAAACTATCAATTAGCGTTGTGTTAACAGCATTACCAACTACTTTTATTTTTTCTTCTGAAATATTACATTCAATTAAAAACAATTTAAGGTTTTCATTTATAGCAACAACAATATCTGATCTCCTCATTACGAATAACTCGATACCCAGTATTTGTTTTTCAATAAGTTTTGAAAACCAATTCTGTCTCTTACCATCCTTAGCCAACATCCAAAGAGATCTTACCTCATAAACAACAGGGATATTAAAATTTTTACCTAAATATAATGCAGGTAATCCGCAAAAAAACATAGCATGGGCATGAAGCACGTCCGGTTTTTCTAATAATATAATTTTTTTTATTTTTTTTGTGAAACTAACTATTTGAAAGAGTCTTAGTATTCTTTTAAATAATGATTTTCTAGAATCCGAAATAGAATCAATATTGTTTATTTTTGTCCTATAATACTTTATGTCATTAAAATACTCTATAAATTTAGAGCCTATTTGAAAAGGGGAGGAAATAGCAACAACTTCTAATCCAACCTCTTTTTGAGACATTAAGATATCTCTGCTTCTAATACTTGATCCTGAAACTTGAGGTAATGATTGATAAAGTATGTGTAAAACCTTCATAAATTTTTTATTGTGTAGCAAAAGTACACTATTTTTGATTTTTTAAGAGTTTAATTTATGTTTAAATCGATATACAAAAAAAGTGTCTTTACTGTGTTATTTGTTACATTATTTATAACACTTATTTTATTTAAAAATGACATTAATAGCAAGGTTATTGTTCTAATGTTGGGGGTTTCCTTGTTTTATTTTAATAAAAAAAATATTAAAATAAGCATCCAACGACATTACCCTCTACTTGTATTTTTTTTATTTATTACACTTAGTCTTTCCTACTCTAGTAATCTAATTTATGGTCTTAACAAAGTTGAAAGGTTGTTGTTAATTCCGGCTTCTATTTTAATGTTTTCGTCAATAAATAAAAAAGATATAAACTTTGAGTTCGTTTCAATTGGATACGTTATTGTTGTTTTATTTGCTGCTTTTTATTCTCATACAATCGTAATAATTGACTTTCTAAGTAACCATGAATCATCTTATAAGAGTTTCTTCAATTTAAATTACTCTTATAAGGCACTTGCAAACACTATCAACCTTCACACGACATATTACTCCTATTATATTCTAACGGCAATTATACTTTTATTGCAATTTATTAAACAAAGGAAAGTGATTCTTCTCTCAAAAATAATAGCTCTTATATGTGTTTTATATTTATCCTTTTTTATTGTCCACTTATCTTCAAGAATAGCCATAGCAATGTTGTATATTATTATAATGATAAACATAATTCAACATATGGTAAGCCATAAAAAACTACTAAGAGGTATTGTTACCCTTACACTATTTCATGTTATATCTTTTATAATTATCATGAATGTGGGGGTTACTAAATATCGTTTTCAACATCTTTTAGGGTTTACTTATTATACGGGTTATACAGTAAACGATTCTGATCACAAGATTCAGCTTTGGTCAGCTGCAATTAATGCCAACGATAACGTTCTTTTAGGAAATGGGGTTGGAGACATTCAATCTTCTCTAAATAAACAATATGTAATCTCTGATTTAAAAAAACCTTTAGAATTAGAGTATAATAGTCACAATCAATATCTTGAGTATTATGTGGGATATGGAATTATTGGATTGATACTATTTCTCTATATTTTTTATTATTATGGACGTTTTTTTATTCAACACAAAAATTTTATTGGGATTCAGTTTTTGATAATCACTTTAATTATCAGTTTGACAGAGTGTCTTTGGAACAGACATAATGGTATTGTATTTATTGTTTTTGTGCTATTGCTGTTATATAAATATAATTATGAGGTAGAAAACAATTTATCTTTGGAGTGATTCGTTAGTTTAAAAATTGTTAGCATAAGTATAATAAACAAGAAGGTGTTTTGATACATGAAGGCAGTTGTTAATCCCATTATTACAAAATAAATGGTAATAAGAATTTTAAAACGACGATTTGTATTAGCTGAAAAAATAAAATTATATAGGAACACCAATAATATAAAGAAGAATACTCCGTATTTGATATAAAGAGTGAAATAAAGGTTATCCATATAAATATTATTATTTTCAATATTTTCACGCCACACAAACCAAGGTATAAAAAAAGTTTCTCCAATTCCTTTTCCAAAAATATAATTAAGGAAGTTAAAGGATTCAAGTTTTAGAATTACCGGCGCAAATCTATATTCAAAAAGTTGGTGAATAACGAGTTCAAAATCAAACATTGTCAAAATTCTTTCCTTCAAACGTGGGTTAAAATTTAATATTCCAAAAATTAAAACAGTTCCTGCAACAATGAACAGTCCAACTTTTTTAATAAAATCCTTGAGATTATTTATTGAAAGAAATAGATTAATTCCGTAAATCACCCCTATTGTGGCAAAAAAAGTCCTGTTTCCTGCTAAAAAGACTGGTAAAAGAATATATATAATTTCTGATACTTTAAACCTCTCATTTTGTGCTAGCTTAGCTATAAAATAAAAAACAGCAAAAAAGGTTCCTAGGGTTGAATATCTTGTATTTCCTAGCTTAAAAAAAGGGTCATCACCCACAAGATACAAAAGGTTAGTGTTGTTTAGAATAATAAAAATTACTATTGTAATAACAAAATTGACCTTTAAAAGTCTTTTTGAAAATTTGCTAGTCCATTCTAATTGATGGTTTTTAAGAAGGTCAATAAACACATAGCCTATCGCTAGTATTAATATTGGTTTTATATCTTTCAAAACATTAATTAAAGTAAAGTTTTCTCTGTTGAAAACAAAAGAATAAGCACATGAAAGAGCTATAAAAACACTTAAGTTAAGTATAGGGTGAAGAACTGACTCGGGTATTTTCGATGTTAGTAAACACCTATAAATATATGCAAGAATTGGGATGAGAACAAATCCATAGTATGCACTAATTTGAAATTTAGTATGAATAATTATTAGTGCAGGGGTAAATGGCAATATTACTGCTAGTGTAACAAACTTTTTAGTGTTTTTGTCAATGATAGATAACCCTCCTAGTGTGAAGAACAAAAATAAAAGACCTAAAAACATTAACATTTCCATCTTGAGTTATTTATAAATTTTAATAATTGCCAATAAATATTCTTTAAAACTTATTCCTAATATTCTATAAACCAAAAACCTCCAACTTGGATAAAATAATAGTATCATGGCTACACATAATGACCAAGCGACTGCAACAATGCTTTTTTGTGAGGCGACTAACACAAATATTGGTGTTACTGTAAACGTGAAAAGATTCCAATAAAACTCCAAATTTGTTTTTCCAGTAGCAGTAATCAAACTTCCAATAGGATTTCCAATAGCTCTAAACACCATGTATATAGATAAAATTTGAACCAAAGCAATTATTTCATCAAACCCTTCTCCATAAAAAAGAGCAACTATTCTGGTTGCAAAAACAATTGTTGTTACGTAAACAAAAAAATTCACTTTTGAAACAATACTTATCAGTTTTAAGTAATTGGTTTTTAACTCTATTAAATTATCCTGAATTTTCGCCAAGCCAGGTGAGGCTACTTTAACCAAAATTGGGTTAATAATTTGTGCAGGTCTAAAAACTAATTGTTTTGCCAAACTATAACCTCCCAAAATGTCTTGACTAAAAAATTTACCGATTATTAAAATGTCTAAATCTCTGTTGAAATAATTAATTACCTGACCACCAATTTGATACACACCTATTTTTAAAAAAGGTTTTGTTTCTTTAAAATTAAAATGAAAAAGTAAACCATATTTTTTTAAACCATAAATAAAATACATTGTATTCTGGAGGCTGTACTGAAGTAGTGCAGAGTATATAAGTGTAAACACCCCATATTCATTAATTGCTAAATAGATAGCAAATATTAAAGATATTACAGCCGCAACAACCTCGAAAATTGTTACTTGCTTAAATTTTAAATGCTTAGACTCTATTGTCTTAAACATCCTTCCAAGAGCTGATATTATCAGGTTTAATCCTAATAATGGAATTAATATATTTAATTGTTGCTCATTATAAAATTCAGAAATAAAATGGGTAATAGCCAAAAGCAACACATATAATACTATACTAAAACCTAAATTTATCCAATATAAACTCGCATACTCTTTCTCTGAAATGTTTTGTTTATGTAAAATCGCTGATGTTAAGCCCATATCGTTGAATAGGTTCATAAAACCCATTACAAATGTGACTAAAGCCATTAAGCCAAAATCTGACTTGTCTAAATAACGAGCGAGGATCGATAGTTTTAAAAGCGCTACAAAGACAATTACTATAGTGCCTATAGTAGTCCACTTAAACCCTGTTAAAACTTGATTTTTAAAACTATTCATTAAAAATTTCCAATACTTGTGCTTTAATCCTGCTTCGAACTACATTAGTAGAATATAGTTTTCTGATTAATTCACGATTATATTCTTGTATCTTTATATCTAACATTTCAATTTCAGTTGATTTACTCCAATCACTTTGAATTGAATAAACATAAAAACCTTCTCTTTTAAGGAGTTTAAAAATTGTATTCTCTTCTCTTAAATATACTTTACAACCGTTTGCTATGGCTATCATTATAGTGTTGTATGCTTGCTGTCTTTTGTGATTCATAATTAAAACAGAGCAACTATCTATGATTTTTGAATACTCCTTGGTACTCAAAAAATCTACCAATGGTTCAGCCTTTTCTCCGAATATGAAATCCGCTTCTTTTATTACTAACTCCCTATATTTATTGTCTCCATAGCTAAGTGGAATGTATATTTTTTTTCCTTGTATATTTTTTTCGTTGAATAATTGAAACGCGTCAAAATGATTATTGGTTTCGGAACTTGAATTTCCAATTAATATATTTATTTTTTTTGAAGAGCCTCTTTCTAATTCCCTATTCATGTCAGAACTATAATAAGTAAACCACCCTCTCTTTGAATTGTTTTCTGTAAACTCATCAAGTAAGTCGATATCCTCCGTTACATTTGTAATTGTATAATCCACCTTGTCCTTAAGGGCTTTCTTGAAAAGGTCCCAGTAATATTGTTTTTTTAGCTGTGAAAATACCTTTTTTTTAATGTAAGTCCAAAAAGGTAGGTTTTTAAAATATACTCTTTGAGTCAATGGTAATAGATTATTAATTTTCGGGTTTAGTCCGTATAACTCAGCCCCCCAAAAATACCAGGCAATTTTAATCTTAGCTTGAATATTTGTTATTAATTTAAGTTTATATGTTTTGTGTAAGCTGTGAAAAATAACTAAAGTATTCTTATCTACGTTATAGTGAAATTTCTCATAATAATCCTTGCTATTAATTTCTACAAATTCGATAGAGGTTAGCTTAATTAATTCCTCCTTTTTGTTGTAAAACCCCATTTCCTCTTCTACTCCCACCAAAAAATAATTTTGATTAGGAAATATAGATTCAAATATTTCAATTGTTTTATTTAAAAATTTTTCGTCGTCAACTATATGTACAATCATTTAAAAAAACCATTAATTACATTTATAATTTCATGAACTTCATCTAATTCTAGATCATAAAACATTGGGAGTCTTACTAGACAGTCTGTGTATAAATCCGCATTTGGTAAGTCTTGAATATCTTTTAAATCTTTTGTGTGAAATGAACTTTTATGAAGAGATAGATAATGAAATACTGCATGAATATTATTGTTTTTCAAAAATTTAATAATTGCATCTCTCTGCTCTAAATCTTTTGTAACCAAATAAAACATATGGGCGTTATTAGTTGCGCCACTGGGGATAACAGCCAATTTTAATTTGTTGTTGTTCTCTAACTCAATTAAACCGTTGTAGTACGTCTTCCATAACAATTTTCGTTTATCTTGAATTTCTTTCAATTGTTCTAATTGTGCAAATAAAAACGCTGCAATCAGTTCTGACGGTAAAAATGAAGAACCGGTGTCTACCCATCCGTACTTATTTACTTCACCCTTAAAAAATGCTGAACGATTTGTTCCTTTTTCCCATATAACTTCAGCCCTGTCAATAAAGCGGTCGTCATTGATAGTCAAAAGACCTCCTTCACCAGAAATGATGTTTTTAGTTTCATGAAAAGAAAAAACTCCAAAATGGCCAATGCTTCCCAAAGGCCTCCCATTGTAGTAGGAGTCTATGGATTGCGCTGCATCTTCGACAACTAATAAACTATGTTTGTTTGCAATTTGCATAATTATATCCATTTCAACAGCAACCCCAGCATAATGAACAACGACTATTGCTTTCGTTTTGGATGTTATTAATTCCTCAACACTCCTTTCATCAATTCCGGGGTGGTCTGTCCTGCTATCTGCAAAAACAATTTTAGCGCCCTGTCGAACATAAGCAAGAGCAGAAGACACAAACGTGTATGAGGGCACTATGACCTCATCTCCTGGCTTTATGTCCATTAACATTGCGGTCATCTCAAGTGCATCTGTGCAAGAAGTTGTCAGTAATGCTTTTTTGAATCCAAACTTTTCTTCAAAAAAAGTTTGACATTTTTTGGTAAACAACCCATTCCCAGAGATTTTACCTGAAAGAACAGATTCTTCAATATATTTAATTTCTTTTCCTACTAAAAAAGGCTTGTTAAATGGTATCATAAGTTCCAATAGTGATAGATGTACGTTATATCTTTGATTTTAAAATCACACTTTTCATAAAGCCTCATGGCAGGTATGTTTTCAAATTGAGTCGCTACTTGAATTGTTTCAAACCCTAACTCAAAAGCTCTGTTTATTGAACTTTCAATTAACTTTGAAGCTATTCCTTTGCCTCTTTCTTGTTCACTTACTGCAACCAGCCCTATGATTGCAAGATACTTTGATTTTTTTTCTATTGTTGTAAATCCTAAAATTTCTTTTTCTCTGTATATAAGAATATCGAGAGCCATACCCTTATAGACTGCATTGTTGATCCATTGATTGTACAATTTAGTATATTCGTTGTTTTTAAAATTTATGTCAATTTTAAATCTAGAATTTATGCCACTGGACAGCGCTAGCTTTTTTAAAGATTCATAGTCGTGAACTCCCTCACTAAAGGATTCAATTTTGGAACTGGGATTCTTATTTAAATCACCCTTAATTGATGTTTTTTGTTGAAATGTAACTTTTTTATCAACTAATTTTAGTCCATTTCCAGCAACTTTTTCAGAAGATAAAATATAAATAAGCTTGTAGTCGTTAACGTAGGTTTGAAATGTAGAAGAACTAAATTTTTTATTTTTAGATATTATTAATTGTCCAACTTTATATCCAAAAAATTCAGTGTCCCAGTTTAGTTGTTTAATCATAATTTTCTTAAATAAGATCTACTTTCTTTTGGCCCCGCAAAAGTCTATTACTGTTTTATCTGAGGTTATTTCTAAATTTTTAAACTCTTTATGTGCTACTAAAAAAACAATAATATCTGCCTTTTTCACAGCCTCTTTGTGATTTGTTAGCTTAAATACTTTATGCTCAGTAATATTAGGCTCAACAATATAATATTCTTCGTTGTTCGCATTTTGCAATACCTTTTGAGCAATATATTTAGCCGGAGACTCTCTTAAGTCATCAATATTAGGCTTAAAAGCGAGCCCCATTAAGGCAATGCTTGGCTTACGGCCGTGCTTTAATTGAAACTCTAATTTTGCCGTTTTTACTTTCTCTGCACACCAAAACGATTTATAGTTATTAACTTCTCTCGCCGTCCCAATAATTTTAGACTCCATTGGATAATCAGATACAATAAAATAAGGATCTACTGCAATACAGTGTCCCCCTACCCCACAGCCTGGTTGTAGTATGTTTACCCTCGGGTGCTTGTTAGCTAATTCAATAAGCTCCCAAACATTGATTTCTGCCTTGTCACAAATCAATGATAATTCGTTCGCAAAGGCTATTTGTACATCTCTAGATGAGTTTTCTACTAACTTACACATCTCCGCAGTACGCGCATTCGTCATGTGCAGATCACCCTCAATAAACTGTCTATAAAATGCCAGGGCTTTTTTTGTTGATTTTTCGTCTATGCCTCCAATCACTCGATCGTTATGAACCAACTCATGCATTACATTTCCTGGTAATACGCGCTCTGGGCAGTAGGCAATGTTCAACGCTCCTGTTAGTTCTGGTCTTTCAGAAAATATTAAATGCATCATTTTCTCCGTAGTCCCTACCGGTGAAGTCGATTCAATAATATATAAATCGTCTTTTTTTAATAAGGGCAATACCGCTCGTGTGGCTGCCTCCACAAATGAGATGTCCGGCTCATTTTTAGCCTTAAATGGCGTAGGCACTACAATTAAATAAGCATTCGCCTCCACAGGCGTTGTTCCTGCTTTCAGATACCCTTCACTAACAGCGCTTGCGACCGCTGTGTCCAACTCTGGTTCTACAATATGTATTTGGCCCTTGTTTATCGTTTCTACTACTTTAGGGTTGATGTCTACTCCATGGACATATACTTTATTAGATGCGATCAGTGCTGCTGTTGGCAAGCCGATATACCCTAATCCAATCATGACGACTTCTGGTTTGTTCATTTGTTTGATGTTAGTTTTTAAACTATGTTTTTTGTGTTTTTTCTTTTGCCTTCTAATTTCGTAATAAAATCTACAATGCGTTCACAAGCCTTACCGTCTCCATAAGGATTGTGTAGTTTACTCATATTTTCAAAACGCTTAGTATTGTTTAATAAGTCCAGTGTTTCATTTACAATAACATCTTTATTTGTCCCTACAAGCACAACTGTTCCGGCTTCAACAGCTTCGGGGCGTTCGGTTGTATCCCGCATGACAAGTACCGGTTTACCTAAGCTTGGTGCCTCTTCCTGAACACCTCCACTGTCGGTAATTATGATTTTAGAGCGATTCATCATCCAGATAAAATCCTGATACGCCATTGGCTCGATCAACAAAACGTTTTCAATATTAGCTAAAATTCGATTTACAGGTTCCTGAACTTTTGGGTTCAAATGAACTGGGTAAACAATTATGCGATTTTTATTACCTATCGCAATTTCTTTTAAGGCTTCACAGATTCTGATAAAACCGTCGCCGTGGTTTTCTCTTCTGTGTCCCGTCACTAAAACCACTTCCTTATTGCCTAGTGTTTTTGATATCCCTTGAATAAGGGTGCTTGGTTCATGAATTACACGTTCAACGCTATGATGCAAGGCATCAATGACAGTATTTCCAGTTACAAGAATAGTGTCTTCTTTAATGTTTTCCTGAAGTAAATTTTGTTTTGAGGTCTTAGTGGGTGCAAAATGGTAGTCACAAATGCGCCCAGTAATTTGTCTATTTATTTCCTCTGGAAAAGGAGACCACTTATTATGGGTTCTTAAGCCCGCCTCTACGTGGCATACTTTAGCACCACTATAAAACGATGCAATGCTGCCTGCCATAGTGGTAGTCGTGTCTCCATGGACAAAAACATAGTCTGGTTGAAACGCTTCTAACACGGGTTTCATCCCAGTAATTATATTGGCCGTTAAAGTATATAAGTTTTGATCAGGCCTCATTAAGTCTAAATCGTAGTCAGCTGTAATCTCAAAAAAATTTAAAACCTGGTCCAACATTTCTCTATGTTGGGCTGTTACACATATTTTAACATCAAATAGCTCTGGATACTTTTGAAAAGCCTTTATTAAAGGAGCCATTTTAATAGCTTCTGGACGAGTTCCAAAAATGAAAAGATTTTTAGTCATATTATTTATTTCTTAAAATGATAGCTTTTAAAGCTTTTAATAAACTTTCACTCCAATTTGGTGTTTCAATTCCCAAAATACTTTTTATTTTTGCTTTATCTATCACACTATAAAAAGGTCGTTTTGCAGGAGTTGGGTAAGCTTCCGTTTTAATGGCGTTTAGCTTTATTTTTAAATTCGAGGCTTCAAAAATAGTTTTTGCAAAATCATACCAGCTGGCCACCCCTTCGTTGCTGTAATGATAAAGTCCAAAATTAGTGTTTTTAGAACTTATGATTTTTAATATGACGTCTGCTAAGTCACCTGCATAGGTTGGTGTTCCTATTTGATCTGATACCACGCTAATTTCATCACGTGTCTCGGCCAATTTTAGCATCGTTTTCATAAAATTAGCACCATGCTCGGAATATAACCAAGACGTTCTAAGTATAAAATACGTTTCTAATGTTTGTTTAATTTCAATCTCCCCTTGCAGCTTTGACGCTCCATATACACTTATGGGTTTGGCGACATCTGTTTCGGTATAAGGCTCCTTTTTTTCTCCATCAAACACAAAATCGGTTGAAACCTGAATTAAAATTGTGTCAAATTTGTCGCAAACAATCGCTAAGTTTTTTGCCCCTGTTGCATTTATTTCAAATGCTTTATCTACTTCTGTTTCTGCTTTATCAACAGCGGTATAGGCTGCGCAGTTAATACAGTAATCAATTTTTTTATTAGATTCGAAAAAAGTATTTACCTGGCTTAAATCACAAATATCTAATTCTTTGTAATCTGTATAAATAAAATTTAAACCGTCATACTGCTTTGCAAGGTCTTTAATACAACTTGCTAATTGCCCATTACTTCCCGTAACCAATACATTCATCATAGAGTTATGTTTGAAAGGGTTGGCAATACTAAGTCTTTCTCTGAAATAATAAACTCACTGGCTGGTAGCATCCAGTCGATCCCCAGGGATGGATCATCATACCGAAGTCCTTGTTCTGAAGCATTGTTATAAAAATTATCACATTTATAGGAAAAGATCGCGGTTTCGCTAAGGACTATAAACCCATGTGCAAACCCTCGCGGCACAAAAAATTGTCTTTTGTTGTCTTCAGATAGTTCAATTGAAAAATGTTTAGAAAATGTAGGTGAGTTTTTTCTCATATCTACGACCACATCTAAGACCGTTCCTTTTACAACTCTTACAAGTTTGGCCTGAGCATACTCCCCTGTTTGAAAATGTAACCCTCTTAAAACGCCTTTTGATGAAAAGGATTCGTTGTCTTGAACAAAATCAACAGTCTTTCCAATTAATTCATTAAACGTATTTTGATTGAAACTCTCAAAAAAATAGCCTCGAGGGTCATTAAACACGGAAGGCTCAATTATAAAACACCCTTTGAGTTTTGTTTCTGTAGCTGTCATTATTATTTATTCAAAAGTTCCATTAAATTTTTACTATAGCCACTTTTTAATAAGGGCTCTGCCAATTTTCTGAGCTGAGTCTCGTCTATATATCCCATTTCAAAAGCAACCCATTCAATAGCGCCTACTTTTAATCCTTGACGTTGCTCTATGACTTCCACAAATTGCGAAGCTTGCATTAACGATTGAAAGGTCCCCGTATCCAACCATGCGGTTCCTCGGTCTAAAATACTGACACTAAGTTTCCCTTGTTTGAGGTATTCTTTATTAACATCGGTTATTTCTAATTCGCCTCTATGGCTTGGTTTGATGTTTTTCGCAATTTCGACGACCGTATTATCATAAAAATAAATCCCTGGAACGGCATAATTCGATTTTGGGTATTCTGGTTTTTCTTCAATAGATATCGCTTTGCCATCTTCATTAAATTCAACAACTCCATAACGTTCTGGGTCATTAACTCTATACGCATAAATAATGCCACCTTCAGGGTTATTGTTAGCCTGCAAAAGTTTTTCTAAACCTGTCCCATAAAAAATATTATCTCCTAAAATTAGAGCGACCTTATCATTTCCAATAAACTCTTCGCCAATTAAAAAGGCCTCTGCTAAACCATTTGGATGTTCTTGTACGGCATATTCAAATGAACAACCGTATTTTTTACCATCTCCAAGTAAGTTTTGAAATAATGGCAAATCTTTGGGGGTTGAAATAATTAAAACCTCGTTGATCCCAGCATACATTAATGTAGACAACGGATAATAGATCATTGGCTTATCGTAAATAGGCATCAATTGCTTACTTACGGAGAGTGTTAAAGGGTGAAGTCGAGTTCCAGACCCCCCTGCTAGGATTATTCCTTTCATTTAACCTTTATTATATTGGTTATTATAATAAGACTGATATGCTCCGCTCGTAACACTCTTTAGCCAGACGTCATTATTTAAATACCAATCAATGGTGATTGCCAAGCCTTCTTCAAAAGTAACGGAGGGCTCCCAGCCTAATTCATTTTTTATTTTTGAGGCGTCAATCGCATAACGCAAATCATGCCCTGGACGGTCTTTTACAAAGCTTATTAGTTTTTCTGAATCGCCTTTCGGTCGACCGAGTTTAGCGTCCATTTGCTGACACAACACCCTTACTAGATCTATGTTTTTCCACTCGTTGAACCCACCAATATTGTAGGTTTCTTTATTTTTTCCTTTGTGAAACACTAAGTCAATAGCTATTGCATGGTCTTTGACATACAACCAATCCCTTGTGTAATCGCCATTTCCATAGACCGGAAGCGGCTCATTGTTTATAATATTATTAATAAATAGCGGGATTAATTTCTCTGGAAATTGATTCTGCCCATAATTATTGGAGCAGTTTGTAATTACGTACGGCATATTATATGTTTCTCCGTACGATCTTACAATGTGATCTGAGCTCGCTTTTGAAGCCGAATAAGGTGAGTTAGGGTCATAGGGAGTCGTTTCCGTAAACAATCCTGTTTGTCCTAATGAACCGTAAACCTCATCGGTGCTTACATGATAAAATAATTTATCCTGAAAATCATCTTGCCAAGTGTTTTTAAAAGCATTTAATAGAATTGTGGTGCCAAGAATATTTGTTTTAATAAACGCTAAAGGATCTTTGATCGACCGATCGACGTGAGACTCGGCCGCTAAATGGATAACGCTGTCAAACTTGTGTTTTTTAAACAGCTCATTTATGAAGCTCTCGTCCGTAATATCGCCTTTAATGAAGGTGTAGTTTGGATTGGATTCAATCGTTTTTAAGTTCTCTAGATTGCCCGCATAGGTTAATGCGTCTAAATTATAAACGTGATAATCTGGATACTTTTCTACAAATAAGGTTAGAACATGCGAGCCTATAAAGCCAGCACCCCCCGTTATTAAAATAGTCATATAGTCGTTTTATATTTTTCTAAAAATTTAAAAAACTCAAGTCCCAATAAAACAATGAAGGCAAGTAAAAACAAGACGATGGTATAATATAACTTGACACTAAGTTGTTTTCCAAAAAGGGTCTTGGAATTGCTCGCAAACCCGGAGTCTTGCTTATTAGAAATGGTTTCAATGATAAATTGCTTATCGAGTAATTCTCTTTCTATTTCTACCAATTCACTCCTCAACACCAAATCACTTTTGTATAAATCGTATTCTTTGGTTTTATCGGTTTCGCCTGAGCCTTCAAAAGTGATGCCGATTTCAGAGGCTTTATCCGAACTCAGTCCTTGTTCTAAAACGCGTTTGTAAGTGCTTTGAAGCGAATCTGATTTAACCAATGCTAATTCCAAATCTTCCTTGGTTTTGTTGAGACCTGCAATGTCTTTGTTCTGCTCGTTTATAAAAAAAGGATTGGAGTTAATGGACTCAACAATACTTTCAAAAACAGATTTAAAACTATTTCTTTGAGTCGAATTGATCTTTACTTGCTGATATTTGTGCGTGTAGTCTTCATTGTTTTGCAAGAAGTCTTCATACTCAATTTTGGTTGCCGCCAAGGAGTCTAGTTTTTTAACGTAATTGTTAAACGCCAAAAGTTTGTCGTTTTCACTCACCACTGGTTCTACTTGAAATGATATAATCGATTCAGCCTTCTCTTCCTCTAAATTTAAAACTGATCCTAGAGTTTGATAATCCCCTTGTCTTACCAAATCGTTGTAGTAACTTACGGAGTTATATAGGTTTTCTCCTGTTGGATAATTTTGCACAACGGTCACCGAAGACTCATATTTAGGTGCTGCAGATTTACTGTTTAACACCCCATAGACAAATCCCAAAATCGCCGCTAATGCAAGAATAATAAGTCTTTTTTTTACGAAAAAAACAAGCCATACAAATGCTAAGAAAATGCTCTTAAAAATGTTGTATATAAAGTTAAAGAAACGATTAAAGGCATTTCCAATAAGCTTAAAAAGTTGCCCTAAATCAACTTCTTCTGAAGTGTTAGGTGTGTTCGAGTTTGTACTCATAGTCTACGAATTAAAAATCTGTTGTAAAATTTGTTTGGTAATTAAATACGTTGGTTTGACACCACTTGAACCAAGACCTCCAGAGGCTAATGTACCTCCTGTTTCAAGAGGGTTATCACTCGCATAATAAGCGTACCGTACTTTGACATTAGGGTTGATACTATGTCTTACCTTAGAAGCTGCTTGTATCGCTTTTTGATAATGTGCGCCCTCCATCTCCAACCCAATAACATTCCACGTGGAGTCGTGGAAAAACTTTAAAAGATCTTTATTTTGAAGGGACGTGCCTAAAACGGTCACCATCGTGCCTTCAAATGCTCTTAAATCTTTGGTATCAAAATCTTTAAGGGCTAACTCATTTTTAAAAGGATAATTGTCTGCGGTGCCTTCAAAAATATGAGCCGATGGTATCATAATATCTCCTTTTGACCCTTCTAAAATCCCTGCCTTACCCATGATAGAAATAGAATCTACATTAAGGTGAATATCCCTATCAGCGGTTTTAAACGGCTTTAACAGTTCGTCAATCGTTTCATAGGCTTGCTCCCCAAAGGCATAGTCCATTACGACAATAACAGGCGCATCCTTAGTCGGTTCAAACGCGAATGACGTGTTTGAAAAATCGATCTTTGAAGTGTCAAATATTTGAACATCTATATTTGTCCCTGAAGTGTCTTTTATATATATCATACCTTCTTGCAACGCTAATTGTTTTGTTTTGTTGCGAAGGACTTGATTTTCTTCTTTGCTCAATTGCTCATACACCGTAAAAATATCATGTTTAGCACATAATGATTTAAGGGCTTTAGGCGCATGAAGCGTATTCATTACACTGTGTAAGTTCGCCGAAATAATATGAATTGGACGATTGAGTAATTGGTGTTTCTGAAGCGTTTCTTTAATGGTGTTCGCCCAGACCTCTCCATGAATATGGTGTCCCAACCGCTCTCTTAGAACAGGACTAAAGCTGATCGTTCTTTTAGAATTATCAACGATTTCCTCAATCGCACGCTTTCCAAGCCAATAAATAAGATGTAAAAAATGGTCTGGTTGAGAGGGTGTCGAAAACTGATCATAGACCTCTAAAATTTCTTCAAATGTTCGGCCTAAAATATTTCCAGTATGAGTAATGGCTAACTCACGTTCTTTTTGATTTAGTTTTTTCTTTGAAAGCACTGCCGTTTCCAGTTTAACCCAGTCTCTTGTGGTGGTTCCTTTGTCATCGATCACAACACGTTTGGCGATTTTATGAGACTCAATAAACATAAATGTTAAATGCGTCAATATATCATAAATCTCCGAACGTCCACGAGTGATCTCTATGTTCATTTGTTCAAAGTCGATTCGATAACAATCTCGTCGCCTTTTAGAAGGAATAATTACTTCAAAATGTGAGTTTCCAAATCCTTCAGCACTCGTTAAGTTGATTAAAATGCACTCTTCGATGCCCAGAGGCAGTCGGTCAACAACATAAAGCAACCCTTCTAATTCTGTCTTATCGCCTGCAATAGACCCATAGATTTCAGGTCGTAATTGAAGTAATGCTTGACGCAATGTTTCTCCTGAAACTCCCATTGGCTTATAGAACCCTCTGTTAAATAGGTGACGCATGGTCAAATACATGCGTTCAATCGCATGAGAGCTTTCTTGAGCTCTGGTACGTATGATGTTTTTAGTTTGATTTTGTTTCATTGGTCGTACAAATATAAGCTAAATAGTCTGATTATTTTTAATCAGAGTGTCCGCTATTTTTCGATCGTTGGATAATCGCGGTGTTTTGTTCTGCCCGCCTAGTTTGCCAATCGTCTTCATATAATTTTGAAAACCGTCTTTTTTTACCTGAGTGATTTTTAAAGGTTTTAAAACTTTTCCTTGAATCAGATCTAGGTAATAACTATTTTGAAGCTGTAGCGCTTGATCAATTTTAATCTCAAAATTCTCAATATCTGATGGCGGGTTTTCAAACTCAACAAACCATTCGTGATAGGGCAGCCCTTCAGAGGGCGCGATCTGAGGTGCCACCGTAAATTCACTCACACTGATGTCCGTCGATTTCAGAGCACTTAAAAGCGATTGCTCAACTTCCTTTGCAATTACATGTTCTCCAAAAGCAGAGATAAAATGTTTAATGCGACCACTAACAATCACCTTAAATGGCGCCAAAGAGGTAAACTGAATTGTATCCCCAATATTATAAGCCCAGAGACCCGCATTTGTTGAGATAATCATCACATAATTAACACCTATTTGAACATCTATTAACGTCAAGCGTTTTGGTGCTGGATCAAAAAAGGAGTCTGCAACGATAAACTCATAAAACATTCCAGAGTCTAACTGAAGAAGCATTCCTGGGTCATTTTGTTGATCTTGAAATGCAAAAAAGCCTTCGCTGGCAGGGTAAAGCTCTACACTGTCCACTTTTCGACCTATTAAGGTTTCAAATTTGGATCGGTAGGGTTCATAGTTAACGCCTCCGAAAATAAAAAGGCTAAGGTTTTTGAAAATATCTCCTACTTTTTGACCTTTTTCATCAATTAGTTTTTCAAAATACATTTGAACCCAAGAAGGGATGCCTGCAATTACAGACATGTCTTCACTAACGGTTTCTTGAACAATCGTATTGACTTTCGTTTCCCAGTCTTCAATACAGTTGGTTTCCCAAGAAGGAAGTCGGTTTTTTTGAAGGTATTTAGGGACATAGTGTGCTACAATGCCTGATAACCGACCCAGTTGAATGCCGTTTTTGGTTTCAAGAACAGGACTTCCTTGTAAGAAAATCATTTTTTTTGTAACGATCTGAGTATTTCCTGTTTGATGAATGTATAATAAAATAGCACTTTTAGCCGCTTCTATATGGCCCGGCATACTTTCCTTGGTGATTGGAATGTATTTAGCGCCCGAAGTTGTTCCGGACGTTTTAGCAAAATACAGCGGTTTCCCCTTCCAAAGAATGTCTGATTCCCCCGCTACAACCTTTTCTACATAGGGTTTCAAGGCTTCATAATCACGTACTGGTACACGCTTGACAAAATCTTCATGAGTGTTGATGTTGATGAAATCATGGTCCTTTCCAAATTGTGTTGAGCGCGCTTCTGAAGTCAAAGATTGAAACACTTTTTTTTGAGTTTCAATAGGGTTGGAGGCCCATTTATTGATTTTATTATAAGTTTTGGCCGCGTATAATTTTGCGAAGAACGCTTTAAGTGATGGCATTTTGGTTGTCTTTAAAAATCAATAAAAGTTGAAGGGTTTAACGGGGTTCCATTATACCACAATTCGAAATGCAAATGGGGGCCTGTACTTAATTCTCCCGAGGCGCCAGAAACGGCAATAACCTCACGGGATTTCACAAAATCACCCTGTGTTTTTGTAAGTGACGAATTGTGCTTGTAAACTGAAATTAATTCATCGCCATGATCAATAATAATGACGTATCCTGTATCTGAAGTCCAAGAAGAAAAAATCACTCGGCCATCCGCAGTGGCTTTTACAGGGGTGTTTTTAGGGACAATTATATCAACCGCAAAATGTGTTTCATTAGGATCAAATACAGCACTCAAAGAGCCATTAACTGGCGGAAAAAAAACAAAGTTTGTAATTGACGTTGCAGTATCAAACAAGTTGTATTTATCTTCATTGTTTATTTTTTCTCTTAAAATTGAATCCGCCTGAGAAGGTTTTAAGTCCAAAATAGCGGCGTCTGATTGAGCAGCCTTATAAATAGAATCTTTATTAATCTCAACCGCACTAACTTCACCTCGCAAAACGCTTTTGACAGAATTAATATAAACATCGTTCCTATTAATTACGTTTAACAAAGAATCAGTTTTAAAATCAAGAGTCATTGCTTGCTTTTGAAGAGACGTAGATGAATAGCCGGGTATGTACTCTCGAAGCGGCGTAAAAGCAATAATAACAGAGGTGATCGCGACTAGAAAAACGGCCACTAAAAAACTTATAACAAACACATTAAGACGAGTTAGCTTAACCGCTAATCGTTCTTCAAAAGTATCTTCATTTAAAACCACTAAGCGATACTTATGAAGAAGTTTTTTTTTGAATTTCTTTTTTTCTGAGTTTTTTCTACGCATTTCACTACAAAATTAAATAAAAATTAAGCGATTCTTGTATTTATAATTGACTAAAGTTTGAAATACCTCTATATTTAAAGGATAATTATTAACTTTGTAGTCTAAATTTATAGCAATATGAACACGAATATGTTACCTCTAGTTATCGGAGCACCGCAAATTATTTTGATTGTGGTTGTGGTTCTTTTGTTGTTTGGCGGCAAAAAAATTCCTGAACTGATGAAAGGTTTAGGAGGTGGAATCAAAGAATTCAAAAAGGCCAGTCAAGAAGAAACAAAAGACGCTGAAGAAAAAAAAGACTAAATAAATCCCGGCTTAGCTGGGATTTATTGTTTTATTCCGATCGATTGTATAATCGCTTCTAACTCAAAGACGTAATCGCGCTTTTGAACTGAAGGGGCAAACACAAACCCTTCAGCAACTAAATAGCGATTATTTAGGGTGTCTTGTATCCAGTAATTAATGAAGGGTCCAGACATAAAAGCATCTTTTACTTGCCAAATACTTTTTGTTTCAAAACTGTTTAGGTTTGCAACTTTAGCCTTCCCAAAGAAAGCTGTATATGCGTTTTCAGTTGTCATATAACTTCCCTCTACGGGTCCTTCAATATATTGTTTACCAATCGAATCGCGTACTTTAATTACACGTTTTGCAAGCTCATCTTCTGTTAGACTTTTATCATAAGGAAGTGTATACAGCAATAAATTAACAGTGCCTGTTTTGATATCTCTTCGAATCCAGAAAAAGTCATTTTCTTGCTTAGCAATTCGATAAACAGAAGGAAACTGAATGTTTATCCCTAGTTGATTTGTGATCGATTCGGAATTAAATAATGCTTTTTTGGAGCGCCGCTGCTTTTCCTGAATTTCTTGTACTTTAAAGGCTTTTTTTATTTTCGCCTGATTCGTATTAAGCTGGTCAACAATCTCTTCATTTGTCATTCCATTAACAACGACCATTTTTTGAGGTGAAGCATACGGGTTTGTATAAAATTTTGTAGAAGAGGCAACACCTTTCGTTATTTTTAAAACAAGTCGGGTGTTTTTCACAAAGCCCGAAAAAACAGAGGATGGTATTTGACGTAATGAAAATTGCGGCTCATCTTGAGGCAATCCATATAAAGGAGCTCCAACAGTCGACCTTATGGCTTCACCTACAGATGAATCCCATAAGCTATTATCAATCACTACCGATAAGTCGTTGATGTTTCCAGACGATTGTGGTTTGTAAACTTTTTTTGAGCTTGTATCCTCACAAGCCGTAAACACTAAAAATAAACATAACGCTTTTGTACAAAGTCTCATCGATTCGTTTTTTAATTAGAAATAATCAACGTCATTCCGGGTTTTAAATAACTGTCCCAAATATCGTTCCATTCTTTAAGGTTTTGAATAGAAACTCCAGATAATTTATTTGAAATACTCCAGAGTGAATCCCCTGCTTTCACCAAATATGTTGATTTATTGGGTTTGCTTTTGGATACTGACTTGGTAGTTTTTGAAAAACGATGCGCAGTAGGGTTGCGCGAATAAATCGTCAATCGTTGCCCTATTTTTAAATCATTTGATCGGAGTCCATTCCATTTTTTAATTTGACTAACTCTGACTTTAAAATTCCGTGCAATTTTCCCTAAAAAATCTCCAGATTTAACTTTATACCGTATTTTAGAATCAATCTCAAAAAATTGAGGTAACGGTTTCTCTCTCGCTTCATATTCAGCTTTGGAAAAAGCATAAATGTCTTGTTCATTTTGAACGAAATCTCCAATTTTAGTGAGCGGAAGTCTAAGCGTGTATGTTTTATCTTTTAATACAGGAATAATATCCAGTTTGTAAGATGGATTTAAAAATTGAAGTCTTTCTATTTTAGTGTCTGTCAGCTCAGCAACATGGTCTAAAGAAATCATCTGCTTTACATGAATCGTATCCGTTGAAATAATTGGAAATTGATTTTTATCAACTTTAAATCCGTGGGCGTCGGCATATTCAAAAAGATACATCGTCGCTAAAAACGCAGGGAGATACCCTGCTGTTTCACTTGGTAAAAAAGAACGAATATTCCAGTAATTTTGATAGCCCCCCGAGCGACGAATCGCTTTGGTAACGTTTCCAGGGCCCGAATTATAGGCTGCTAAGGCAAGATCCCAATCTCCAAAAATTTTGTATAATGATTCTAAATATTTGGCTGCAGCGTTAGTTGCTCTTAGGGGATCGCAGCGTTCATCCACGTAGCTGCTTACTTCAAGTCCATACTGCTTGCCTGTCGCGAACATAAACTGCCAGAGTCCAGTAGCGCCAACGCGCGATTTGGCACACGGTTTTAATGCCGATTCGACCACCGCTAAATATTTAATTTCTAAAGGAAGATTGTATTTGTCTAAAACCGCTTCAAACATTGGGAAATAATAATGACTCCGACTTATAAGCGTTTCGGTCGAGCGTTTTCGGTTCTTTAAATAGCTCTTTATAACGCTTTCTAGTGAGGGATTATACTCAATATTAAAGGGTGTTTTAGCATCTAAAATTGCCAATCGTTTTTTGAGGGTATCGGTTGGTAATTCTGGATAATAAATTGCTTCGTATGACTGGTTAGATACCGCTTTGCTAAGGGTGTCGTACAAGGAGTTTTTATACAACTCGTTTAGCCACTTTTTTTCAATTTTCTGAACGTTTAGATTGACTGGAATAGAGTCTAATTTTGGTGCGTTTACAACGGCCGAACTATCGATGCTTTGACTCTGTAACTGACCAATTGTCAAGACTGCTAAAAACAAGAAACCTTTCATCATCATTCTATAATATAACTGTTATTATGAAGCCCTATCCTATTAGTACTAAAAAAGTTCTTCTTATTCAGAGATTGCAGCAATCCCTGGTAGGGTTTTACCTTCTAAACTTTCTAACATTGCTCCGCCACCAGTACTCACATAACTCACTTTTTTCTCGAATCCAAATTGCTTTACCGCTGCTACCGAATCCCCTCCACCAACAAGTGAAAAAGCTCCTTTTTTAGTCGCTTCTGCTATTGAGTTTCCTAAGGCAATCGTACCGCTAGAAAAGGTGTCCATTTCAAAAACCCCTAAAGGACCGTTCCATAAGATAGTTTTACATTGCTGAACGACGTCATGAAATATTGCTTTTGATTTTGGTCCGCAATCTAAGCCTTGCCAGTTCTCAGGAATTTCCCTGACATCGACAACCTGTGTGTTTGCGTTATTACTAAAATCATCTGCCGCCAAAACATCAACTGGAATGTGGATTTGAACGTTTTTAGCTTTGGCTCTTTCTAGAATTTGAAGGGCAAGTTCCATTTTGTCGTCTTCACAAATTGAATCACCAACATGGCCGCCAAGAGCTTTCACAAACGTAAAAGTCATCCCACCGCCAATAATCAAATGATCTACTTTATCTAAAATATTATCAATAATCGTTATCTTAGAAGAGACTTTAGCACCCCCTAAAATTGCCAAAACTGGCTTTTCGCCTGTTTTCATTACCTTATCGATACTTTCAATTTCTTGAGCCAATAGACTTCCAAAACATTTGTTTTCTGGGAAAAACTGAGCAATAATCGTTGTTGAGGCGTGGGCTCTATGAGCGGTCCCAAAAGCATCATTGATATAAAAATCTCCTAGTTTAGACAGGGCTTCTGCAAAACCTATATCCCCTTTAGTTTCTTCTGAGTGGTATCTTAAATTTTCTAATAAAAGAACCTGACCCGGTTGAAGACTTGCGGAAGCAGCTTGCGCTTCTTCACCAATACAATCACTGGAAAATAAAACTTCAACCCCTAAAATTGTTTCAAGTGTACTTACAATATGACGTAATGAAAATGCGGGCTCTTGCGCTTTTGGACGGCCCAAATGAGACATTAAAATACAACTTCCACCATCTTCTAAAACTTTCAAAATAGTTGGTTTTGCGGAGACCATTCGTGTGGAATCAGAGACTTCAAACAAATCGTTTAAAGGCACATTAAAATCAACTCGTATTAATGCTTTTGTGTTTTTAAAGTTTACGTTCTGTATTGTTTTCATTTCTTTGAAAAAATTTTGTTTAATTTATAAGATTTCAAAGGTAAGTATTTCTTTTAGCCTATGAAATATCAGCATAAGAAAGTTATGTGGAAACTCAAAAAATGAGAAAAACATAATTTATTGTTTAGAAACGTTTAGCATGTGTAGATAGTAAACAAGATTCAATTAAATCTTCTATCTTTGTTTTATGACTTTTGATGCTATTATAGGGCAGTCTTTTTTAAAAACCCACTTGAAACAAGGGGTGAGTTCTGGGCGAATTCCACATGCTCAGCTTTACGTTGGAAAACTAGGTGTGGGCGCACTGCCGATGGCGATTGCTTATGCCGATTATTTGATGACACAACAAGAAAGTGGCGTGGGAAAAATGAGCCCATTGACACATCCAAACATCCACTTTGCGTATCCTGTCACAACAAGTGATAAGGTTAAGTCCAAGCCTGTTTCTTCTAACTACCTTCCCGAATGGCGTTCATTTATTGAGTCAAACCCATATGGGTCTATCAACGATTGGTATGAGATGATTGGGGTTGGCAATAAACAAGGTAATATTGGAGTCGATGAAGCAACCGATATTGTCTCTAAAATGTCCTTAAAGGCATTTAACGGAGGCTACAAGGTCATGATTATTTGGATGGCCGAAAAAATGAATTCGATGTGTGCTAATAAACTTTTAAAGCTCATTGAAGAACCCGCAGATAAAACGGTATTTATCCTAGTGACAGAAGACGAAGAGCAGTTGATTAGCACCATTCGATCACGATGCCAAACGATTCATTTAAACCCACTTTCTGAGGACGCTATAAAAGAAGTCCTTGTAAATAAACATAGTACCGAAGCTAGCTTGGCGCAAAATATTGCTCACCAGTCAGAAGGGAGTTATAGCAGAGCGATTGATTTACTAAGTCAAGAGCCTGAAGATCTTCAGTTTGAAACTTGGTTCATTGCATGGGTTCGAACTGCGTTTCAAGCTAAAAGCAACAAACAATCCATTAATAGCTTAATGGCTTGGAGTGATGAGATCTCTAAAACCGGTCGAGAAATTCAAAAACAATTCTTGGACTATAGTTTACGGTTTTTCAGACAGGCGATGCTGTTTAATTATGACGCTAAATCTTTGGTTTTCATGAAGTTAAATGATAAAACATTTAAATTTGAGAACTTTGCGCCTTTCATTGATGCCTCAAATATTGTAGAAATTTCTAAAGAAATTGAACTCGCGAATTACCACATTGAGCGCAATGCAAATGCGAAGATTGTGTTAACTGATTTATCTATAAAACTAACTCGTCTTTTACACCTTAAAAAAGCCTAATTTTTAGTGTAGCTTTTATTTAGGTCTTCTAATATTTGTTGAGTTAAATCAGAAGTATCTTCTCCATATAATACACTTCCAGCTTCATTGCTTCCTAAGATGTAGTTATATCCGTTAGACTCTCCATAAGTTCTAACAAAGTCCTTTACTTTTGAAATAATAGAATCGTTAAGGGTTTGGCTTTCTTGAGCAATTTGTTGTTGTTCAAATTGAACCCGTTGTGACAATAATTGTTCTTTTTGCTGAAGTTCTTGTGATAGTTTCTGAATTGCAGGTTGAGACAATTTACGTGCTTTTAATTCCGCTTCTTTAATTTCTAACTCAAATGCAGACCTCAAACTGTCCGTTCGAATTTTGAATGCTTCTATCTTGATTTGAAGTTTCGCTTCAATATCGACACGTTCTTGGTAATCATTAATAAGGACGACATTATCTACAAAGCCAATTTTTTGTTGTTGACAAGCTGTGAAAGTAAGAATTGTTAAAAATGTAAGTGCTAATTTTTTCATAAGAATGTAATTTGTTTAATGCTGTAAAAGTAGAAAAGTTATTTCAATATTCTAAAAATATAGTACCGGTTTTTAGTTATAGTAAAAAACTATCACATATATTTTGTTCGATTGTAAAAAACTATCACAAATAGCGGCCATAAAACGCCCTTGTAAGTGTTTACGAAAAATGCTAGTCAATTATAAGGAGTAAACGCTAAAACAGCCTCAGGACGCCTTAAAATACTAATTCTTGTTTTTCAAGACATATATAAGCGAAGAATACTCACCAGACTTTAGCGCTTTTAGGTTTGAGAGAAAACCAATCCGCAAACTGCTTAACAACCGATGTGAGCCTGTCTTTAGTTTATTAGAAAGCAAACTAACATAATACGCATCCATCAAAAGTGGGTGTGTCGATTCTAATTTCATTTGAATTTCAGAAAACACGTTAGAAATCGACTGCTGAGAAAAATGCCACAAATGTCTTGGTACATCATACGCTGCCCAATAGTCATTAAAATAATGCGCATCAAAACTTTTAAAATTTGGAACCGCAATAATAATGCGTCCATTTGGCTTCAGAAGTTTTTTAAATAACTTAAGGTCGTTGTCAAGGTCGGGTAGGTGCTCTAGAACATGCCAAAGTGTTATAACATCAAACGAATGATGATCTAGGTTTTGCAAGGTTTGAGAATCAAAAACAGTGTTTGGTTCTTCTGAGTTAGCGAGGGTTCTTGCAGACGCATTAGGCTCGATCCCTGTAACATCCCAGCCACTATTTTTGGCGGCTCTTAAAAAATATCCTGTGCCAGCCCCAACGTCCAAAAGAGTCCCTTCCGTGGGTTGAAATGGTTTTAAGAGTCGTAACTTTCGTTTCACAGAAACATACCGAACAAAATGATAAAGCACATCAAACAAAGAGCGACGCTGATTGGTGTGAGATATGTAATTTGTTTCTGGATAGTAGCTTGAAAGGGCAGAGGGTGTTGGTTTTGGATGCGTGTAAAGCAACGCTCTTAAGTCGTCATAGCGTAGCTCGAAAGCGTCTCCACTAACTGCATGATCTTTAAGCTTTAGATAAATTTGTTTTGTTTTCATAACGTTCCACGTGGAACAATTGCAGTTAATTAACGTCCCATATAGACTAACAAAACAGAGATGTCATTAGGAGACACACCGCTTATTCTAGAGGCTTGGGCAACGGTTACGGGTTGAATTTTCTTCAGCTTTTCACGTGCTTCATAACTCATGGATTTGATTTGAGAATAGTCATAACCCACGGGGATTTTAACATATTCTAAACGTGTTAATTTGTCTGCATTGTTTTTTTCTTTAGCAATATAACCGGAATATTTAACCTGAATCTCCGTTTGTTCCATGACTTCGTTATCTAAATCATGGTCACGAATGTAAGATTCTACAGGTTCAAATTTACGCACATCTTCAATGCCGATATTTGGTCTGGAAAATATTTTAAATAGTTTATCGGATTGACGAATAGGAGCCGATTGCTTACTCTCTAGTATAGGGTTTGCGTCTTCGGGTTTGATACTTTGTGTTTTAAAAAACCCAACAAAAGCCTCCGCTTTGGAAAGTTTTTCTTCCATCCGTCTTAATCGTTTTTCACTTGAAATTCCTAGGTCATATCCTTTCGGCGTCAAACGAATGTCTGCATTATCTTGCCTAAGAAGCGTTCTGTATTCAGCTCGTGACGTAAACATTCGGTAAGGCTCTTCCGTTCCTTTCGTAATTAAGTCATCAATCAAAACACCAATATAAGCTTCATTTCTTTTCAATATAAAAGACTCCTTTTCTTGAACTTTAAGACTCGCATTGATCCCAGCCATTAAACCTTGAGAGGCGGCCTCTTCATACCCTGTAGTGCCGTTAATTTGTCCTGCAAAATAAAGCCCATTTATGATCTTTGTTTCCAAAGAATGAGTAAGTTGTGTAGGGGGAAAGTAATCATATTCAATTGCGTAACCTGGTCTAAAAAACTTAACGTTCTCAAAACCTTTGACTGCACTTAAGGCCTTAAATTGAACATCTTCAGGAAGCGAGGTGGAAAACCCATTTACATAGTATTCAACGGTATTCCAACCTTCTGGCTCAACAAAAAGTTGATGGCTGTCCTTGTCTGCAAAGCGGTTAATTTTATCTTCAATGGAAGGACAGTAACGAGGCCCTAAACTTTGAATACGACCATTGAACATCGGAGATCGGTCAAAGCCTTCTCGTAATAAATTATGCACATCTAAACTCGTATGTGCCATATGACAAGAACGCTGCGTTGTGAGTGACTTGGTCATATCAGAATATGAGAACTTTTCGGGGACTGCATCACCAGGTTGTTCGGACATTTTAGAAAAATCTAAGGAGCGACCATCAACTCTTGGAGGTGTACCAGTTTTCATTCGGCCAGACTCAAAACCTAAATCGATAAGTTGCTCAGTAATGCCTGTGGCAGCCTTTTCGCCTGCACGACCACCACCAAAATTTTTATCACCTATATGAATGAGTCCATTTAAAAAAGTTCCATTTGTCAATACAACAGACTTGCCTCGAATCTCAAGACCGAGTGAGGTTCTAACACCCTTAACCACATCGCCTTCGACGACGAGACCAGTCACCATTTCTTGATAAAAATCCAAGTTTTTGGTTTGCTCTAGCATCAACCGCCAATCTTCAGCAAAACGCATGCGATCACTTTGTACTCGTGGACTCCACATCGCTGGTCCTTTAGATTTGTTAAGCATTTTGAATTGAATTGCGGAAGTGTCACTTACGATTCCACTATAACCTCCAAGCGCATCAATTTCACGAACAATTTGCCCTTTAGCAATCCCACCCATTGCTGGGTTACAAGACATTTGAGCAATGTTTTGAAGGTTCATCGTTACAAGGAGCGTGCTACTGCCCATGTTGGCAGCAGCTGCGGCAGCTTCGCTTCCAGCGTGACCGCCTCCAACTACAATTACATCGTAAATTTTATTAAACATTAATAGCGTTGTTTAATGTTCCACGTGGAACAAATCGTTTGCAGTTGCAAATATAAGGGTTTAGAAAAAATTAATCGATACGTTGTTGAAGATAGAAGTCTTCTTTTGTTCGCATCAATGTAGCATCGGGCTTGGATTTATCTTTATAACCACAATAATGTAGAACACCATGCGCCATCACCCTTGAAAGCTCTGAGTCAAAAGATTGATTAAAATCGATGGCATTCTCACGAACTCGTTCGATAGAAATAAAGATCTCGCCATGGATCTCTTTTCCTACAGAATAATCAAAACTGATGACATCCGTTAAAGTATCATGATTCAAAAACTCTACGTTGAGATTGTGCAAAAAGGCATCATCACAAAACACAATTGAGACTTCGCCTTCATTATAATTTTCTTGAGAAATGATGGCGCTCAACCAAGCTGAGACAGCTGGTTGATTTGAAATTTCAAAAGAGGTTTCAGAGTGAAAACTAATCATTTTTGTTCTTAAAATATTCTTGCACTTTTTGCTTGAATTCCTGTCGCAAAGGTAAGCTTTGTCGGTTCAAAATCTCTGTTGTATTAAAATATTGTTTAATCATCTCTGGGCTTGGATCAGGAGATTGAAAGCGATCTGCTTTACTAGTGTCAGAAACACGCTTTGTATCTTCACCCTGTTTTAAGGCGGCCTTTTCAAATTTTAACAACTGATGCTTAAGCGCCTTCATGTCTTGTAAGGATTTTGATGTAACCCCTTGATTTATAAGGTTTTGTTCGATTTTCTCCATAGACTTAAGAAGGTTTTGAGCGCTTTGGCCAATCCCTTTTTTGTCTAATAGGTCTTGTAGTGCGTTTCTTAATTCTTGTTGCTTTTTAAAAATCTCAAACAACTCACCATTATCACCCTCTGAATCGCCGCCAAAACCGCTTGGTTTCCCGCTTTTACCCTGACCTTCGCCTCCTGGAGAGCCATCTTCACTAGGTTTTGAGCCAGAATCGCCTTCTTTGCCCGAATCCTTATTTGAGTCGCCTTCACCCTTCTCAGAACCTTCCTTTTCACCGTTTGGTTTTTCACCGTTTTCATTGAGCTGCTTTTCCATCTCTTTGTTTAAAGCCTCTTGACTCATAATAATATCCGGTAATTGCATCTCGCCTTCGCCTTCACCTGGTGAAAGCTGCATTTCCATTTGCATGGAATTTAGCGTATTACTCAATAAGTCAGCTAATTTATTGGTCGAAGAAACCACAAATTGTTGAGCAGAAACCCCTTTTCGAGTATCGTTTTCTGAAAGTAAATCTAAACTTTTATCAATATTAAAAAATACATCCGTGATCTCAGAATTGACTGTCTCCGAAATCTTAGGCTGTCTTAATGAAAGCGCAAACAAACTATCATCAACGTGCTCGAAATGCTCTCTAAGATTGCTTTGTTTCACGAGGCGTTGTGCATAGTCGTTATTATTAGACGGCGATGTTTTGAAACGATCCATTAAAGCCTCTTGCTCAAAAGAAAACAAAAGTAAGTTGTCTAAAATTTGACGTAACATCTCAACGTCTTCATTCATTTGCTCGGATGAACCACTGCCCATCTGACTCGACATTTTCTGGCCCATTTGAAGCATCTTTTGTGCCGCCTTACTTTGGCTTTTTTGAGCCTTTGAAAGTTGGCTTTTTTTATCTTGGGGGCTGGATGACTTTTCTTTTTCGCCTAAGTCTTCACTCGCTTTATATTGATCTTTTTGAATCGATTTTTCTAGATTAGGGTCATCGGGAAGCGAAAGCGGTTTTGACAGTTCCTCATTATCTTTCTTCAAATCTTCTAATTGCTTTAGAAGATCCTTGAAATCATCATTCAATTTATCTTGAGCGGATTTCGAGTTTTTCTCCGAAGACTCTTTAGATAATTCAGATTGTACTTCAGATAATTTATTTAAGGATTCTTGAAGTTGTTCTGCTTTTTTGGTCACATAATAGCGTTTCGTAAGCTCTAGCAATTGTTCTAAACTACGCTGTTTATTTTTATTTTGTTTGGCCATTTTATCTAGTTTTTCGGCCAGTTGTTCCTTATTAATTTTGTCTGTAACTTTCTTGAGCTCTTCTAGGATTTTTTCATCCTTTTTAAGTCGTTCTTGCTGTGCGTCCAAGCGTTTTTCTAGCTGTTCCTTAAAAGGATCCTTTTCTTTGGATTTATTAAACTGATTTAAGTTCTCCTTCATTTTATTGTTGAATTTCTTCAATATTTGATCTTGATTCTTCTGACGCTCCAAAAATGATTTTAATTTTTGTTGATCACTATAGTTCAATTGAGGCGCTTCTTTTTGATTTTGAGATAACTCTTTAAGGGCTTTGTCTTGTTTAGACAGAGTATTTAACGCTTTTTGAAACGCCGTCGATAACTCGTTCTGTTCTTGAAGTTGAAGTTCTTCAAGTGTGTTTTCACTTTTGGAATTATAATTAAATACACGACTCCTAGCAGACTTATTTTGATGGAATGGGTCATTGTCAAAAACCTCAAAGTAAAGGGCATAGGCAGTATCCTCAATTAATTCTAAATTAGATGGGAAAGCGTACGTGAATTCTTGAAACGTCTGCGCATCAGCTGGCAGTGAAAGTGATTTGGAATTTGTGGGGTCCTCAATTGGGTAATAATGCAGTTTTAAGGAATTGACCCCATAATCATCTGAAATTTGACCGTAAAAATAGAGGGATTCCTGAAAGGTAGAATCCTGCTTCATCTCAACTTTAATCGTGGGAGATTGGTCTTTAATGGTTTGGATAGCAAATGCTAGATTTTCATAATTTTTAAGTTGAGCATTGCTAGTTTGAATCGTATAACTTAACGACTCAAACAGTTGTTTGTTGAATTGAAATTTTTGGTTGTTGGACTCAAAAGAAAGCGACTTGTCTTTATAAGCAAAGACCACAGATTCCGTTGCCTTGGTGATTAACTCCCACCTCAGCTTTGTACCTTCGGGGATTATAGCATTACCGTTGTTCGCAATTATTTCATCTAATTTGCCAGTATATCTTGGGTAATCTAAGTGTAAATCAAAACGAAGCAAGACCGGTGTGTTTATAACCTCTAAATGGTACGGTTTTGAAACAACGTCACCAGCAATTAAGTTAAAGTCAACGGCGGCGTTTAACTGCCGGAATTCATGTTCAAAAACGCCTAACTGCGTTTGATTTAATATATAGGACTCGTCGTTATAAACAATTTGAACTTCTTCAGGAACGACAGAACCCACTGTTTTTACAACCAACGTAAAAGACGTGTTTTCAATGGCTTCAAGCGGGGTATTCATTACAAAAAATGCGAAAGGCGCCGGTGGATAATAGGTGGTTTGATAATTGACAACCCGTTTTAAACTGTCTGTAAACACCGCTTGCTTCCCAAATATAAAAAACATAAAAACAATAAGGAAGGGAACTACCGCATACTTAAGATATTTTAAATTATCCTTAAGGTTAACGGCACTCTTAAAAGGAACTAAACTCAGGCTTTTAGACTTCTGTTCGATGCTGGCTAAAAGAAATTCAGTATGTTCGGATTGTTGCTTCAACTGGAGCACGTTTAGAAGTTTGTCCTTAACTTCTGGAAAATGTTCGCCGACAATCTTGGAGGCTGTTTCATTGTTAATCCCTTTTTGAATCTTAAAATATTTTGCCAATGGAATGAAAATCAACCTATAAAAAAGAACGACTTCAAAACCAATAACACACCAAAACAGGAGGCTTCTTCCAAAAGGGTTTAACCAAAAAAAGTGCTCAATTATCAACGTAAACAGCGCATAAAGCAAACCGATAGCAAAAAACAGCAACAGCCCCTTCAGTAAAGCGCTGATATAATAGCGTCTGATAAATTGTTCTAATTTTTGTTCTATGTTGTGAAACCCGTCCAGTTGATCCTCTATTTAAAAAAATAAAATTACAATAATAATCCATATTCATGGTGGCTTTGTAATAATATGTGAAGAAAAACAAGGAATGGATGAAAGACGCCATTGCAATGAGTGCTTGATTTAAAAAAAGAATGAAAAACTTCATTTTCTTTGGATACAGCTAATTTTTTATATAAGTTTAACTTTGAATTTGACCCAAGTCTAAATCTTCATTAAGCAATTTAACCGAAGCTTAAGAAGAACTGAGCTAAAAAACAACTCTTTTCTTGATAAATTTTAGACACTAGTATGCCGCACTAGCGCGAGCATCTTTTGCTCGTGCCCAGCAAGAGAAATAAACGTAAAAAATAAATTTTGAGTAGAAATTATAATAAGATAACAAAGGTTGGAGATTGGTTAACGACACACAAGCGTGACGCTTGCGCAAGCGTGGAGTTACCCACCATTGCAGAAAACGCTAACGAATAAAAAAATGAAGTAAAAGTAGAGAATGGAAAGGAATCCACAAACACTATTAAATAATATATTTGGTTACGATAAATTTCGTCCTTTGCAACAAGAAATTATTGACCGCACTTTAGCTGGAAACGATAGTTTTGTACTGATGCCAACTGGTGGAGGAAAATCGATGTGTTTTCAGATTCCAGCCTTGTGTTTTGATGGAATTACAATTGTGGTTTCACCTCTTATTTCTTTAATGAAAGATCAGGTTCAGGCATTACAATCAAACGGAATAAAAGCAGATTTTTTTAATAGTTCTATTTCTCCACAAGAGGAAAATGACGTGATTGCTCGAGCTACGAAAGGCGAAATTAAGTTGCTTTATTTATCGCCAGAGAAATTGATTTCGGTTAGTAACACTTGGCTGAAAAATTTGAATATAAAATTAGTAGCTATTGACGAAGCACATTGCGTAAGCATGTGGGGACACGATTTTAGACCAGAATATACTCAACTAAAAGTGTTTAGAAATTCATTTCCAGAGGTTCCGTTTATGGCTTTGACTGCCACCGCAGATAAATCTGCTAGAGCGGATATTGAAGAACAATTGGGATTGAAAAACTCCAAATTATTTGTTTCTTCTTTTGATAGAAAAAACCTAAGTATTGAAGTAAGGGGACAAGTTCCTAAAAAGAAAAAATTGCAAGAAATTGGGCGGTTTGTGGAACGAAAAAAGAATGAAAGTGGAATCATTTATTGCCTAAGCAGAAAGAATACTGAGGAAGTAGCCGATTATTTGAAAGAGGATGGACATTCGGTAGCGTTTTATCATGCAGGAATGAATCCCGAGGAAAGAGAACGGGTGCAAACGGAATTTATACATGACGACACCAAAATAATTGTGGCGACGATTGCTTTTGGGATGGGAATTGACAAATCGAATGTGCGTTGGGTGATTCATTATAATTTACCCAAAAACTTAGAGGGGTATTACCAGGAAATTGGAAGAGCTGGTCGTGACGGACTTCCTTCTGAAACAAGGTTGTATTATAACATGCGAGATTTTGTGTTGTACAGTCAGTTTGCGGATGATGGAGCAAATTCAACTATGCAAAAAGACAAATTGAGCCGAATGTTGCAATTTGCTGAGGCAAAATCGTGTAGGAGAAAAATACTGCTTTCTTATTTTGGAGAACATTTAACCAACGGTTGCGGAAATTGTGACGTTTGTGACAACCCACCCAAGGACTTTGACGGAACTTTGTTGGCCCAGAAAGCGCTTTCTGGAATTGTTAGAATGAAAGAGAAGGAAGGGATTACGATGTTAATTAATGTATTGAGAGGCTCCAATAATGCGGAGGTAAATGCGGCAGGTTATTTCCAACTCAAAACCTATGGGGTAGGGAAAGATATAAGTTTTTTTGATTGGCGAGATTATATCATTCAATTGGCAAATCAAGGATTGATTGAGATTATGTATAGCGAAGGCTCTGCATTAAAGGTTTCACCAATTGGATGGAAAGTGCTAAAAGGCGCACAGTCCATAAAGCTGACTTTACCAATAACTGCTAAAGAGAAAAATAGGAGGAAGCCAAAGGTCGTGAAAATGACAGACGAGGGAGAAGTGAATACTGATTTATTTACTGAATTAAAGAAGTTGAGATATTCCATTTCTCGAGAAGAAAATGTACCAGCTTACATTATTTTTAATGATAAATCATTGAAAGCAATGGCGAGTGATTTACCTGTTACAGAAAATCAGTTTTTGGCAATTTCTGGAGTAGGGATGAACAAAATGGAACGGTACGGAGAGGAATTTATGGCGGTAATTAGGAAGTTTAAAACTGTATAAAAACAAAAGACAGTCTTTTAAAAACCCATCAGGAGGAAGACACCGATTCTTTTGACAAGAACAATAAATCAAACTCTGAGACATCTAAGTGCATTACAAATGAATAGATATAACAAAATGCCAATCCCACCACAAAGCCTCTGACTTCCCAGAACATAAAACAGCAAAAGGCAGGGCACGCCACTATCACAAGTGTGTGTTCATTTTCATAAGAAAAACGCCCAATTCCTCACCCTCTCCGCAATCCCATTTCACTTTCCTAAAAACACCGCCTATTTCTTTGGGGAATGCGTTCAGCAATTCTATCTTTGTGGCACTAATTCAAGACCATGAACACTCCTATTCGCGTACGATTTGCACCAAGCCCAACAGGGCCACTCCATATTGGAGGGGTGCGAACCGCTCTTTTTAATTATTTATTTGCCAAAAAACACGGGGGTACTTTTGTACTTCGTATCGAAGATACCGACCAAAAACGCTATGTTGAAGGCGCAGAAGATTATGTTGTAAACGCACTAGACTGGTGTAATATTCCTTTCGATGAAGGCCCCGGAAAAGACGGTGGTTTTGGTCCTTACAAACAAAGTGAACGCAAGCATTTGTACAAGCAGTATGTCGATTTACTGATAGAGAATAACAAAGCCTATTACGCCTTTGATACTGCTGAAGCCCTAGACGAAGAGCGTAAAAACCACGAAGCAAAAAGCAAAACATTTATCTACAATTGGCACAACAGAACAAAAGGCCGATTGGTTAATTCTTTGGTCTTATCCAAAGAAGAGGTGGCTAATAAAATAGCGAAAGGAGATGCGTATGTGATTCGTTTTTTAGCCCCACAAGATGAAACTCTTGCGCTAACCGACCTCATTAGAGGGGATATAAAAATTGACACCAATACACTGGATGATAAAGTGTTGTTCAAGTCGGATGGCATGCCAACCTATCACTTGGCCAATGTGGTGGACGACTATTTAATGAAAATCACGCATGTGATTCGCGGAGAAGAATGGTTGCCGTCTTTGGCGTTGCATCAATTACTTTACACTGCTTTTGGCTGGGAGGCGCCCAAATTTGCGCATTTACCATTAATTTTAAAGCCAACAGGGAAAGGAAAGTTAAGTAAACGTGACGGAGACAAACTCGGGTTTCCGGTGTTTCCATTAAACTGGGAAGACCCCGCGTCTCAAAGCCTCTCAAAAGGCTATAAAGAAAGTGGCTACTTTTCAGGAGCGGTCATCAATTTCTTAGCGTTCTTAGGTTGGAACCCAGGCACAGAGCAAGAGATTTTCGATTTAGAAGAACTTGTAGAGTCCTTTGATTTAAAAAACGTGAATAAAGCGGGCGCACGCTTTGACCCAGACAAAACAAAGTGGTTCAATCACCAGTATATGCAAAAGGCGGATACTGAAGCCTTGGTAGCAACATTTATAAGCGCAACTCCAGAAATAACGTCTATAGATCCTGGCTATGTAGAGTTGGTCATAAAACACATTAAAGAGCGGGCAACGTTTCCTTCAGAATTTTGGGGATTAAGTCATTACTTTTTTAAAGCTCCTGAAAATTACGCAGAAGCAGCACTTAAGAAGGCCTGGAAAGAGCATTCTGAAGACCTAATGCTGCAATTGATTGCACAGCTTGAAACAGCCGATGACAGTTCTGTTGAAGCACTTCAAGCGGCTATTAAAGGATGGATCACCGAAAACGAAATTGGTTTTGGGAAAATCATGATGCCTTTAAGAGTGGCGCTGGTTGGTGCGCTCGAAGGGGCAGATGTTTTTGATATCCTCTTTTTAATAGGAAAAGCCGAAGCAATTCAGCGGATTCAATCCCTGATAACCAGTCACTAATTAATCTAAATGTAGTGTGAGAAATTTCATTACTTTTGCCGTTGCATACAACGCATCCTGAAATAGAGTAAATGAAGTATATTAGAAACTTTTGTATCATCGCACATATTGACCACGGTAAAAGTACTTTGGCAGATCGATTATTGGATTTTACAGGCGCCGTTACAGAGCGTGAAAAGCAAAGCCAACTCCTTGATAGTATGGATTTGGAGCGGGAACGTGGAATTACCATCAAGTCGCATGCGATTCAAATGGAGTACACACACCAAGGTCAAGAGTATATTTTAAACTTAATTGACACGCCTGGTCATGTCGATTTTAGTTACGAAGTGTCTCGGTCCATCGCCGCTTGTGAAGGCGCACTATTGATTGTGGACGCTGCACAAAGTATTCAAGCACAAACAATTTCAAATTTATACCTAGCACTCGAGAATGATTTAGAAATTATTCCTGTTTTAAATAAAGTTGATTTACCGAGCGCAAATCCAGAAGAAGTCACCGATGATATTGTCGAGCTACTTGGCTGTGACCCCTCAGAAGTAATTCCTGCAAGTGCGAAAACTGGTATTGGAATTGAAGCGATTCTAACCGCTATTATAGAAAACGTTCCACCGCCAAAAGGGGATCCAGAAGCGCCTTTGCAAGCGCTTGTTTTTGATTCCGTTTACAACTCTTTTAGAGGGGTTGAAACCTATTTTAAGATCAAAAATGGAAGCATTAAAAAAAACCAACAGGTTAAATTTATAGCCACAGGAAAAACCTATGGCGCAGATGAGGTAGGAACCCTCAACCTGACTCAAACCCCTAAAAAAGAAATAAGAACAGGCGATGTTGGCTACTTAATTACAGGCATAAAAGATGCGCGCGATGTCAAAGTAGGCGACACCATTACAGATGCAAATTTTCCAACAACCGAAGCGGTTGAAGGGTTTGAAGATGTAAAACCAATGGTTTTTGCAGGACTCTATCCTGTAGATACTGAAGAGTATGAAGAGCTGCGCGCTTCAATGGAAAAACTACAATTGAATGATGCCTCTTTAGTCTTTCAAGCTGAAAGCTCTGCGGCTTTAGGATTTGGATTTCGATGTGGATTTTTAGGGATGTTGCACTTAGAAATCATACAAGAACGTTTAGAGCGCGAGTTTAATATGACCGTAATAACAACGGTCCCCAATGTATCTTACCACGCTTTTACGCGTAAGGATCCAGATGCGATTGTGACCCTGAACAACCCAACAGATTTGCCTGATCCTTCTGGATTGGACCGTGTTGAAGAACCTTATATAAAAGCGTCCATCATTACGAAATCTGATTTTGTTGGAAACGTCATGTCCTTGTGTATTGAAAAACGTGGGCAAATTACAAGTCAAAACTATTTAACTCCTGAGCGAGTAGAATTAACATTTGATATGCCATTAGCAGAAATTGTATTTGACTTTTATGACCGATTAAAAACCGTATCTAAAGGCTATGCCTCGTTCGATTATTCGCCAATTGGGATGCGTGTTTCAAAATTAGTACGCGTCGATATATTACTAAACGGACAAACCGTCGATGCACTATCTGCGTTAATCCACGTGGATAACTCGGTGAATATTGGTAAAAAAATGTGTGCCAAACTAAAAGAACTGATTCCTCGTCAGCAATTTGATATTCCAATTCAGGCTGCTATTGGAGCGAAAATCATTTCCAGAGAAACTGTAAAAGCAGTCCGTAAAGATGTAACTGCCAAGTGTTATGGTGGCGATATTTCTAGAAAAAGAAAGCTTTTAGAAAATCAGAAAAAAGGTAAAAAACGAATGCGTCAGGTAGGAAGCGTTGAGATTCCTCAAGAGGCATTTATGGCTGTTTTGAAACTGAATGATTAATCTAATTTCTGATTTTTATATTTTTAAAGAAAGTCTTATATTTCAGGATAATCTTTAAACAAAAAACTGATTGAGTGCGATTGCTTACAAAACAATTGGAATTGGGGTTACGTTTTCCCCTAACCTAGAGGCTAATATTAATGAAGCGGCTCGTTTAGCTTTGTTTTTTGAAGCCAAATTGGTCTTAATTCATGTTGGAGAACCCTCCGATAAAAAATCAAATACATTTTTAAGTTTTTTAAATCCTTTTGAGTCTGAAGGCCTTGAGTTTGAGGTGATATTTCAATCTGGGGATCCCGTGGATGTTATACTAACCTCAACAGTAGAAAAAAACATAGATCTACTCATCATTGGGGCTCTTAAAAAGGAGAATTTTCTAAAATACTACTTGGGCTCTATTGCGCGAAAGATTACACGAAAAGCGAACTGTTCGGTTTTGCTTTTGATTAACCCCTCTAAAGAGCGAGCGCCATGTAACCACATTGTGGTCAATGGTTTAAAAGATCCAAAAACCGAAGAAACCGTTACAACCGCATTCTTTGTTGGTCATAAATTAGGCGCTAAAAAAATTACGGTCGTTGAAGAAGTGGATCAGGACGAAGTGAGCGTCAAG
This sequence comes from uncultured Flavobacteriaceae bacterium, assembly GCA_905479095.1. Classification (GTDB taxonomy): domain Bacteria; phylum Bacteroidota; class Bacteroidia; order Flavobacteriales; family Flavobacteriaceae; genus Hel1-33-131. Next base: position 39,133 of record CAJQLD010000006.1, read on the forward strand.
GTTGACGATGACAAATCACTTAGGAGGTCTACAATTGTTAAAGAACGTTTACGATTGAGAGAAGAAACTCGAGTTAAAAAAATATTAAAGACCATTCCTGCAGATTACACTGAAGATATTGTAATCAAATCACAACCAATTTTTGGGAAACGTGGCTATTCAATAGGGCATTATGCTCAAGTAGCACGTGCCGATTTATTAGTCATGAATGCCCCGGCCAAAATGACCTTTTGGGACCGGTTATTTCCTCATGATATCGAACATATTTTAACTGAATTACCAACCGATGTATTAATTGTACAATGAAAACAAAAGAATCTACATTTGTTGGGTTTATAAAAGCATTACCTAAAAATATTTTTTCCGGCTTAGTGGTAAGTCTTATTGCATTACCATTAGGTTTAGGTTTGGCAATGGCAAGTGAGGCACCCCCAATTGCAGGAGTGATCACAGCAATCGTTGGAGGTATTCTTGTCTCTATTTTAGGAGGAAGCTTTGTAACCATTTCTGGTCCAGGTAATGGATTGGTTGGAGTGGTTTTAATTGCGATTACAACCCTAGGGCTTACCGCAACCTATGCTGCAATTATTTGCTCTGGGATTTTGTTGGTGATTCTTGGGTTTTTAAGACTCGGAAAATTAGCTGACTATTTTCCTTCCTCAGCGATTCAAGGCATGTTGGCGGCGATTGGGCTTATTATTTTAGGGAAGCAGTTTCATATCATGCTTGGAAATAAAATCGTTCAAGACAGTGGGATTGACTACTTGTTGGAAATCCCAAACACACTCGTTACGGTAGCTAATTTTCAAGATGAAGGATTAATTTATGCCGCTGTTGCAGGAGTGATGAGTTTGGCTATTATGGTCTTTTACTCCAAAGTACGGAACAAATATTTACAGCTGATTCCGGCGCCCATGTGGATTGTGATTGTTTCTGTCGGATTTAGTTACTACTATGAGCTCGTGCTAAAATTGCCCAATCCAATTTCGGGGGATTATATGATTCCAGCGATTCCGAATATTCAAGAAATTGTAACCGATATTCCGTCTCCCAACTTTGAAATGGTAGGAACACTTTCTTTTTGGTCGAGTGTCATCGCACTGACATTAATTGCAAGTATTGAGTCGTTATTAAGCATTAAGGCCGTTGATAAATTAGACGTCTTCAAGCGACGATCGAATGTAAATAAGGACATTAAGGCCCTTGGGCTGGCAACAGTTGTTAGCGGTTTTCTTGGTGGATTAAATGTGGTAACAGTCATCGCAAGGAGCTCCGTAAACGTTAACAATGGCGGTAGTAATCGGTCTTCAAATTTATTTCATGCACTATTTTTGGTCGTTTTTATTGTGCTTTTCAGTACAGAACTCACTCGCATTCCATTATCTGCACTTATGGCAATTCTGGTTTATACAGGATATAAACTGGCGTCACCCAATATTGTTCGCCAGATTTTCACCATTGGAAAAGAACAGCTTATTATCTTCTTTGCAACCTTGTTTGTAACCTTAAAAGTGGGATTGATTTCGGGAATTGTTGCTGGACTAATTGCTACGTTTATTATTCATGTTGTGATTACTAGAAGTGTTAGTTTGTTTGTGAAAAACATCCTAAAACCAAATGTTTTAATGTTCAAAGAGGAAGATGGAAGCTATTTTCTGAGCGTAAAACATTTTTGTAGTTTTTTAAACTTTAATATCCTCAAAAATAGTCTGGAAGCAATTCCGGAGCAAAACGATGTGATTATCGATTTTTCTTTGTGCGGCTTTGTAGACCATTCGGTGATGGAAAGTGTACATGATTATCAAGAGCTGTTTCATAAAAAAGGCGGAAATATTGGAGTGATTGGATTGGATATCTTAGGAACAAAATCAGAACATCCTTTTGCGTTAAGACGCTTATTGCCGCTTCAAAAAATTATACCCGACAACAAAACAAAACGTCAAAATAGTCTTGAGCTTGTTGCGAGTGATTTTGAATTATCCTACAGCGCCGAGAAAACCACAAAAAGTGGATTCTTGGAGGACTTTATCTATTTTAAAACAAAAAAAATTAAGCATTTATTTAATCAACTATCCGTAAAAAAAGGACCCTATCGTTTGTTTGACATCACCTATTCGGAAGGGGAATTTATTGCCAAAGAAGTGGTCAGGTCCACAATGCTGTATATTAAAACCTCGAAAGATATTCCTGTATTTACGCTAGACCGTGAAGGGTTGTTAGAACGATTTTACGCCTTGGCTGGATATAAAGATATCGCGATTGACAACCATACAGACTTTTCAAAACGATTTTATTTAAGAGGCGAAAATTCTAAAGGAATTAAAACACTGTTCACAGATGAACTTGTCCGGTTTTTTGAAAGCAATGCCTACTACCATATAGAGTCCAGCAAAGACGGGGTGTTAATCTATAGTAAAGAACGCGTGGCGAGTATTAAGGAAATCAAGGCGTTGCTAGATTTTGGCATCAGGCTAAATGCCATTATAAACAAAGTTTAAAATGAAGTTATATCCTATAAATGTTGGTAATTTCAAATTAGATGGAGGCGCAATGTTTGGAGTTGTGCCAAAAACAATCTGGAATAAAACAAATCCTGCCGACCAAAATAATAGGATTGATATTGCTTCACGATGCCTACTCATTGAGGACAGGGATCGTTTAATCCTTGTGGATACCGGTATGGGAAAAAAACAAAGTGATAAATTCTTTAGCTACTACAATCGCTGGGGAAACCATTCTATGGATGGAGCCCTCGCGGCACATGGGTTTTCTAGAGCAGATGTCACAGATGTGTTTCTAACCCATTTACATTTTGACCATTGTGGGGGTTGTGTACAATGGAATAAAGATAAAACTGGCTATGAAATTGCGTTTAAAAATGCAATATTTTGGAGTAATCAAAACCACTGGGAATGGGCGACTAAACCGAATAAGCGCGAACAAGCTTCGTTTCTCACTGAAAACATTAAGCCTATAGAGGCCTCTGGACAATTAAAACATATTTCGGTGCCAGAAGTAGATATTTTACATGGAACAAATTTAGGGTTTGATGTTTTTTTTGCGAATGGACATACAGATAAACAAATGATTCCAATGATTAAGTATAAAGGAGAAACAATTTGTTTTATGGCCGATTTACTTCCGACAGTTGGACATATTTCACTCCCTTTTGTGATGGGATATGATACCAGACCGTTATTGACCTTAGACGAAAAAGATCGTTTTTTAAAACTTGCTGCGGATCAAAATTATTTTTTACTTTTGGAGCATGACGCCCATAACGAACTCATCACGGTGAAACACACTGAAAAAGGAGTTCGACTGAACGAAACTTATAAATTCAATACTATATTTTAAACCCTATCCTACTATGAAAAATTTACTTACCAACATGTATTCAATCCGTTTATTGGCTTGTTTATTTATCTTAAATAGCTGTGGCTCGACGGCTACAATTATATCGACCCCTGTTGAAAACATTGATTTGGTTCCTCTTAAAACTGTTGATCTTACAGATAAAGAAGAAAAAGAATGGAGTCATTTAGACCTCACAACCGACACCATCCCGGGCGTTAGTTTAAATAGAGCTTACAAAGAATTAGTTAAATCAAAAAGTAAAACGATTATTGTAGCGGTGATTGATTCTGGAATTGATATTGGTCATGAGGATCTAAAAGGAAAAATCTGGGTCAATAAAGGTGAAATTCCGAACAATGGAAAAGACGACGACAACAATGGGTATATTGATGATATAAACGGCTGGAATTTCCTCGGAGCTTCCGACAAAGAACAGTTAGAGTATGTACGATTAGTAGCGAGTGGAGACACGGCTAATCCACGCTATACAGAAGCAAAAGAATTTATAGCGAAAGAAAGAGAGAAAACGAGGCAATCAAAAGAGCAATACGAAGGAATTAAGGCCCAAGTTACAGCTTCAGATGCAGCAATCACCGAGTTTTTAAAAAAGGAAACATATACAAAAAAGGAAGTTTCAAAAATAGAAACAACGGATGAGGAATTACTTAAACACGTGAGTGTAATCAAACAATCCTTTGGTTTTGGTTTTGATAGCATCGCAGATTTACTGAAAGAATTGAATGCGGGACTTAAGTCCTTTAATGAACGTTTAGAATATAACCTAAATGTCGATTTTGATGGGCGGAAACTTGTAGGAGATAACCCCGATGATTTTAAAGATCGTTCGTATGGTGATAATGATGTGAGAGCAAAAAATGGTCGGAGTCACGGAACCCATGTGTCAGGAATTATCGCCGCTAAACGCAATAATGGAATTGGCATGAATGGTGCCGCTAATAATGTAAAAATAATGGCAATCCGTAACACGCCTAATGGCGATGAATATGATAAAGATGTTGCTTTAGGCGTTTATTATGCGGTTGACAACGGAGCTAAGGTCATTAATATGAGCTTTGGAAAACAGTTTTCACCTCACAGCGACTGGGTCAGAGATGCAATCGCCTATGCAGCAGAAAAAGATGTTTTGATCGTCGCAGCCGCTGGAAATGATGGTAAAAACACGGATCAAGTTAATTACTTTCCTAATGACCAAATAAATAATGGCTCCGAAGTGTCTAATACGTTTTTAAAAGTTGGGGCAAACGAACCTAGGTACGGTTCAACGTTAGTGGCTGGATATTCAAATTATGGTCAAAATACCGTTGATGTTTTTGCACCTGGGTCACAAATTTATTCGACCTATCCCAAAAACACCTACGAGTTTGCACAAGGGACCTCAATGGCTTCGCCCTTAGTGGCTGGAGTAGCCGCTTTGATTTTTTCGCAATATCCCAAGCTAAGTGCTGCACAGGTAAAACAAATACTGATGGAGTCTGGGCTATCCATAAATAAAAAAGTTACCTTGGAAAACGGAGAGGTCATATCGTTTTCTGAACTCTCTAAATCTGGTAAAATAGTGAACGCTTATAATGCATTAATAATGGCATCCAAAATGTCCAAATAACAATTACAACTATGAAATACGCTTCTTTTTTACTTGTTTTTTTGATGGGAATGATGGCTGTGTTTAGCCAAAACAATTTTGAGTATTGGCAACAACATGTGGATTACGACATGGATATTAAAATGGATGTAAACACTTTTAAGTATGGTGGGACACAGAAACTAATTTATACCAATAACTCTCCAGATAGTTTGGATAAAGTGTTTTATCATTTATTTTATAATGCCTTCCAGCCTGGAAGCGAAATGGATGTGCGCTCAATTACAATTTCTGATCCAGACTCTAGAGTAGATGATCGAATTAGTAAGCTTAGCAAAGAAGATATCGGGTTTTTAAATGTAATACGTTTGACTCAAAATAACACGCCTTTGACTTACGAGGTCGTTGGGACCGTGTTAGAAGTGGAATTAAACACACCAATAAAGTCAGGAGAAAAAGTTGTTTTTGATATGTTATTTGAAGGCCAAGTACCTCCTGTAATTCGTCGAGCAGGAAAAAATAGTAAAGAAAATGTAGCGCTATCCATGGCGCAATGGTATCCCAAAATGGCAGAGTACGATTTTGAGGGCTGGCATGCTGACCCATATATTAGTAGAGAATTTCATGGCGTATGGGGAGATTTTGAGGTCAAATTAACCATTGATAAGGACTATGTGGTTGGAGGAACAGGATACCTTCAAAACCCAACGGAGGTTGGGCACGGATATGGAACCCAAGAAATAAAAAACGATTCTGATCTATTAACTTGGCATTTTGTGGCGCCAAATGTGCATGATTTCACCTGGGCTGCAGATCCTAATTTTATTCATGATACGTTGCAAGTTCCCGAAGGTCCGATGTTACATTTCTTATATAAAAAATCATTAAAAAGTAAATACAAAAAAAGATGGAGAGACTTACAAGTCCCAACAAGTGAGATTATTCAATACTACAGTAGCACCGTTGGAAAATACCCTTATGAACAATACTCCGTAATTCAGGGTGGCGATGGTGGTATGGAATATGGAATGTGTACCCTGATCACTGGTGAACGAAGTTTTGAAAGCTTGGTAGGAGTTACTGCGCACGAAATTGGACATACTTGGTTTCAGTTTTTAATGGCTTCAAACGAAAGTAAACACCCTTGGTTAGATGAGGGTTTTGCTGAATACACCTGTACATTTATTGAAAACACCATATTTGATGTAAAGCCTGTTCAACCTCTTAAGCGTCACTACGATCGCTATTTTAAACTTGCCTTGAGTGGGAATGAACAACCAATGTCGACTCATGGAGACCGCTTTAAATACAATAGCTCATATAGTATTTCAACGTATAGTAAAGGAGCCTTAGTTTTAGCACAATTGAAGTATGTAATTGGAGATAGTGCTTTCAATAAAACCTTAAAAGATTACTATAACAACTGGGCGTTTAAACACCCAACGCCAAACGATTTTATACGCTGTGCCGAAAAAGCATCTGGCTTAGAACTGGAATGGTTTTTGACAGATTGGACGCAAACCACAAACACCATTGATTATGGGGTTAAAACGATTGCAACCATAAACGATAAAACTCAAATAACTTTGGAGCGAATTGGATTGATGCCGATGCCAACTGAGGTTCTGATACGTTTCAAAGACGGAAGAACAACCACTTATTACATTCCGTTACGGGAAATGCGAGGTGAAAAACCAGTTAAAAAAGAAGTCGTTTTATTAAAAGATTGGACATGGGCCTATCCTGAATATCGTTTTGATATTGATATCGATCGATCCGAAATTGAATCTGTTACAATAGATGTTCATAACGAAGTAGCGGACGTCAATAAAGACAACAATAAGATAATCGTATTATAATTATGGAGCGTCTAAAAGGAAAAAAACAGATTGAAGAGTTGTTCACTTCGGGACATTCGGTCGGAGCATTTCCTTTAAGGTTGGTTTACTTAGAGTCCGATTCGACGCATAAAATAGGGGTTTCAGTTAGTAAAAAACACTTCAAAAATGCGGTCGACCGAAACCGAATTAAGCGCCTTTTAAGAGTGGCTGTGGAAGGTTCGCTTACCGAAATTTTAGAGGGCTTGGACTTTAAATACGCTGTAATGGTTTTGTATGTTGGAAAAGAAATGCCAACGACCCCTGGCCTAAAACCACAATTTGAGTCCTTAATAAAACGTTTTAACAAAAAACAATCAAATGAAGTTTCATCTTAACAAAAGAAGTCTTTTTATTGGAATGCTCGCTGTGATATTTTTATTTACAACTGCTTATAAAAATGATTATTTCGAAATTGCTAAACAGTTAGACATCTTCACAACACTTTTTAAAGAAGTTAATATGAATTATGTTGACGAGACAAACCCTGCTGAGTTGATGCAGAAAAGTGTCAAACACATGCTAAAAGAACTTGATCCCTACACCAGCTATATGAACGAGCAGGATGTTGAAAAAGCACGTATTTATCAATCGGGAGCTTATGTTGGAATCGGAGCAAGTATTAATTCTCAAAAAAATAAATTAGTCATTGTTGAGGTTTATAAAAACTTAGCAGCGGATAAAGCAGGATTGAAATCGGGAGACGAAATTATAAAAATTGAGGGGCTTGAAGTGAGTGCCTTAAAAGAAAGTGCAACCCAATTTTTGAACGGTAAAAAAAATACGAACGTCGCGTTGACGTATCGACGAAATGGAGAAGATAAAGAGATCGTAGTTACCAGAGGTGATATCACGCCAAAAGCGGTACCAGTCTCTAAATTATTAGAAAATGGGGTGGGATATATCGCTTTGGATCGTTTTTCAAAAACCGCATCTTCTGAAGTTAAAAGTGCTCTTAAATTGATGCTTATTGATGAAGCAAAAGGGATAATCTTAGATTTAAGAAACAATCCAGGAGGTCTGCTTCATGAAGCCGTTAAAATAGTTAACCTTTTTGTTCCGAAAGGACAGCTTGTTGTCTCTACGAAGTCAAACATAGAAACCTATAACCAAACGTTTGTAACAAAAGACCAACCCTTGAGTTTGGACATTCCTTTGGTAATTTTAATAAATCAAAAAAGTGCTTCAGCCAGTGAGATTGTAGCGGGAGCTCTTCAAGATTTAGACCGTGCTGTCATTGTGGGAAAGAGGAGTTTTGGAAAAGGATTGGTACAGAAACCCACGAAACTTCCTTATGGGTCACAATTGAAGGTAACAATATCACGATACTACACGCCATCTGGACGCTGTATTCAAGCATTGAACTACAGAAATAGAAAAGAGGATGGTTCTGCGATTCGTGTTAAGGAGAATGAGTACAAAGCATTTAAGACAAAGAATAGGCGTACGGTATACGATGGTGGCGGAATTAACCCTGACATAGTGATTGGGTCTGAGTTCTCCAACAAGTACATCGAAAGTGTCTTAAATAGCTCTATGGTGTTTGATTATTCAAACCACTATTACCACAATAATACGCTTGATTCATTTGAAGAGTTTCATTTAAGTACAAAAGATTTTGAGGAATTTAAAGAGCTAAGCCTTGAAGAGAAGTACAATGCAGACGATAAAATTCAATCAGAAATAAATCAATTAAAAAAAGTAACAAACAAAGAGGGTTTTATAGAAATGGATGCTAGTTTTGATGTTTTAAAAACAGCATTACATCAATCAAAACTAAAACTGATCGACGAGTTTAAAAATGAGATCGTTCAAGTTTTGGAGGGTGAAATTATAAAACGTTATTTTTACCGTGAAGGAATGTACGCCTATTTTATTGCAACAAATGAGGACGTATTTGAAGCGCAAGAAATTTTAAATGACCAGAACAAATATCAAAAAATATTAAAATAGGAAAACACGATGCGTAAAATTATTTTTTTATTCGTTTTATTAGTCAACACGCTACAAGCGCAGACCTCTAATACGCATGTGGTCTATTTTGAAACAGGAAAGTTTAATGTGACAGAAATTGAAGTCAATCGACTTGTGTTGTTTATACAAAGTTTAAAAGATATTGAAGTTGAACGAATTTCAATTTATGGGTTTTGCGATGATCGTGGAACTGATTCTTATAATTTAAAACTCTCTCAAAATAGAGCCGATGCAATAAAAAAAATATTTTCTGGACTTGATATGGATGAAAACCTCATAACCAACGTAGATGGAAAAGGAGAAGTTTTATTGCGTGTTATTTCATCTGACAACTTAAATATAATTCGTGGGCTGAATCGTAAAGTTGAGGTCCGTGTTGACTTTAAAAAACCAATAATTCCAGCGGAGATTGAAACAGATGAAGTTGAAAAACCAGTCGAGGATAATCAACTTATAAAAGAAAATATCGCCGTTGGTGATAAAATAATTTTAGATAATATTTTATTCAAAACAGGGTATAGTTATATTGAAGAAGAATCGGTTCCAGTACTAGAAATGTTAGCAATAGCGTTAAGAGGAAGACCAGAACTTAACTTCACAATTGAGGGTCATATTTGTTGTACTAGAAACTCTAGAGATTCAATTGATAAAAGGACAGGCAAACGTAATTTATCTTTGGCGAGGGCTCGGTTTATTTATGATTATTTAGTTGATAAAGGCATCAACAGAAACCGAATGCGGTATGTCGGTTTGAAAAATAAATATCCTTTAGGAAAAGATCCGAAATTTGATAGACGGGTAGAAATTAAGATCACCTATATTTATAATAAAAACTAACTTTTTAACATTCCTATATGGGGAATACCATCTTCTAAATAAGGCTCTCCTAGAGTATTAAACCCTAAATTGTTATAGAATTTTTCTAAATATTTCTGAGCCGAAATTTTAATTTCTGTAGTTTGGTAGTTGTTTTTAATCGCTACTATGGAAGCCTCCATTATTTGTTGGCCATAATTTAAATGGCGTTCCTTTAGCGAAACAACAACCCTTCCGATGCTCGCTTCTTTAAAATAATCTCCACCTTTGAAAACACGTGTATAAGCAATAATTTTATTTTTATTTTTTCCAATAATATGGAGTGCAGATTGATCTTTTGAATCGATATCTTGATACACACAGTCTTGTTCTACGACAAAAACTTCACTTCTTAATTGTAATAATGAATAGAGCTCTTCTAATGAGAGCTGCTCAAAGGTTTTAATATAAATGTCTAACATAATTTAATCTTGAATAATGATCGCTTTAGAATCGGTAGTGCCGTATTCTGGTTGAATATTAAAATGGTTTATTTTGAATTTTTCGTAAAGGGTAGATTCTAGTAATTTAAGAATCGTATTAAATTCCGAAAACTTTAAATCGTCGTTAAAATCAATATGGGCTTCTAAGTGTATTTCTGATTCATTTAATTGCCAAATATGGATGTGATGAATATTATTTATTTTATCCGTTTTTATAACCTCTTTTACCACATCCTCAATCCGAATTTCTTTAGGGGTAAATAACATAAGAATATTAAAAGATTCTTTAAGTAAACTAAAACCGACGATAATAAGGTACACTGCAATGGCCACGGTTAGCGCAGCATCGACCCAAAAAACTTGATAGAATTTCATTAAAAGACCGCCTATCAAAACCGCAATACTTGCCAGCATATCTGTAAGTAGATGAATATAGGCTGATCTAATATTTATATTATTAGCGCTGTCTTTTTTTAATAACAAAACACTTAATCCATTGAATAAAATTCCTAAAATAGATAACCATATAACTAATTCAGCTTCAATTTTTTGAGGATTAAAAAAGCGATTGATGGCTTCAAATACTAAATAAATAGCAATCACAATTAACGATGAAGCATTGATAAATGCAGCTATAATTTCAGCGCGCTTATATCCAAACGTTCGCGTATTGGTGGCTTTTTTTTTGGATAAAATAGACGCTATATAAGAAATAATAAGAGAGAAAACGTCTGTTAAATTATGTAATGCATCACTTAATAAAGCAAGACTTCCTGATAAAAATCCGCCAATAATTTGAGCAATCGTAATCATACTATTTAATAAAATAGAGATTAGAAGATTTCTATCTTTATGATTAGTGGAATGATTATGAGAATGACCCATTATAATTTTAACAAGGTTGAATTTTATTAATTCTATTTTGATGACGTCCCCCTTCAAATTCTGTATTTAAAAATGTTTCAACCATTTCTAAAACAGCGTCTATTTCGGTAAAACGAGCAGGAATGCAAAGTATATTTGCATTATTATGTAGCCGTATTAACGACACAATTTCATTGTTCCAACATATACCCGCTCTTATGCTTGAATATTTATTTGCGGTCATTGCAACACCATTAGCGCTGCCACATATTAAAATTCCAAAGGTTGCTTTTTTACTTTCGACATCTTGAGCTACAGGATGTACAAAATCTGGGTAATCGACACTCGAATCCGAATCTGTTCCATAATTTACAACTTGAATATTTCTAGATTTTAAAAATTCTACAATTTTGAATTTATAATCTGTTCCTGCGTGATCGTTTCCGATAGATATGTTCATTTGTTAAAACTTAAATTATTAGTAAATTTACAAAAAAGAGTTTTATATAATTTAAATTGTTCATAGCCTTTTTAATTAGTTGTTAATAATTAATGAACGAATATGAAAACTAAATTTTTTAATATCAATTAATTTTATCAACCGGCTGTATGAAATTATAAAACTAATTAAGTTATCTTTTTTAGTTGTTTACTTATGAATATTGAAAGGGTGCTTGTAAACAAAAAAAACTAAATTACTTATAAGCTATTCTATGTGAGTAGAGGTTATCAACAATGTATAATAGGTATAACTAAATATTTATAAATCAAATAATTAACTAAATAATTAGTTGTTAAGTAATTGTTTATAATATGTATATAAGTGATAAAACAAAGGAATACAAAAAAACTTATAGTACCTATTCACAGACTATAATAAACACCATTAGTTTTTAAATAATTTAATAAAAAATTAATATGATTATATTAAATGTGGATAAAGTTAAAAAGAGATGACTTTTGGTTGAATTAAAGTAGTAGCTTTGCTTAATTAGATACCTTAAATGAAACGAAAAAAGAATAACAAGCAATCTATTGAAAATTATAGTCAAAGTATATTAACTATTCTTAAAGCAGATAGAAAAAAAACATTCAATCATAAGCAAATAGCAGCACAACTTGGTGTAAATGATGCGAGTAGCCGTAACCAGATTATAAAAAATCTTCACAAACTTGCAGGTCAAAAAGAAATAGAAGAAATAGAACGTGGTAAATTTCAAATAGTCACCTCAACAGAATACTATATTGGCACTGTAGATATGGCCTCTAGAGGCAATGCATATATTGTATGTGATGATTTAGAAGACGATGTTTTTATAGCAGCTAATAAGATGCAAAAAGCACTTCATGGGGATACCGTTGAGTTATATGTTTATAACCGAAAAAAGAATGGAAAACAAGAAGGAGAAATAACTCAAATAATTAAACGATCACGAACAGACTATGTTGGAATTGTACAATTAAATGAAAAGTTTGCATTTGTAGTTCCGGATAGTAATAAGATGCCCGTTGATGTTTTTGTTCCACTTTCTAAAACTTTAAAAGCTGAAGATGGCGATAAAGTATTGGTAAGTTTAGAAGAATGGCCTGATAAAGCAGAGTGCCCTAATGGAAAAATAATTAAAATCTTAGGAAAACCAGGCGATCATAATACAGAAATTCATTCCATATTAGCTGAATATGGATTGCCTTATGAATTTCCAACTGAAGTTGAAACGTTTGCAAACAATATAGACACCTCTATCACAGAAGGCGAAATATCTAAACGTCGCGACATGCGATCAACACTCACCTTTACAATAGATCCAAAGGATGCAAAAGATTTTGATGATGCCTTATCATTTAAACAACTTCCTAATGGCAACTTCGAAATAGGAATTCATATAGCCGATGTTTCTCATTACTTACAAGAGGGGACTGTTTTAGATGACGAAGCTTACGAGCGAGCAACTTCTGTTTATTTAGTTGATAGAGTCGTTCCAATGCTTCCTGAAGTATTATCTAACAATGCGTGCTCTTTACGTCCAAACGAAGAAAAATATACGTTCTCAGCAGTTTTTGAAATTAATAATAAAGCACTTATAGAAAACCAATGGTTTGGAAGAACAGTTACTTACAGTGATGCTCGTTTTGCGTATGAGGAGGCACAGCATATTATAGAAACAGAAGCTTGTGAAATTCCAGAAGAAATTTCAATAACAGGTGAAGCTTATACTGCAGATACTGCAATTAAAGAAGCCATCTTAAAATTAGATGAACTTGCGAAAATAATGCGTCAAAAACGCATGAAAGACGGCGCTATCTCTTTTGATAAAGCAGAAGTTAAATTTAATCTTGACGAAGCGAATAACCCTGTAGGCGTGTTTTTTAAAACATCTAAAGATGCAAATAAACTAATTGAAGAGTTTATGCTATTAGCAAACAGAAAAGTATCTGAGTTTATAGGAAAACAATCCCCACAAAAAACATTTATTTATAGAACTCATGATGAACCTGATGACCAAAAATTAGCCGGTCTTCAAAGAATTGTATCTCAATTTGGCCACCAATTAAATTTTAAAAATAGAGAAACTACGACACAATCTTTAAATACTCTTCTTAAAAATGTAAAAGGGACTAAAGAACAAAATTTAGTTGATACATTGACCATTCGTTGCATGAGTAAAGCAGCCTATTCTACTAAAAACATTGGCCATTACGGCCTTGCTTTTGATTATTACAGTCATTTTACATCGCCAATTAGAAGATACCCTGATGTTATGGCACATCGTTTGCTACAACATTATCTCGACGGAAATAAAACAACAAACGAAGGGGTTTATGAAGAAAAGTGTAAACACGCTTCTAATATGGAATATCTTGCGACAAAAGCAGAACGTGATTCTATAAAATATATGCAAGTCAAGTACATGCAAGACCACAAAGAAGATACTTTTTTAGGAGTTATTTCTGGAGTAACCGAATGGGGAATGTATGTAGAAATTATAGAAAACAAATGTGAGGGTATGATAAGAATTAGAGATATTAAAGGCGATTTCTATAGGTTTGATGCTGAGGAATTTGCTTTAATAGGAGAAAAAACAAAAACAAAATACCAGTTAGGTGATGAAATTGAGGTCCGCGTCAAACAAGCCGATTTGGTTAAAAAACACTTAGACTTTAGTTTAGCTTAATTTTACTTAAATTTTTACACAATGAAACCTTATACACTATTACTCTTACTTTTTAATTTTTTAGTCTTTTCTCAAACCCCAATTAGTAAGTCATTAGGAGAGTTTTCTGAACTCAAAATCTATGATTTAATCAATGTAGAACTCATTGAGTCTACCGAAAACAAAATTGAAATAACTGGAGCTAATACTACAGATGTAATAGTTATTCAAAAAAATGATGTGCTTAGAATAAGAATGGCGCTTCATAAATCATTTAATGGAAGTAAAACATTTATAAAATTATTTTACACTAAAATTCATACCATCGATGTTAATGAAGGTGCTAAAGTCGCTTCAGAATCTACTTTTAAACAATATGAGTTAGAATTAAAAGCACAAGAAGGTGGTACAATATCTGTTAAGACGGATACAAAAATATTAACGATTAAGAGTGTAACAGGTGGGGCTATTGAAACAAGTGGCACCACAGAATCACAAAACTTAAACATAAGAACTGGAGGCATTTATAATGGATCACAATTAAAAGCTCTAAATTCTAAAATAAAAATTAAGGCTGGCGGGGATGTCGATGTTAATAGTTCTGATCTTATTGAAGTTAGAATTATTGCAGGTGGCAACTTAACTATTCATGGAACCACAAAACACTTAAAGGAAACCAATAGGATTGGTGGAACTATTAGTTTTAAGGACTAATTATTATTTATTTTAAATTAATTAATTTTATAATACAATCATGATCGAAGATATTCAAGCTGCGATTCCTCTTGGCTTTTTTTTAGCTTTTATGATTGGCCCTGTTTTTTTTGTACTCATTGAAACAAGTATCACAAAAGGAATTAGAGCTGCCATTGCTTTTGATGCGGGCGTTATTATTGCAGATATTATTTTCATTTCAGTGGCATATTTTAGTAGCTTTCAACTATTAGAAAATTTAAGTAATCAACCAGGTTTGTATGTCTTTGGTGGAACCATCTTAGCGATCTACGGGTTAATCATTTTTATTAAAAAGCCCAACCTAAAAGAAATTAAAAATCAATTTAATAATTCATTTAAAGCTAATTATATAGAGCTATTCATTAAAGGGTTTTTATTAAACTTTATAAATATTGGTGTTTTACTATTTTGGTTAGGAGTGGTCATTGTTACAGGTCCAAATTTTGAGAACGACATCAATCGTTTTATGGTATTTTTTGGAACATTAATGCTAGCTTATTTTATAACAGATTTGATTAAAATTGTGTTGGCAAAACAATTAAAGAAAAAATTAACCCCTGGAATCATTATAAAAACAAAGAAAATTCTTGGGGCACTTTTAATAATTTGTGGATTAACACTCATAACCAAAGGATTTTTACCAAAAGACAAATTAAACCCACAAACGATTATTGAAGATATAAGAGAATAAAAAAACCACATCAGTGATGATGTGGTTTAAGTAAGTTGAGGCGTCTAGCGGATTCGAACCGCTGTAGAAGGTTTTGCAGACCTCTGCCTAGCCACTCGGCCAAGACGCCAAAAACGAACGCAAATTTAAGCAAATTTAAACATTACACAAGATAAAAGAAATATATCAGTAAAAACAAGATAACCTTTACAAAAGAAAAAATAAAGTTGCACGCCATTACAACCATACATTTTATTGTGAATCCTATTTCTGGAAAAGGAAAAAACAGCCTAGACCCAGCAATGGTCTTAAGGGTTTTTAATCCAAAGACGTTCAAAGTAGAAATTACAGAAACTCTTAAGCCATCCCACGCCATTGAGCTTTCTTTAGAATCGATTAAAAAAGGAGTTGATATTATTGTCGCCTGTGGAGGCGACGGCACGATAAACGAAGTTGCGGGATGTTTAATTGGTACCAGAGTTAAACTTGGTATTATCAAATTTGGATCAGGAAACGGTTTAGCAACCACCCTTAATATACCCAAAAATAGTGAAGACGCCTTAAGGGTGATTAAACAAGGCATCACTACCAAAATTGATGCAGGCGAAATAAACAATCATTATTTTTTCAGCAACTCTGGCATTGGTTTCGACGCCAACGTTATAAATAATTATTCAAACACAAAAAAAAGACAGTTAGCCTCCTATTTGAAAGCATCGCTTTCCACGTTTTTTTCTAAACCACCTCCGCTTTCAATTGAAATAGCGATTAACTCTGAACTTTTTTCGTTAAAACCCTTTATGGTATTTGTTTCAAATTCTAATGAGATGGGGTATGACATCTCTCTAACTCCAAAAGCATCTATTCAAGATGGCATGCTTGACGTTATTATTGTGGAGACCCTTAATAAATTAGAAATTATTTATTTTGCTTTTTTACTACTGATAAAAAAACCGCAAAAATTTAAAAAAGCACACTATTTCTTAACTAAAAACATAGAAATAACCAATCTTCTAAGTGGAGGAGTTTTAACCCAAATCGATGGGGAATCAAGGCAAATTGATTCCAACACACTTAAGATCAGTATTAAAAAAGCCGCACTTTCAGTTATTATTCCCTAAAGTTAATCCCGGTTTTCACTCAACACAATCGTTACTTTTTCGACATCTCCCCCTAATGGTGGGTTGATTTTTGAAACCGAAACAGTCGTGGCGGTTACCGTGGGGCATTTATCAAAGATTTGGTGGATGATTCGTTTTGCAACCGCCTCCAACAGCTTCGCTGGAACGCTCATCTCTTCAACGACAATCGCATTTAATGTTACATAGTCAACCGTGTCGTTTAAAGCGTCTGTCACAGACGATTTTTCTAAATCAGCATTAACACTTACATCTACCCTGTAGTCACTCCCAATCGTTGTTTCCTCGCTCATACACCCATGATACGCATACACTCGAATGTTTTCAACCTTAATTACTCCCATTTTATAGTTTTTTATTTTGATAAAAATAATAATTATACCGAAGATATATCTATAAACTTTTTATTTGATTAATTTTGCTGCGTATTTATTCAAGAAATACATAGCATTATGTCAGACACCCACAAACCGCTCAACTTTTTAGAGCAAATAGTAGAAGAAGATTTAAAGAACGGCTTGCCACAAAACAAACTACGCTTTCGATTTCCCCCAGAACCGA
The DNA here is from genome assembly GCA_905479095.1 of uncultured Flavobacteriaceae bacterium. Lineage (GTDB taxonomy): Bacteria > Bacteroidota > Bacteroidia > Flavobacteriales > Flavobacteriaceae > Hel1-33-131. The sequence goes on from CAJQLD010000006.1 coordinate 56,363, forward strand.
ATGGCTACCTCCATATTGGTCATACAAAAGCGATTGGTATTAGTTTTGGTTTAGGTGAAACCTATAACGCACCAGTTAATTTGCGTTTTGATGATACGAACCCCACGAAGGAAGATCAGGAATATGTAGATGCAATCAAAGAAGACATCACTTGGTTAGGGTATCAATGGGACAAAGAGTTATACTCCTCGGACTATTTTGAGCAATTACACGTTTGGGCATTAGAAATGATAAAAGATGGCAAAGCCTATGTAGACTCTCAATCTAGTGAAGCCATGGCTGTTCAAAAAGGAACGCCGACGCAACCAGGGGTAGATGGGCCATTTAGAAACCGCTCTGTAGAAGAAAATCTAGCCCTTTTCAATCAAATGAAAAACGGAGAATTCAAGGCAGGTACACATGTTTTAAGAGCTAAAATAGACATGAAGCATGTGAATATGTTGATGCGCGACCCGTTAATGTATCGCATCTTACATGCGGATCACCACCGAACCGGATCGACCTGGTGTATTTATCCCATGTATGACTGGACTCATGGCGAGAGTGATTATTTAGAACAGGTTTCACACTCCCTCTGTTCCTTAGAGTTTAAGCCTCACAGAGATTTATACGATTGGTTTAAAACAATGGTTTCTAATTATACGAAAGAATCCCTCCCTATAATTCCAAAACAACGCGAATTTGCACGATTAAACTTAAGCTATACGATTATGAGTAAGCGAAAGTTATTAAAATTGGTTGAGGACAACATTGTGAGCGGTTGGGACGACCCTCGAATGCCAACAATCTCTGGACTTAGACGTCGAGGTTACACCCCCACTTCCATTCGTAAGTTCATAGATACCGTCGGGGTTGCAAAGCGCGATAACATAATAGACGTCTCTCTTTTAGAGTTTTGTGTTCGAGAAGATCTCAACAAAAAAGCCGCTCGGATTATGGCTGTTTTAGATCCTGTAAAACTTGTGATTAAAAACTATCCCAAAGAAAAAGAGGAGTGGTTAGAGGCTGAAAACAACCCAGAAGATGAAACGAGTGGTTCGAGAACGGTTCCGTTTTCTAAAGATCTTTATATAGAACGCGATGATTTTAAAGAAGACGCTAATAGTAAGTATTTTAGACTCTCACTTGGGAAAGAAGTACGACTCAAAAATGCTTTTATTATCAAAGCAGAAAGTGTCGTAAAAGATGCTAGTGGGAAAATTTTAGAAATTCACTGTAGTTATGACCCAAAAAGTTTAAGCGGCAGCGGAACCCCCGAAAGCCTTCGAAAAGTAAAAGGAACTTTGCATTGGGTTTCTATAGCGCACGCCATTGAAGCAGAAGTTAGAGAATATGACCGTTTGTTTGTACACGCAGAACCAGACAATCAAACAGAAAACTTTTTGACATTTGTAAATCCAAAATCATTAAACGTTAGAAAAGCGTTCATTGAGCCACACATTAAAAATGCAAGTATTGGTGAACAATTTCAATTTCAACGCATCGGATATTTCAATCTAGATAAAGACACAAGTGAACACAACTTAGTGTTCAATAAAACAGTTGGATTACGAGATACTTGGGTAAAACAAGCTCCTAAACAAACGCCTAACCAATCTAAACCAAATCCAACACAACAATCACAAAGAAAACCGATTGACGTTATTAAACAACTTGGAAAAAAATACACGAACCTTCCTGAAGAAAAGCAGCTCAAAGTCAAAACGGAGATTCAAGCTTTAGCCAAAGACGTCTCTTATGAAGATTTAGAACCGTTATTTAATACCGCCGCCAAAAAAGTGGGGACACGCATCGCTACCGTCATCACCCTAAATGAACTATTAAAAAACGGGTTAAAACGCACCGAACAGATCGACATTTTTGTAGCAACGGCTAAATCGGATGATCATCCCTTGTTAAACGAGGAAGCGAGCCGTATTTAAGTTATTTTTTTAATTTTTTAGGACCGTTTTTCATCGCCTCTCCAATCTGATTACTTGCGGTAAAACTAGCCACCATGTCGTTTAGCATTGTACTGCCTGCCTGCGGTGAATTAGGCAATAGAATAAGATTACTATTTGTTTCTTGCCCAATAGATTGAAGGGTATCGTAGTGTTGTGTCACTACAATTAATGCCGAAGCTTCTTGAGAGTTAATCCCCACCTTATTTAGCACTTCTACAGACTCCTCAAGGCCACGAGCAATTTCACGACGTTGATCGGCAATACCTTGCCCTTGCAGGCGTTTACTTTCTGCTTCAGCCTTCGCTTTTTCTACAATCAGAATTCGCGCAGCATCTCCCTCAAATTGTGCCGCAATTTTTTCACGTTCAGAGGCATTAATTCGGTTCATCGCCTCTTTAACTTGTGAGTCTGGATCTATATCTGTCACCAAGGTTTTTATGATGTCATATCCATAATCCATCATGGCCTGGTTTAACTCCGACTTGACAGCAATAGCAATATCATCTTTTTTAACAAAAACATCATCAAGCTTCATCTTTGGTACTTCAGCTCGTACCACATCAAACACATATGAGGTGATCTGATCGTGTGCATAGTCTAATTTATAAAAGGCATCATAAACCTTGTCTTTAATCACCTTAAACTGAACAGATACTTTTAAACGAACAAAAACATCATCCAGTGTTTTGGTTTCAATTAAGACATCTAACTGTTGGATTTTTAAACTTAAACGACCCGAAATACGATCGACTAAAGGAATTTTGAAATGAAGCCCAGACTGACGAATGCTTTGAAATTTCCCAAAACGCTCAATAATAGCGGCGGTTTGTTGCTTGACTGTAAAAAGTGCAGCAAAAATAATAATCAATCCAAAAATAATAAAGAGTATTAAAAAAAATGACATAGTAATAAGATTTAAATTAGAGTTAGATATTTGTAATTTAGTATTTTATATTGAAAAAACGAAACGAACCAGAGAAAAAAAACATTAACGGCTTAGTTCTAACGAAACCACAGAATTTTCTTTCAGCGCATTCGCATTTGTAAAACGAATAACCGTTCCGTTGAGGTCTGCTTCAATCAAATAAAAAGCTCCCTTATAGAAATTATGCTTGATAACCGCTTTGAGCAAACCGTCTTCTATTAAATTAATTTCATGCGCATAATAGTAGTGACCATCAATAACGCTGTATTCACTAAAAAAGGCAGCGACAAGCGAATGCCTCGGATTTAAGTAGATATCCCTAGGGGTATCCGTGACCAAAACAGTCCCGTTGTGTAGTACCATCATTTGGTCCGCAAAAGACAGAACATCATCTTTGTCATGAGTTGCCAACACACAGGCGATGTTATTTGTTTTTAAATACGCAAATAAATTACGTCTCAAAGATTGTTTTTTGAAGTTATCGATATGGCTAAAAGGTTCATCCAGAAGAATTATTTCAGGACGTCTTGCAATTGCTCGCGCCAAGGCCACACGTTGCTTTTGACCCCCGCTTAAGAATTGTATTTTAGTGTTTTCAAAGCCTTCTAATTCCACAACCTCAATGAGCTCTTTAACGCGTGCTTTTTTTTTGTCGGGATAAAAATTAGAGAGATGATCTCCAATGTTTTCGGAAACACTGGTATAGGGCATCAAATCAAATTCTTGCGCCACATATTTCATAAAATCATGACCCACTACAAGTTTGTTTTTTGGCCCTAAAATAGGCTGATCTTTCCAGGATATTGATCCGTTATCAACATCCATTTGTCCAAAAATTAGTTTTAGAAGTGTACTTTTTCCAGAACCACTTTCTCCAACAATCGCCAAACAATCGCCACTTTTAACGACCGCAGAAACCGCCCTTAATACGGAGCGTTCATTGTAATTAAAAGAAACATTTTTTATTAAAAGCATCTATTGACTACAAAATATTTGCAACCAGATATTCTGCAATTTGAATTGCATTGGTAGCCGCCCCTTTACGTAAGTTGTCAGAAACAATCCACATATTTAAAGTATTTGGTTGGGTTTCATCTCTTCGAATACGACCTACAAAAACATCATCTTTTCCATGCGCATAAATTGGCATTGGATAGGTGTTTGTATCGGTGTTGTCTTGGACGGTGACTCCATCAAATTGACTTAATATAGTGCGGACTTCAGCGAGATCAAAATCGTTTTCAAATTGCACATTTACAGATTCAGAATGACCACCTGCAGTTGGAATTCTAACGGCAGTCGCGGTAATTGAAAATGAACGATCATTTAATATTTTTTGTGGCTCTCTTGCTAATTTCATTTCTTCTTTAGTGTACCCGTTTTCAAGGAACACATCACAATGCGGTAAGGCATTTCGGCCTATTGGGTAAGGGTAGGCCATTTCGCCTTTAACCCCATTAATTTCGTTTTCTAATTGTTGAACTGCTTTGACACCGGTTCCAGAAACAGATTGATACGTTGAAATAACCACACGTTTCATTTTATATTTCTCGTGTAATGGCGATAGCGCCATGACTAATTGAATTGTGGAGCAGTTTGGATTGGCGATAATTTTATCATCAACCGTCAGTTCAGAAGCATTAATTTCAGGAACGACTAGTTTTTTTGTGGGATCCATTCGCCAAGCAGAAGAATTGTCAATTACAATCGTTCCAGCATCCGCAAATTTTGGAGCCCACTCAAGAGAGGTGTCTCCACCAGCAGAAAAAATAGCAATATCAGCTTTCATTTCGACCGCTGTGGCCAGGCCAACAATGGTATAATCAACCCCTTTATACGCCACTTTTTTACCCACACTTCGTTCTGAAGCGACAGGAATAAGTTCTGTGATTGGAAATTGACGCTCTTCGAGTAACTTTAACATGACGGTCCCAACCATTCCGGTAGCACCTACAACTGCAATTTTCATTTTTTTCATCTTTAATTCAGTCTGTAAAATTAATAAATAAACTGAAAACAACCTCTGTAAAACAAAAAAAGACGAACCTCTTGGTTCGTCTTTATGAATCTCACTAAAAAAGGCTATTTTTTTAGCAAATCCCTAATGTCTGATAATAGCTCGTTGTCTGACGGACCAGTAGGGGCTGCTACGACAACTTCTTCTTCTTTTTTAAATTTGTTAACCCCTTTTACAAGAAGGAACATAAAGAAAGCAACAATAATAAAGTCAATTGTGTGAGTTAAAAACTGCCCCCACATCAACGCGGACTCCCCTTCTAAAACACCTTGAGCATTTAAACTGCCTTCAGATAAAATGTATTTTAAATTTTTTAGATCCGTTTTAAATACTAATCCAACAAGTGGCGAAATAATTCCTCCTGTAAAGCTAGTAACGACTTCTTTGAAAGCTGCGCCCATCACAAAGCCAACTGCAATATCGATGAGGCTGCCTTTCATGGCAAATTCTTTAAATTCTTTGAACATAATTAAGTAGGTTTTGAGTTAATATTTCCCACTAAATTAATAAAAAAAAAGTTGTAAAAGGTTTTTTTTCGAGTTTTAACTAAGTTGTCACGATCTTACGTTTTACTCGTTGTGAGATTCCTGTGATGAGTTCGTAAGAAATTGTACTGGCATTGGTGGCGGCTTTTTCTGCAGAATGGCTCGCATCAAAAAACACGACTTCATCCCCCTCTTTACAATCGATATTAGTGACGTCGACCATAATCATATCCATACATACATTTCCTACAATAGGTGCTTTTTTTCCGTGAATCATTACAAACCCAACGCCATTACCAAAGTGGCGACCAATTCCGTCAGCATGACCAATTGGAAGCGTAGCAGTTTCAATATCAGAGATACTTTTAAAAGCCCGATTATATCCAACACTTGCGCCTTTTTTTATTTGGTGAATTTGCGAAATAATAGATTTTAAACAAGCGACAGGAATCAAGTTTTTAGTTTCTTTTTCAGAGTTTCCAAACCCATATAAACCAATTCCACATCGTACCATATCAAAATGAGCTTCAGGATAATTTAGCACTCCCGAAGTATTGCACAAGTGTTTGATAATGGGATAGCCCAAGCCATTAATAAAGGTCTCGGTAAGCGATTTATAGAGATTAATTTGAGCAAATGTAAATTCTTGTTCTTCAAAATCTTCACTTGCTGCTAAATGCGAAAACACAGATTTTACTTTTAAGGACGATGCTTCCTTTAAAGATTCTAGAACCAAATCAAGTTCTTCTGGTTCAAACCCTAAGCGATTCAAGCCGGTATTAAACTTTATATGAATTGGATAGTTGTTTTGATTTAGATTTTTTGCAATCCCCTCAAATTCCTGTAAAAGTTTTAAGCTGTATATACTTGGCTCCAAACAGTGCTCAATTGCTAAGCCTAAATTTTTAACTAAGGGGTGCAGCACTAAAATAGGTTTTGTGACCCCGGCTTTTCGAAGTGCAACTCCTTCGGCGACATAAGCAACAGCAAAATAGTCCACTCCAAGTTGCTGCAAATAATTAGAAACAACGTCTGCATCACTTCCGTATGCAAAAGCTTTCACGACTGCTAAAAAAAGGGTGTCAGTATTTAATTTTGCTTTTAAAACCTCAAAATTGTGTTTTAAAGCAGGGAGATTAATTTCTAAAGTTGTTTCGAACACTTTAGGCATTTGATTTCTTTTTATTGACTTCTATTGGATTAATCACATCCATATCACTCAATTTATCTTTGGTGATGGCCTTATAATAGGCCGATCTACTAAGCGGCTCATACTCGTCGACTTCTCCTAAAAGCACCAGAGAGTCGTTTTTAGATTTTCGATGACTGTATTGAGCTAAATTTCCTGTATGTGTACACACAGCGTGAACCTTGGTAACGTACTCGGCGGTTGCCATTAGATTTGGCATGGGCCCAAAAGGATTCCCTTTAAAGTCCATATCAAGTCCTGCGACAATCACTCGAACGCCTTTATTCGCTAGATCATTACAAACGTTTACAATTTCATCATCAAAAAACTGTGCCTCATCAATTCCAACAACCTCACATCCATCTGCTAAAAGAGGGATGTTAGAAGCGGACGGAACAGGGGTTGAGCGAATTTCGTTTGCATCATGTGAAACGACCATTTCGTCATCATACCGAACATCAATAGCAGGTTTAAAAATCTCTACTTTTTGTTTTGCAAATTGTGCACGTCTCAACCGTCGAATCAACTCTTCTGTTTTTCCAGAAAACATAGATCCGCAGATCACTTCGATCCAACCAAATTGTTCTTTAGGGTTTACTGTATTTTCGAGAAACATTTTGTAATTTTAACACCAAACGAAATTTATATTCGTTTTTTATAAAGGTCACGTAAATTTATTAAAAATCAAAAGTATAAATTTAAAAGTTATAAAAAGACATTATTATAAAGTTTGCAGTCGCCTTAAAATGGATATCAATTAATTAACAACACACAATGAAAAAGCAATTAGAGTCGGAATTAGTAAGTATCGCTCATAGAATTCTTAAACTTACAGGGAGAGAAGATCTTAACAAAATGCAAACCGAGATTGCGTTGCTTTATCAAAAAATAACGGTTTTGAGGTTTTTGGAAAGTAATAATGACGGACAAATTCCAGAGACGTCTGGAATGGATGCCTCTTTCTTTAATTCGCTTGACGGTGCTTTCAACAATACTGTGACGGACGCCGTAGAAGTGGAAGACAAAACGTTTGTAAATATAGACACCGAAGATACCGAGGCAATTATGGAACCAGCGATCGAAAAAATTAAAGATATCGTCGCTCAAATGCCCGAAGAAACTTTAGAGGTTGACTCAATGCTAGCCGCTTTAAACGAACCAACCGAAGCCATTGAACACGACCTAAACGAGCTTTCACCAAGCTATGCAGAGCTTCCTGTTTTTGAAGCTGTTGCGCCAGAGACTTCACAAACCTCTTTAAACGATCAGCTAAAAACACAAGGATTTCAGGTGGGGCTAAACGACCGACTCGCCTTTGTAAAAAACCTATTCGAAAATAGTAACGAAGATTATGACCGAGTTTTATCACAACTAAGCACCTTAGGTTCATTTGAAGAAGCAACGAATTTGTTAAATATGATTATTAAACCGGATTATAATAACTGGGAAGGTCAAGAGGATATTGAAACACGCTTTTTAGAAATTATAGAAAATAAATTTAAGTAAGCCGGATCGCTTCCACGTGATGAACGTATTATTTTCAGTACTTTTGAACCGCAAAACAAAATGTAAATGTCTTCAGAGTTAAAATACGCAGTTTTTGGAAGTGGAAGTTGGGCAACAGCGATTGTTAAAATGCTTTGCGAAAACCGCGACCAGGTTGGTTGGTATGTTCGAAGCCCTCAAACGGTTGACTATATTCTTTCTGAACAACACAACCCATCTTATTTAAGTGCTGTTGAATTTCAAGTGGATCAACTGTATTTAGACAGTGATATTAATAAAATGGCGGACTACGCCGATGTGTTAATTTTTGCGATTCCATCTGCGTTTATTGAAGACGAACTTGATAAATTAAATATTGATATTTCTTCTAAAATAATTGTATCAGCAGTGAAGGGAATTATTCCTGCATCGGGTCTTTTGGTTGGTGAACATTTTCAAAAAAAACATACAGTTGACTTAAATAACGTTGTTGTTTTGGCGGGCCCTTGTCATGCCGAAGAAGTCGCTTTAGAACGCCTATCGTACCTAACGTTTGCTTGTGCAGATCTTGATATCGCTAATGAAGTCGCAAATCAGTTTTCGAGTGATTATATAAAGACCAGCACAAATGATGATGTTGTGGGCGCCGAATATGCGGCTATGCTAAAAAATATTTATGCGATTGCCGCTGGAATGGCGCATGGTTTAGGCTATGGCGATAATTTTCAAAGTGTGTTGATGAGTAATGCGACTCGAGAGATGAAACGGTTCATAAAAAAGGCTCACAAAATGAAACGAAATATTAACGAAACCGTTTATCTAGGGGATTTATTGGTAACTTGTTATTCGTTGTTTTCTAGAAACCGAATGTTTGGAAACATGATTGGAAAGGGCTATACCGTTAAATCTGCTCAAATGGAAATGAGTATGATTGCCGAGGGTTATTACGCCACAAAAAGTGCTTATGAAATAAATCAAAGCAAGGAATCTCCTGCCCAAACTCCGATTATTGACACGGTTTATGAGGTCTTGTATTTGAACAAAAACTCCAAAAAAGCGTTTAAGAAACTAACAGAGAAACTAAGTTAGACTTAAGACTTTAAAACGCCTTTTAAATTCATTAACGGAATTTCTTGAAGCGCTTTTTCGTTAATTGTATTTTTTCTGAATTCAAAAGATTTTTCAAACAGTTGATTACCGTCAAAAAAAGAGACATTAAAAAGATTGTTTATCGCCAAGACATCTTCTAATAGCATTTCAATTTTCGCATAGCTTTTAGCAGGTAGCGATTCTATTTTTTTTCGAAAGGTCGCTGTTTTTTTGTCTTCAGAATAGCCTTTTGTGACGATAATTACCATTTCCAAAGCGACGGGCTTATCGTTTATGATATACGCATTCCAGTCAAAGACCTTGTAGTCGTTATTATACTCACGAACGACCGCGACGTGTACATTTTTAACTTCTGGAATAAGAATATCTTTTTTCAAAAAAAGGGATTTATAGGGCACTTTTAAATTGCTCTAAAAAGCGCACATTATTTTCACTTAACAATCGGATATCACTAATTTGGTGTAGGAGTAGCGCAATTCGATCAATCCCCATTCCGAAAGCAAAACCAGAGTATTCTTTAGAGTCAATGCCACAATTTTCAAGAACATTTGGATCAACCATCCCACAGCCCATAATTTCTAACCATCCCGTTCCTTTGGTCATTTTATAATCGGTTTCAGTTTCTAAACCCCAATAGACATCTACTTCGGCACTTGGCTCGGTAAAAGGGAAGTAAGAAGGTCGAAGTCTAATTTTTGACTTTCCAAAAAGCTCGGTAGTAAAGTACTGAAGTGTTTGTTTGAGGTCTGCGAAACTTACATTTTTATCAATATACAGGCCTTCTACTTGATGAAAAAAGCAATGAGAACGTCCCGAAATAGCTTCATTTCTATACACTCTGCCCGGCGAAATCGTTCGGATGGGTGGTTGGTTATTTTCCATATAACGCACTTGTACTGAACTTGTGTGCGTTCGGAGTAAAATATCAGGATCTGTTTGTATGAAAAACGTGTCTTGCATATCTCTTGCCGGATGATGCTCAGGCAAGTTTAAAGCGGTAAAATTATGCCAATCATCTTCAATTTCAGGACCTTCACTAACGTTAAAACCAATTCTTGAAAAGATGTCTGTAATTTGATTTTTAACTAAGGATATAGGATGACGCGCGCCAATATTAAAGGGTTCTCCAGGTCGTGTTAAGTCGCCAAAAATATTAGAATCACTCGAGTTGTTTTCTAAGGATGCCTTTAAGACATTTACTTTTTCTTGAGCAACACTCTTTAATTTATTGATGGCTTGTCCAAAGTCTTTTTTTTGTTCATTTGGAACATCCTTAAAACGCGCAAATAAATCAGTTAAAAGCCCTTTTTTACCAAGAAACTTAATACGAAAAGTCTCTAGTTCTTCTAAGGACTGTGTCGAAAATGCTTCAGCTTCTTCTATAAGTTTATGGATGTTTTCTATCATGATAATATTAAATAAAGGCCAAATTTAAGAAAACTTAGCTAATAAACTTCGCCTCAATAAAATAGTTTACAATGGCGTCCTTCATGAGAATGCTTTGTTCCCCAGCCTTAAGATTTGGTAACGCCTCTTTAATGGTGTAATGTGGCCAACCTTGTTCATCGAAATAGTCAAATGCATAATAGCCATAGGGCTCTAAAAGCCGACATATTGCAATGTGCATAAGGTTGAGTTTTTCGTCTTTTTTAAAGGTTCTGTGTAGTTGCCCAAGCTCCTGTACGCCAATTAGATAGATGATTCCATCTAGGTCTAAAGGGTCGCCATCAGCAAATTGAGCGGATAGTTTTTTGACCACCTCTTCCCATCGTTTTTTAAGTTCTTCGTCTCGAGCCATAATTATTTCGTAAATTTAGGGTGTATTAAAATAGAAACGAAACATTTGTGTTGTTATGTTAGGATTCATTGTCAATTTCAAAAATTAAATAAAATACCATGGTGATCATTGATATTATTTTGGGCGCGCTTATTCTATACGGGTTAATAAAAGGGCTCTCTAAAGGTTTTTTTGTTGAAGTAACCTCCTTACTTGCATTATTAGTAGGTGTGTATGGCGCTGTTCATTTTAGCAATTATGCGGCGGAGTTTTTATCTGACCGTTTTGAGTGGGGTGAAAAAACAATCAACATCACTGCGTTTGCGATTACATTTGTAGTGATCGTATTGGTAATTTCCCTTGCGGGGAAAGCACTGACAAAATTGGCTGATTTTGCCGCATTGGGTGTTCTTAACAAGTTATTAGGCGGCCTCTTTGGAGGACTAAAAATTGCTTTAATTCTTAGCATCCTTTTGTTAATATTTAATACTTTAAACAAAACAATTCCGTTTGTCTCCGACGAGGAGATCGAAGCGTCCGTACTTTATAAGCCCGTTAAATCCTTAGCTCCAATGATTTTTCCAAATTTCATAAATGAAGAAACACCCCTAGAACTTCCGAATATTCTGAATTCATCCGAAGACACGGAGTAATTTATCACTAAGACAGCTCGTTAATACACGCTTCAAAACTATCATAAATGTGTGATTCTGGAATAAAATCTGGAATGATGTCAATTCGCTCCATCATGTAGCGTGGTTGTTTTAAGACGTTCACAAATAAAACCTCCACATTTCTAGTTTGTAACTCTTGAATCATATCTTCCATGGCATATAACCCCGACTGGTCCATATATTGCATGCGTTTTAAGCGCAAAATTACGGTGGTAGCCGTCTCGGGAATTTGTTTATAGAGTTGCTGAAAGTCAGAGGTTGATCCAAAAAATAATGGTCCTTTAATGTGTTTGATAAATACGGTTTCTTTTAAGTCTTCTGGGAAATTTTTCTCATCGGGCCACGATTTTTCTTTTAATGGTTTGACATCTGAATATTCGGTGGTAAGATCGCCTATTTTTTTCATAAACATCAGGCAAGAAATAATCAAACCAACCCCAACGGCAAAGATCAAATCCCAAAAAGTAGACAACAATAAGACCACGAGCATTACTAAAACTTCAGAACTTAACTTAATGGGCCCAAAGGAAAGATCCCTTGGTAAGGCTGGTATTGCCTTGAGTCCTTTGTAGTCCATCACTCCAATCCCAACGGTTATCAAAATTCCTGAAAGCACTGCTGTCGGTATTTTAGACGCCACAGGCCCTAATGCCAATAATACAAATAACAACATCACCCCAGCAATCATCCCAGAAAGTTTTGTCTTCCCTCCAGAATTTATATTGACAACGGTTCTAATGGTTGCGCCAGCGCCTGGAATACCACCAAATATAGAGGCAATACTGTTTCCAATACCTTGCCCAATTAACTCTTTGTTTGGATTGTGCTTTGTTTTGGTCATATTATCCGCCACAATACTTGTAAGAAGCGAATCAATAGCGCCTAATAATGCGAGGGTAAACCCAGTAAAAATATAAGGCGTAATCGTGGAGAGTTTAAAATTTGTAAAGATTGCTAACTGCGGAATTGGTAATCCGCTAGGAATTTCTTCGATGGGTTTATAATCTAAGCCAAATCCGATGGCGGCTCCAGACATTACTAGCAGAGCAACAAGCGTACTCGGTACCACCGTGGTAATGCGTTTAAATCCGTAAATAATAAGAATGGTTCCCAATGCCAATAACAACTCTAGCCAATTGATGTTTTGCAAGGCTCTGGGCATTACTTTAAGCGCTCCAATCGTTCCAGAAGCGCTCTTGGTTGCCAATATTTCAGATTCTCTTTTTATGTCTTCTTGAGAGATCAACGAGGCACGGTCGATTGTTTCTGTAAAATTTTCTAACACCAAGATGCCGTCACCTGCTTCGTCCCTTAAAATATTTTCAAGAATAACCTCTTCAGCTTGTGCTTTGAATTGATTGACATAGTCTGCATCTTCCTTAGGGTTGTATCCAAGAGAAGGTAAAATTTGAGTTAATAAAATAATGACCCCAATTGCTGTCATAAACCCAGAGACCACGGGATACGGAATGTATTTAATATATTTTCCTAAACCTAAAACACCCAACCCGACTTGAGAAAGCCCTGCGATCAAAAACACCGTTAATATGGCGGGGAGCGCGATGTTTACATCGCCATCATTGGCTGCAATAATTCCAGAAATTACCACCATACTTACCGCGGTCATTGGTGCCGTTGGACCAGATATCTGAGTGTTGGTACCCCCAAAAAGGGCTGCAAAAAAGCTAATAAATATAGCACCATACAGACCTGCGCTAGGCCCCAATCCAGAGGAGACTCCAAAAGCCAAAGCTAATGGTAATGCGACGACACCTGCAGTAATACCTCCAAAAGCATCCCCTTTAAAGTTTGAAAAAAATTGTTTCATTGAAATATAAATTAGATTAAAAATTTACAAAGAGAAATTCTTTGTCTATAAACTCGGGATTTAATCTAAATAAATTCGGGAGGCGGTGATGTGTTTTCTAAATGAATCTCACTCAGAGTTTTATTGTAAAACATAAATGATAATGCCTGATGCGTTATAAATAAACGTGCATTGTGCGTATGTGTTTGATCAAAAACAAACTCAATAAACTCCTTAACATCTTCGATGTCTTTATTTTCTTCTTCTAATGAAAACACAACAGTTGTCACCTCTTCATTTGAGTTTAAGAGCACAATCGTGGGCGCAACTAAAATGAACAGAAAAAAAAAGGAAAACAAGAATGTAAAATGTGTTTTGATAGTCATTGGATTTAAAGAATTGTTGTAAATATAGGTTAAAAACTAAAAAATTAGAACTGTTTTCTCATTAAACTAAAGATTTCTCAATACAGAGCTGGAAACCCAGCCCGTTTCTCCATTGCGTAATTTTATTTTTGACCAATCCAAATTATAATCTTCAATGACTTGAACTTTTGTGCCCTCGTGAAGGGTAAATGATGTTTCTCCTCTAAGGTTTGGTTCGGCCTTCACTTCTGTTTGTTTTGCAAAAATAATAGCGGGACGCGAGGATTCATCTAGGCTGTCTTTTTTGAAAAGCAAGGCTAAAGAGCTAATTAAGAGGATTAAAACAAGGCTGCTAGAGACAAAAAACAGACGTTTTTTTGATTCTGAACTTGAGAGGTAATAAGATAAAAACAACAACACAAAAAGAAACACTAACCCAACACATCTAATAGCCCACCCATCGACACTAAAGGAGTTGACGGTTTTATTTAAGAGTTTTGAAAATCCATTTTCTGGAACCTCTTGAATGGCATCAATGGTCATTTTTTGTGCAAAACCCAAATTACTTAGAACGTCTTTATCATTGGGAGCGAGTTGAAGCGCTTTTTCATAATAGAAGATACTCGGAGCGATTTCATTGAGTTTGTAGTGGCAGTTTGCTAGGTTGTAATACAGCTCTGCAGAATGCTGATTGGAGTCTAATATAGAGGTATATTGATCAATTGCCTCTTGATAGTAACCAGAATTATAAAGTTCATTTGCCTGCTCAAACGGGGTTTTAGTTTGTGAAAAACTAACCAAACAAATCAACCAGAAAATAAGAAAATGTTTCATTGTTTTAATTTAATTGTTTGTCTAAAGCGTTAATGACCTCTGCAGCTTTATCTAAATCATTTTGCATGTCAACGGCCGAAAGCGGTGTGTATCGCGCCAGCTCACAGGCCGTTAAAAGAGAGATGAAGCCCTCTAAAGTTGAGCTATTAACATTTTTATTTTTAAGTATTTCTTCAATTTTTTCTTTATTAAAGTCACTGGTTTCAATCCGTAACTTCGACTTTAAGTAATTATGTAATGCACGTTCAAGAGCATTGTAAAACGGTTCTTTATCTCCTAATGATTTTTTAGCTTGACTTAAATATTTTCGTGCCAGTCGATTTGTCTTTCTAATTTTATTTCCTGAGACATCCAATGCTCTTAGGGTTTGGTTTTTGACCAGAAGCATCAGAATAGGAATTAATAAAAAAGGACACAATAACAATAACCAGAACAGGGTAGAGTTGAAAAACGGTTTGGATTCAATCGGTTCGAACTCTGTTGTTGTTTTGAATGAACTAAATTGATTTAAATTTGGGGTAATTACATTTTCAGAAATGGATCCAGAACTGCTATTGCTAGCTCCTAAAGGCCCCTCATTGACATCTATAACCAGTCGTTCTGAAGTTAATGTTTTGTAGCGTTTTGTCTTTAGATCAAAGTAAGAAAAGGATATGTTTGGAATCGGATAATTCCCTTGGTAATTAGGGACGACCGTGTAGGTGTCGCTAATGGTTCCACGCATTCCAGAAGTTCGAGTTACGACGTTTTCTGAGTGTTCGGGTTCATAAACTTCTAGCGCACTAGGCAAGACTAATTTAGGCAGTTTAAACAGTTTTAAATTACCTTTTCCAGAAACAATAACTTTTAATTCCAGAGCCTCGGTGGCCTTTAGCGTCTGTTTATTAGATTCGAGTTTAAAGTCAAAATCGCCTACTGCACCCGAAAAGTCAGTTGGTTTTCCGTTTTCAGGAAGTGGTTTCACGTTAATCGTGCGGTTCCCTGCCGAAACAGTCCGATTCACAGTATTGGTAAAGAGTCGTCCAAAAACGTCACGCCTGTTAGAAGGAACTTCAACGGTCACATCAAGGGATAAGGGTTCAATATTTAATTTACCGGTTTTTTGTGGGTATAAAACGATTTTTTTCAGTACGACATAAAGATAATCTTCGCCTCTATAAGTTCCTTGCTTTGTTTTATATTCTTTAACGTCTAGATTCTGACTCCAGAAATCTCCGTACCTAGGCTTGTCAAGTTCTCTCCAATTTCGAATGCCTGTATTTTGAGCGACGTAAAGCTTGTAAACCACCGTAATGGCTTCGTTTAAGTATGGATTTGAATTTGAAATTTCAGCGACTAGATGAATTGTTTGAGATGCCACATAATTAGGGTCGTTTGGGTTTTTAGGCTTATCTATCGCGGCTGTAACAGTTATGTTTATTGGAAGGGTCTTGTAGGTTTCTCCATTAATTTCAATGGAGGCTTGTCCAACAACAAACGTCCCTCGTTTTTTTGGTGCTAAAAAATAACTGTAACTTTTTGAAAACGATCGCACCCCATTAACCCATGAATTATTGATAGATTGACTAGGACCGCCAACTACCGTGAAATTTTCAAAATTTGGAGGTTCAAAATCATCACCGTCTTTGTTCATTGTAAAGTCAACTCGAAGTCGCTCATTGATCCCTAGTTGTTTTTTACTCACTTTTGCAGTAAAAGATATCTGAGCAGAAACAAACCCTGAAATCAAAAACATATATAAAAGTATTTTTAGTTTCATTCTTTACCAGTCTTTTTCTGTTTTAACATTGACTCCTTTGGTTTTTGAGGCATTCATTTTTTCTTGTACCTTTTTTTCTTCATTACTCATGGCTTCAAGTAAGTTTTTTACTTGTTGAGGTGACAGTTTTCCCTGCTGGGGTTGAGGTTGTCCTTTGTCGTCTTTTGGGTCTTTATTTTTTTGATCACCTTCATCATCTTTAGGCTTTCCGTCCTCATTTTCCTTATCATCCCCCTCTTTTTTATCCTCGTCTTCGTCGCCTTCGTCTTTGTTTTTTTCGTCTTTATCTTTAGTGTCGTCGCTGTCCTCTTTGTCCTCTTTATTTTCGTCCTGATCTTTATCTTGGTCTTCATCGTCGCCATCACCATCGCCGTCCCCTTGCTCTTTAGCACATTCTTGAGCGAGCGCTAAGTTATATCGACTTTCATCATCCGAAGGGTTATTTCTTAGGGCATTTTTATAAGCAGAAACTGCTTCCTTGCATCGTTTTTGCTGCATTAAAGTATTTCCAATGTTATGATATGCCTTGTGTTTTTCAGTTTTGGAACTGCTATTCGTTACCGCTTCCAAGTGACGAGACATTGCTTCATCATAAAGCTCAGAGTTATAATAGGCATTTCCGAGGTTATAAGACCCAGCAGCGTTGCTTTGTTTTGTTGAAACGCCTAAACGGTATTTTTTTTCAGCTTCTATAAAATCGGCATCCACTAGCGAATTCCCTTCAAATACATAATTATTGGATTCCGCTAATCGAGGGTCAATTTCTTGAGCACGCCCATTGAACGCGATCATTAATAGTAAGATTAAGCAATAATAAGAACGTCCAAAAGTTGTGTTTTGACACGTCTCTACGCTTAAGTTCATTAGTCTGTTATTTAAGCCCGTCATAAGTTTTCGTTAAATAGGTTTAGACGTTTTAACCATGCGGTTTTTCGTTCTAGAAACAAAACATCCAAAATTAAAAAGAATAAGCCAAACCCCAAAAACCATTGAAATTGATCCTTGTATTCTGCAAATTCTTTTGCTTCAAACTCTTTTTTATCCATTGCATTTAAAATGTCTCTAATTTGTTCCACAACAGCAGCGGTTGAGTTTCCGTCAATATACTCGCCATTCGCTTCCTTGGCAATCAACTGCAACGTTTCTGCGTTGAGCCTCGTGATCACGGTTTCATTCTTTTGATCTTTTTTATAACTCATCACAATGCCATTTCTTTTTAGGGGTATAGGGCCTCCTTTTTCACTCCCCACCCCAATGGTGTAAATTTTTATACCCTCTTCAGAGGCAGCCTCCGCAACTTCGGTACTGAGGTCGTTATGATCTTCTCCATCCGAAATTATAATTAAGACACGATTTGTTTGTTCTTCATCGTCAAAATAATTTCGTGACAATTGGATGGCCTCATCAATAGCGGTTCCTTGTGAAGATAGCATGTCGGTATTCATGCTTTGCAAAAACATTTTTGCAGCGGCGTAATCCGTTGTAATTGGTAGTTGAGGAAATGCTTTTCCCGCATACGCAATAATTCCAATCCGATCACTCGCTAAATTATTTATGATCTGAGTCACTAGTTGTTTCGATTTTTCGATACGATTGGGCGCTACATCTTCGGCAAGCATACTTTTTGAAACATCAATTGCAAAAACAATATCAACTCCTTCGCGTTTGATGGTTTCAAGTTTTGTGCCAATTTTAGGATTCACTAACGCAATGACCAAGCCACTGATAGCCAAGCAAAGGACACTAAATTTTAGGGTCGATTTAAAAAAAGATAAATCGGGACTCAATCGCTTTAAAACAACCGTACTTCCAAAGGCTTTTTGAACTCTTTTTTTCCAGAAAACAGTCCACAAAAAAACCACTAACATCACGGGAACGATGAGTAATAACCAAAACCAAACTTTTTCTTCTAATTGATACATTTAAATAAAGCTTCTAAATAAGGTGAATCGCAACAAAAACTCAAATAATAATAACCCCAAAGCCAGGAACACCAACGGCCTGAACTTTTCTTCATAGTTATAAAATTTAAATTCTTCTACTTCTGTTTTTTCGAGCGCATCGATTTCTTTATAGATTTCTTTTAGCTTTCTGTTGTTCGTCGCTCTAAAGTACTTTCCGCCGGTAACCTCTGCAATTTCTTTTAGGAGTTTTTCGTCAATTTCCACTTGTGTTCTTCCATATTGAAACACGCCATTCCTGATGGCTATTGGGGATAACGCCATGCCGTTGGTTCCAAGTCCAATGGTGTAGGTTTTTACCCCATATTCAACGGCAAGTTCACTCGCCGTTTGAGGGTCAATAAATCCGGCATTGTTTACGCCGTCGGTCAACAAAATAATGATTTTACTTTTTGCTTTGCTGTCTTTGATCCGATTCACAGCTGTTGCTAACCCCATCCCAATGGCGGTCCCACCTGTTATGACAGTATTATATTTTATGTCTTTTAAAGATTGAAGTACAATACTTTTGTCGCTTGTAATAGGTGTTTTTGTATAACTTTCTCCAGCATACTCTACAAGTCCAATTCGGTCATTAGGGCGTCCTTTAATGAAATCCGCAGCCACGTTTTTTAACGCTTCAAGCCGATTGGGCTTTAAGTCTTTGGCCAACATACTCGCAGAGACATCAATCGCCATAACGATGTCAACCCCTCGTGTTGTTTTCGTTTTTGACGACACATCCACTGTTTGCGGGCGCGCAAGAGCTGTAATAATTAGGGCCATTGCCAGCATTCGCAAGCCAAATAAAAGATGCTTTAAGGTGGTCCAAATACTCGTTTTTCGAAAGCCTTCAATACTAGAAACACTTAGTTGAGCGGTTTGTTTTTTATGCTTTAGGACATACCAAAACACCAATACAGGCAGCAGTACTAGGAGCCAGAAAAATTCTTTTTGCGTAAAATCGATTCCCTTAAACATTACTTTTCTTTTTCGGTTAGTTTAATCAGTTCGACAGAATTTAGAATCCGTTCCATAATTTGATCCGCATACACATCGTCCTCTTTCCAAGTTAAAATAACTTGCTGTAATAAATTAGGGGTTGAAAATCCTAAAATGACATACTCACCCTTTACGAGTGTATCTTTTATGAGAAAATCCCCCACACCAAATGTTTTGAGCCCTTCTTGTCCATTAGGTGTGATAAATTGCTCACTTTTATTGAGAATGTTTTTGGTGCCTTGTTTTTCAAAGGTATCCAAAACGCCTTCAGCGGCTTTTACCAAATCAATGGCGGGTTCTTTTTCTTTTCCTTTTTTGGGTTGACTCGCAAACTTTGAACTGTTTACAACCACATCTATTGGGGTGTTATCTCCAGTATAAGTAAATGTAGCCATTTCAACCTTGCCCTTCAATTCTTCTGGAAGCTCAAACGGTTGTCTTTCTAAAACGACGGGCGTTGACAGTATAATTCCTGGAGCGCCATATTCGCTGGTGACCCAAGCCGATTTTTCTAATAATAGCTTGCTAGGGTTTCTAAGCACGGTATCTTTTGTCGTTGTAAACCCATTTCTGATAATTAACCCAATCATCGTCATTAAAATCACCCCGAATACAACGGCTATAATTTGTTTTATTTTTTTTCGTTTTTGTTTGCGAGCGGCGGCTTCACGATAGGCCAAATCTTCTAATAACTCTTCTTCTGTGGGCTCTGGAAGCCCTTCCTTTACATGATCAATTTCTAGTTCAATAGTGCTTTTATCGAATTTAGCTAATTCAAAATCAGGCTTAGATTTTGCGAATTTAACCAAATCAGCACGTTTCAAAATCGTTTCAATATTTCGAATTGTTTCTGGACTTAGTTCAATTTGATTGGCATCCTTTAAGGTTTTCAAACGCAGTACTAATTCGTCGGTGGTACTTTCTAGCGATTGTTCGTAAACCTTTTCATCCAGATACTGTCTTAAAATCAGAGTCAAATCGGAATAATACGTTTTAATCTCTTCGTTTTGAAAATAATGCGCTTCATCTAGTTTTTCTAAGGCCAATTTAGCACGCTCATACGGAGGTAAAGCTGCGATTTTCTGAGCTTCAGTCAATGTTTTTTTACGCCAAATAAACCAGTATAATACGCCACCAATCAGAAATAAAAGGAATAGAAACAAGACGAAATTTCCCCAGAACCCAGAACGTGTTTTTTTAACTTCTGTAATTGGTTTGATGTCAAAAAGCTTTTGCTTGGTCGTGTCTACTGCAACGGGGTTCACCTGAACCTGTAATGAATCGGTAAAAAAGGTTTTATCACCAATTATAATTTTTTGTTTCGGAATGGTATACGTTCCAGAATCAAATTGCGTCAGACCATAGGTTTTAGTAAGCTGATAATACCCTTCTTTTTTAGTGGTGTCAGTAGGGTAGCTATTGATCATTTCTAGTGGCTGAAACGTTTGTTCTTCAGAAAACACGACCAAGGTGGTCGAATCCGTTTCTACTTGAATTTTATAAAACAACTCAGCCCCAATTTTGATGGCGGTTGAATCGATACGGGTTGACACTTGACTAAATCCTGTAATCGAAACAAGCATGCAACAAACACTCCAAAGCAAGCTTTGAGACGTCAGGGTTTTTATGGTTTTTATCCGCTTCATTTTGTACTTATCCTCGTTGTTTAAAATAACCCAATAATTTTTTTACATAACTTTCACCAACTCTACAATCCAGAGCTCCTGCACCCGATTTTTTAAAGCTGTCAGAGAAGTAATGAACTTTTTTTTGATAATTTTCTTGATAATTTTTTCGTACACTTTTCGAAGCAGTATTGACCAAAAAGGAGGCTCCTGATTCTTGGTCTTCGACTTGAATCATTCCTAAATTCGGAATCTCAGCTTCGTATTTATCGTAAACCCTGATGCCAGTAATGTCGTGTTTTCCGGAGGCGATTTTTAAATTATGTTGATATGCTTCTGCCATAAAATCGGACAAAAGAAATACAATTGCTTTCTTTTTCATCACATTGGATAAAAACTTTAGCGCTTCGGCAATGTTTGTTTCTTTACTTTTAGGGGTAAACTCAATCAGCTCTCTAATAATTCTTAACACATGCGAACGTCCTTTTTTTGGCGGAATGTATAATTCAATTCCATCCGAAAATAAAATCAATCCAATTTTATCATTGTTTTGAGTCGCTGAAAACGCAAGTGTAGCCGCAATTTCTGTCACAATTTCATTTTTGAATTGTGCTTCGGATCCAAAAAGTTTTGAGCCAGAGACATCGACCATTAACATCATGGTGAGCTCGCGTTCTTCTTCAAAAACTTTAATATGAGGCTCGTTGCAACGCGCAGTCACATTCCAGTCAATATTTCTTACATCATCCCCATATTGATACTGTCTAACCTCAGAAAACGTCATACCGCGCCCCTTGAAAGTCGAGTGGTACTCGCCTCCAAACACATGGTCGGAGAGCCGCCGTGTTTTGATTTCTATTTTTCTAACTTTTTTTAGTAATTCCTTGGTATCCATTTGATGCGTGTGCTGTTATGTGCGTGTGATTTATAAACCACACAAAAAAGTCACTATGAATTAAGGTACCTCAATGACATTGACAATTTTACTGATAATGTCTTCGGATGTTACATTTTCAGCTTCCGCTTCATAGGTAATTCCGATTCGATGACGGAGCACGTCATAGACGATCGCACGCACATCTTCAGGGATGACATAACCACGTCGTTTAATGAAAGCATAGCATTTAGCGGCAGTTGCCAAATTGATACTTCCTCTTGGCGAAGCGCCAAAAGCGATTAAAGGTTTTAGTTCTGCTAAGCCATATTTTTCCGGGTAACGCGTCGCAAATACGATGTCTAGAATATATTTCTCAATCTTTTCATCCATATAAACTTCTCTGACAGCAGCTTGTGCACTCAGAATTTGTTTAACGGTTACGACAGCATTAATTTTTTCAAACGCCCCTTTTAGGTTTGCTCTCACAATAAGCTGTTCGTCTTCAATTTTCGGATAATCGATAATTGTCTTTAACATGAAACGATCGACCTGTGCTTCAGGGAGTGGATAGGTGCCTTCTTGTTCTACCGGGTTTTGAGTCGCCATGACAAGAAAAGGTTTATCCAGTATAAAAGTTTCGTCGCCGATGGTGACTTGTTTTTCTTGCATCGCCTCTAAAAGTGCCGATTGTACTTTTGCGGGTGCTCGATTGATTTCATCTGCCAAAACAAAATTGGCGAAAATAGGCCCTTTTTTAATGGTAAAGTCATTGGCTTTAATATTGTAAATCATGGTACCTACCACATCAGCAGGTAAGAGGTCTGGCGTAAATTGTATTCGACTAAAACTTCCAGCAACAGCTTGTGACAAGGTGTTTATTGCTAAAGTTTTAGCAAGTCCAGGAACCCCTTCTAAAAGAATATGCCCTTGACCCAAAAGACCAATAAGCAAGCGTTCTATCATGTGTTTTTGTCCAACAATTACCTTGTTCATTTCTAAAGTAAGCAAATCAACAAAGGCGCTTTCTTTTTCAATTTTCTCATTGATTGATTGAATGTCAATCAGGTTCTTATCATCTTCCATTGTAATAGTTTAAATAATTGTTTTTTGTTCCAAAAAATTCTGTTGTGCAATTTGTTAAAATATTTCCGTTCACCTTGTTAATAATTGGTTAAAACTTAGGCTCATTTTGCCACTTAATGAATATTTTGTTTATTATTTTTAAATTCTATTCCACAAAATGAAAAAACCAAAGTTTTCCAAAATTATTGCTGGCACCATGTCTTGGGGTTCTTGGGGGCGTAATTTTAACGCAAACGAGATGCAACGCTTGACTGAAAACTGTGTAGATTTGGGTGTCACTTCTTTTGATCATGCCGATATTTATGGCGGCTATACAACTGAATCTGCTTTTGGAACGGCGTTTTCTAAAACAGCCATCGTGCGCTCAAAGGTTCAATTTATTTCTAAATGCGGAATTCAGCTGGTGAGTCCAAACCGTCCAAATAAAATAAAGCATTATGATTGCTCTAAGGCGTATATTATTGCTTCCGCAGAATCTTCATTAAAACACTTAAAAACAGATTATTTAGATGCACTTTTGATCCATCGCCCCAGTCCGTTGATGCATCCTTATGAGATCGTGGAAGCGATTCAACATTTAAAAAAAGACGGAAAAATTAGCAGCTTTGGAGTATCGAATTTCACACCCTCTCAAGTCGATTTGATTTCTAGCGAAGTGGCGATTGACATCAATCAAATTGAGTTTTCCGCCGTTCAGCATCAAGCCTTATTTAATGGAAGTTTGGACCAAATGTTAAAAAACAAAATCACTCCCATGGCTTGGGCGCCACTTGGTGCGGTGTTTTCTAGCGAATTATCGGCTCAAAAAAAACGTATTATTGAGCAACTCGACGTTTTAGCTCAAAACTATAATGCCACTCCAGATCAGTTAGTGTTGGCTTGGATTTTAAAGCATCCTTCTGGGATTCATCCTGTGATTGGGACGACAAACTTAAAACGCATCGAAGCATCTGTAGCGGCTGTTTCAATAAACCTCACATCCGAAGATTGGTTTAAAATATTAGAGGCCAGTCAAGGCTACGAAGTTCCCTAAATTCCTGCAAAATGATCAATAAACGACTGCTTATCAAAAATCTTCTTGCGCATAACGACGAAAGCAGTTTTTATGATAAAAAGTTAAAAATTAATATCGGCAATAAAGAAGGAAAAGCGAAGTTTCTAAAACATATTTGTGCGCTATCCAATAGCAATCCGAACAATAATTCCTACATCGTTATTGGGGTGGACGATCAATATAGTCACATCATTGGCGTTGATTTTTTTGATGATAGCAAGATTCAAAATCTTGTGAATGCCTATTTAAGCCATCCACCGATTATTCAATATGAAAATATTCCGTTTCCACATCTGAGTGATGACAAGGTGGTGGGGCTGGTTACCATTCGACCCAAAGAAACCCAAGAAATTACGTCGCTTCGTAAAAATATTTGGAAGTATTATGGCGGCAATGTGTTTTTTAGAGAAGGCAGTATGAGTATGCCCAAAGTATTTGACATTGAACTGACAGATTCCAATTCTGAAATTGTAGCGTCTATTGAAGCGCATTCTCGAAACAATATTAAGTATACTTTGGACGGGGTCTTTGATTTTATGGCACAACGGAAGGATTATGAACCAAAATATAAAGTTTTCAAAGAGTATTTTGTGATCTGTTGGTCAGGCCAAAAAAAGACCCTAAAAACGCAAACGTTTTATTCGCGGGTGGATATTGCGTTGATTAACGAACAGGTGCGCTTGTTTTACTCGACTTTGGATGCCGTTGAGATTTCTTATGACAACGATTCTTTTAAGATTATTGAATATGTTAATTTAGGATTGAATGGCCAAAACACGTATTATCAACTAGAAAAAACTACGATTACTTTTGGGAACAATGCGATTTACAGCATCGACTCTCAATTGCTTTTTAAGCCACCTCAATACGACAAAAAAATTCTGCATCATATTTTTAATGCCAACAATGCGCTCATGGACCGCCTTAGGCAGGGAAAATCTCTTACAGCGCCGCAGCTCAACGATTTAAAAAATGTTCCTGCAACGTATTTAATCTGTTATTTTAATGGATTTGAAGCTGCGCTGACACAACTCCAAGCCGCAAAGCCGTTGTTGTATAAACATAGCGATGAAGTGTATGCGCTCTATAAAGAGAGCATGCGAATTCTAAGAAAAGCGAAGTATAGTTAAGGGTGTTGTGCTGTGGAGCTACCACTACGCTAAAGTGAGGCAACATTACTTGCTTTAGTTTTTTAGCATTAAAATTAGAAATGTAATTTTTTTCATAATCTTGACTTTTACATTGTTACAAACACGCCACAACCTTTGATTAAGCACTAAACCGCAATTGTTTTTGTACGGAGTTAGCTACTGTGTTTTTCTTTCAGTTCGAGCTTTTCTATTCTAGATTTGATTGCTCCATTATTTCTTCCAAATATTTTACTCAATTCGGTTGTCGTTTTTCCTTCACAAAATAGACGCTCCAATTTTTCATCACTCTCCGCTGTCCATTTTTCGTAGGCGTTTTTATTTACTTTTTGTTTTTCGGTTTTTGAATAAGCTTTTTTCGCTCCTCTTTTTTCTTTCAGGCTGTATTTCGGTTGCAGTTTGTCAAAAAGGCGTTCTTCTAATTCTTTACGACCTAAATTTAATGTGATAAAAGATAAAGTCAAATGTTTTTCAATTCGGTCGTTTAGAATATTTTCTATGTCATTCGAAAACCCTTTTCTGGATGATGGTTTTTCATAATTCGGAAACTCAGAGTAATGAGAGTTGCCTAAATTCCGTCTTATAGTATGGTTTTTGGTATTTAGTATGTCTGTCATTCGACCGCGTAAACTTCCAGTTTCTCCAACGTAACAAACTTCGCCTTCTTCTCGGAATAAGTAAACTGCGGATTCATTCGGAAAGGATTTAGCCCATTCACGAGTCAATTCGATTGAGTGTCTTTCAGATTCAATCAGTAATTTATGTTCGAGTTTGACTAAATATTCTTCTATTTCCGTTTTTGTCATTGAAGTTCGGTTTTATATAGTAGCCAACGATTTGTGTATGAAACGTAGCGTATAAATATATACAAAAGTTTCGGTTTATTACTGAGCCACATCTGCGATTTGGCATTTACATTTTTTCTTTTCTAATGCCAAATCGCAGATTTGACGGAGCTAGTAAATACACACGAACCTTCGTTTTAGCACTTACCAGCTATGTTTTATACACGTCTTTGTTAGCAAACGTTATTTTTTACATTTGAAGATTCAAATTTAATTTCGCACCCAAAGCATTGAAAATTCTCATTACAGTTTCAAAAGTTACATTTCCAGTACTATTTTCCAGTCTAGATATTTGTGCTTTTTTTACTCCAACTAATTCTCCTAATTGCTCTTGAGTTAGTTTGCGTTTTTTTCGTGCAGTCTTAATCATATCTCCAATCAATTCAAGTTTTAACTCAAATTCATATTCGTTTCTTTCTTCCGTACCCTTTTTTCCAATTAAAAGGTCTTCTGCTTGGTCTAGAGTGTAACTTTTCATTTCTTTTTATTTTTAAAATACGTTTTTCTAATTTTCTCTGCTTTGTCGATTTCTTTCTTATCTACTTTACTAGTTTTCTTTACAATTCCGTGAGTTGCGAAAACTAATGTTTCGGTTTTATCATCTTTGTCCCAAAAAGCGAAAAGGCGATATTGTATTCCAGAATATAACGTTCTAAATTCCCAAATTTCATTAGTCAGTTTTTTGAAGAATTTAGGGTCAGATTGTTGTTCAGCTCTTCTTATATTTTGAAATATTTTCTTTCTAGCTTTAAGACTTTGTTTTTCAATAAATTGAAAAGTCTCTTCTAGTAATTTTGTTTCAAATCGTTTTATCATTCTTATTATAAATTCAAATACGATACAAACATACAAAAAGTTTCGTTAGTTGTAAACTTTTAATTTTTGCCAACGTCTTGGTATAAGCATAGTAAGGGGTTAAAACGCTATAATTTTCGGTTTTAAACTAACTTTTTCAAATACAAAAACACCTTTCGTTTAAACCATAAGCCCTTATTATGCTTATACTTTGTTGG
>CAJQLD010000007.1 GCA_905479095.1 uncultured Flavobacteriaceae bacterium
TGTTGTAATAACTAACGCATCGCTATATTTCTTCTCTTTATTTAGTAACTTCCAAGCATTTTAAGCTGGCTAATCATGTTTTTAAAGAAGTATGACACTGCAATTTTTAGCTTCGGAATTGGCGCGTTTGGATGAAATCGTTTTTAACTATTTTTTAATTTCCGAACAAAATTAAGGTAGGTCTCTTTTATGTTTTCTTCAAAACCTTTACGATCGCTAAGGATCTCTTTTTTAATATTAATTTGAGAGGCATTCAAAACAGACTCCTTAATAGAATGAATAGAAAACAAATACAATTCTATGATAATAGGCAGCGCCGCTAAGGCTCTGTCTGTGCCAATGTATCGCTTGTTTTTTTTGAAACCATCAGGATCTAAAAGTTCTAAAAAACCTTCCTCAACTAAAAATTTCAATCGATTGGCAAGAATATTGGTCGCGATTTTTTCTTTAGAATCTATAAACTCTTTGAACCTTGTTTTTTTATGTATGAGGACATCCCTTAATATTAGAAGAGACCATTTGTCTCCTAAAAGATTAATTGAATACGCAATGGCACAGGTACGCTCTATTGTTTTCATACGGTTCAAAGGTACAATGAATAATTTTTATTTTAATAAAAACAGAAGGTTTATTTCACAATTGTAATATATATAAACAATTGATTCACTGTGTGTTCTCCACAATATAGAATACATTGTTTTTTATTCCGTTAACAACTCTCAACGATTGTGATTTCCGCTTCCGCTAATTCAATAACATCTGGTTTTTAGGAGTCTAATGTGGTAACTTATCTTTCACAAGTCCATATAAAAAAGTACCAAAAACAGACGCTACGATTACTACTAAAATAGGTGCAAATCCAGCACCTACCAATGTAAACATCGGGCCTGGGCAGGCGCCAGCTAAGGCCCATCCCAAGCCAAAAATAATACCACCAAAAAGGTAACGACTCACGCTTTTAGCTTTTGGAGTAAACACAATAGGTTCCCCATAAAATGAGCGAATTTTAAAGCGCTTAATGCTTTGTACAATCAAAACACCTAAAACAACCGTAGACCCAATAATGCCATACATGTGAAAGGATTCAAATCGGAACATTTCATAAATTCGAAACCAAGAGGCGGCTTCTGATTTAAACATCGTTATTCCAAAAAGGATACCAATAAAAAGATATATAAGTGTTCTCATCGTTTTAAAAAATTAAAGGAAAAATTAAGTGAATCATTGTGAGACCTCCAATAAAAAAACCGAGAACAGCAATTAAAGAAGGCCATTGAAGATTGCTTAAGCCCGAAATGGCATGTCCAGAAGTACAGCCACCTGCGTAACGTGCACCAAAACCAACCAATAGTCCGCCGACCGCTAAAATAAGCAACCCTTTTAAATTTGAAAAAACAGCAACATCAAAAAGTTCCGTAGGAAGGTAGCTAGTACCTGCGCTCTCAAAACCAAGAGTATTTAGGGTTTCTATCGTATCTGGATGAATTGCAACCGCTAAATCATTGGATAAAAAATGGGCACCAATAAACCCTCCTATAATCGCACCAAACACGACTACTAGGTTCCATTTTTGGGCTTTCCAGTCAAATTTAAAAAAATCTGAAGTGTTTCCAGCACCACAAATCGTGCAAAGCGTTCTCAGGTTGGATGACATTCCAAAACTTTTGCCGACCATGAGTAGCAAAAACATCACAAGGGCAATCAACGGGCCCGAAATATACCAAGGCCATGGGTCATAGATTAAATTCATAGGAACTATGTGTTAATTATTCTAAAATAGATTCGAAATAGTCAATAATTGAAAACTATTTTATCAACAAAGAAACGAGAAAATATCAATCGAACTACAAGAATATTAATTACTTGATAACAACTTGATTTTATGGTTTTAATTTTTAAATAGTGCATATAACCTTTGTAATTATTAATACTTTTGTAACTCAATATTATACCCTATGAAACATATATTACTGAATTGTATATTTCTATTAATGCTTCAAACAGTATTTGCGCAAATCTCAGGCAATATTATAGAAGCGAATGAGAATTCTCCCTTAGAATATGCGACTGCGGCTCTTTTTTATGAAAAAGATAATTCGCTTCTTACAGGAGTAATTACCGATCAAGAGGGGTTTTTTGAAATTCAAAACATTCCAAATGGACGCTATTATTTAGAAGCGTCTTTTATAGGGTATTCAATAAAAACAATCCGAAATTTAGAAATCTCTAAGACTCAAAAAAACGTAGATTTAGGGGTTTTAAAACTTCAATTAGGAAGTCAGTTAGGCGAAATAGAGATTCGATCCGAACGTTCCACAGTCCTTCATAAAATTGACCGACAAGTTTTTGATTCTAAAAACTTTCAATCGAGCCAAGGCGGGACAGCTTCCGATGTGATCAAAAACCTTCCATCAGTGAGTGTCAATGGCTTGGGGGAAATTAGTGTGAGAGGTAGTAAAGGGTTTGCGGTGTTAATTAATGGCAAACCAACTCAGGGCCAAGTCAGTGCAATTTTAGCACAACTCCCTGCAAATTCTTTAGAAAAAATTGAAGTTATCACCGCACCCTCAGCCAAATATGATCCAGATGGTAAAGGCGGTATTTTAAATATTATCACCAAAAAAGGCGCGACTAATGGTGTCTTCTCTCAGGTGAATGTCCGTGGTGGGTTTCCATCAGTTGAACCCTATGGTACCCAGCAACCAGCACAACGCTATGGTATTGATGCAACGGTAAACAGCCGAACCGATACCTGGAACACTTCTGCCTCGGTAAGTTACAATCGAAATGATAAAACCGGCAGAAGAGAAGGAGATTTATACATTATAAATGAAGCCGAAAACAAACAGACTTTCCTTCCATCGGATGGTGAGCGTAGTTTTGATGATGTCAATTATAATGGACGCTTAAACGTGGAATACACCCCAACCGAATCGGATGTGTTTACGTTGGGTTTTTTTGGCGGAAAACGCACTAAAACACGCTTGGCAGATATTACCTATTTCGATAACCATTCTGAATCTCTCACCGGCTTGGAAAGTTCGTCGCCTTCATTTTCATACTATAACCACAACTCAAGAACCCGACGCGGAGATTTTGTTTTAGGAAGTTTTGATTATGATCACGATTTTAAAGAGGGTTCTAAACTTACAAATTCAATTTTATATGAATATACATTTTTAGGGGGCCCCACTTTTAATGATAATGTTGATACTCCTGACTATAACACGATCTACCAACAAGAATACAATACGAATGATAATCCATTACACGGGCTTCGTTATAATTTAGACTATGCTTTCAAGCCATTTTCGTTTGGTCAAATAGAAGCTGGCTATCAATTTAGAACCGTGAACCATAAAGGGGATTTTGTATATGAAAGAGATGGAGTCATTGTGCCAGAATTTTCGAGTAACATTCAATTAGTTCGGACCCTTCACTCTGGGTATTCTCAGTTGACAGGCTCTAAAAATAAATGGGAATATGCCGCTGGCCTCCGTTTAGAATCCATGAATCGAACGTATTCTGAATCACTAATGAGCGAAGCAACTCCAAATGAGTATATATATGATTTTGTAAAATTATTTCCATCCGCCTCTTTACAATATGCGGTCAATGACGATACAAAAATTAAAGCAGCCTATAGTAAGCGTGTCAATCGTACGACGACCTTAAAAATGAATAGTTTTGCCGAACGCGAACATTCGGAGGTATTTGAGCAAGGAGACAACCGCTTATTGCCAGAATTTATCGACTTAGTTGAGCTGGGGATTACCAAAGAATTTGATGCTAAAAATTCTGCGTATGCAACCATTTATTATAGACATGTTGATAATGTAATTAATAGAGTGAATACATTGGCTTATCAACCTAGTGGAGCTGTTATTGACAGTATTTTAAATCGGGTTTACTCTAACGTTGGAAAAAGCAATGCCAAAGGAATTGAATTAGGAGCACAATTTAAAGTAAATTCAAACTGGAGTAATTTTATAGGTGCAAATATTTTCAATTATCAGGTCGATGGTCAGTTTGTATTTAGACATCGTGATGGGGTGGCTCGAAATTATAAGGTTAACAATCAAAATACAGTCTATTCGTTCAATTTAAACTCGACTTATGCACTTAAAAAAAACACCTCAATTCAGTTCACATTTAATTATTTGTCCGAAAGAAATACGGCTCAGGGAAAAGATTCTAGATTTTACACTCCCAACCTCACCTTAAAAAAATCGTTTTTTGATAACCGATTGGTCACAACCTTACAATGGCAAAATATGGACATGGGATTATTAAAAAGTAACGAACAAAGTATAGCGACTTCTCGAGCCAATGAATTTTATACCTATACAAATTATGTATATGAGGTGGATATGATTGTTTTAAATCTGTCTTATACATTTAATAAAGTTAAAAACCGTTCAAAATTTATTGACAGTGAATTTGGGAAACGAGAGTTTTAACCAACGCCACAATTCCTTTTAGCATGGCTTAAGGGAATTAAAGTATTTCAATGAAACTTTAGTTACCTTTGCTTCAATGAGTGTCCTCGTACAAATTACTATAAAACCAGCGCAACTAAAAGACACAGATTTTATATTAAAATCGAGTCTTTTTAAGGCCAAACTGCGTGCTGCAGATATTATCGATTGGCGCATTCGGAAACGCTCTATCGATGCCCGAAAGGCATCTATTAAACTCAATTTACAAATTGAATTTTGGCTTCTTGGCGAAACTCGATTACAGCCACAATCTTTTGTGCCTCAAGACGTACATTCAAAACCAGAAATTGCGATTATTGGCGCTGGCCCCGCAGGTCTTTATGCCGCTTTACGCGCCATTGAAGCAGGTTTGAAACCCATTGTGTTTGAACGTGGAAAAGATGTGCGATCGCGTCGTCGTGATTTAGCAGCCATCAATAAAGAACAAACCGTCAATCCAGAATCTAATTATTGTTTTGGTGAAGGCGGAGCAGGAACTTACTCCGACGGAAAATTATATACACGCTCCAAAAAACGCGGAAACGTCCTAAAAGCCCTCGAATGGTTTGTCCATTTTGGAGCGTCGGAAGACATTTTGGTCGAAGCCCATCCCCATATAGGAACCAATAAATTACCAGCCATTATCACGGCCATGCGAGAAGCGATTATCGCCGCAGGTGGGGAGGTGCATTTTAACGCTAAACTGACCGATATTCAAATTGAAAACAACGCCATAAAAGCCCTAAAAATTAATAATGATCCATGGAAGCCTTTTGAAAATGTCGTCTTAGCAACGGGGCATTCAGCGAGAGATATCTTTTATTTACTCCATAAAAAAGGGGTTCACTTAGAAGCCAAAGCATTTGCGTTGGGCGTTCGAGTAGAACACCCCCAACATTTAATTGATAAAATCCAATACCACGGCGATGTCGAAAACCCATATTTACCACCAGCATCCTACAGTCTGGTCGATCAAATTGACGGGAAGGGCGTCTATTCGTTTTGTATGTGTCCAGGCGGAATTATAGCCCCTTGTGCGACGTCTCAAGAAGAAGTGGTAACCAATGGTTGGAGTCCGAGCAAACGAAATAACCCCTATGCAAACTCGGGAATTGTGGTGAGTGTAGAACCTAAAGATTTACCAAACTACTCAGAAAACGATCCTTTTGTCTGTCTTGATTTTCAGAAGAAAGTGGAACGCGATTGTTGGGAAGTGGCTGGCAAAACACAGCAAGTACCCGCGCAACGCATGATTGATTTTGTGGAAGGGAAAATATCTAAAGACTTTCCTAAAACATCGTACCAACCGGGCATCGTTTCTGTAGATCTAAATACGGTTTTACCCCCAATGATTTCTAAACGCTTGCGAAAAGCATTTTCTGTATATGGAAAAAAAATGAAAGGCTATTTTACCAACGAAGCGGTATTGCATGCGCCAGAAAGTCGGACGTCATCACCCATATCCATTCCACGAAATTTAGAAACCTTAGAACATGTCAACGTCAAAGGCTTGTACCCATGTGGCGAAGGTGCAGGGTATGCAGGCGGTATTATTTCGGCTGCCATTGATGGGATTAATTGTGTGGATGCTATTAGTCAAAAACTCACCAAA
>CAJQLD010000008.1 GCA_905479095.1 uncultured Flavobacteriaceae bacterium
ATTTGTTTCGTTTCGGATTCTAAACTCCACTCAATCGGTTGTAACGCATCATTAATCAAAAATTTCTTTCCATAAAACTCCTGCTCTTGAAGTTGCGTATTTGTTTTAACATTTTTATACTGTCTGCCTGGTGCGAAATTTTTACCCCAAGAATCCGTCGCTCCAGAAATAGCATCTAACTGATCTTCCTCATTAAAAACAGATTCTTCTTTATTAAATGACAAGACATAACTTTTTTCGAGTCTGTTTTTCATACGGGCTTCTACTTCTTTTTTTTGAGCCTCACTAAGACGAGCACCCCACTTCCCTAGATCCATTTTGGATTTTGAAAAATAATAAGCTTTAGCTTGAAATTCTTGAACAACTTGAGTTTGATTAACACTTGTTGAGATTAAAAAAACAAATACTAAGGCGAGGATACTAAAAAGTTTTGACTTCATTACGGAGACTTAAATTGGTTATTTTTCAAATATAACCATTTTGAAGTTTGTTGGATCATTTTGAAGTCTCAAAAAGCTGTCCCCTGTTAGGCTTAAGTGATGACTTAATAACCTCTAAATTATTTTTATCAATCACAGCATACGTATAGTAGTGAAACTCATTGACGACTTCAATTCCAGAGAGAATTAGTTCTAATTTTTCTGATTTAAAAAATTCTATCAAATGGGTCTTAAAATGTGCTGCGGTACGACTGCAAGCGGGCCCTCTAAAGTCCCAAATAAGTTTAATTTTTTCCATACGATAATTTAATTTATGAATAGGATAAAAAATGAAATCCCTAGAAATATTAAAATTTGAGCCCATTTAATAACAAATTCAAATCTGGTGTTCGTTTTTAAAATGAATGCAACTGAGCTTGAAAAAAAGACAAGCATCGAAAAAATTATAAATGACGTTAGCATAAATAAAAATCCAAGCGTATAAAATTGAAGTACTAAGGACTGTGTTTGGCTATATAAAAATGCTGGAAAAAAGGCCATGAAAAATATGGAAACTTTTGGATTGATTACGTTCATAATAAATCCTTGTTTAAATAACGCCCATAATGATTTACGTTTAACAGCCTGTTTATCTGTATTTAAAACTTTTGTCGATTTGAAGGCTCCATATGCTAAATAGAGCATATATCCCACTCCAAATAACTTTAGAACCAACAGCAGTTCTGCCTTAGATTTTATAAATGACGAAAGACCAAACGCGACCAAAGTCGTATGAATTAGGCATCCAGAAATCAGTCCACACACAATTGCTATACCTTGTTTTTTGCCATAAGTTATACTCTGAATAAGCACAAACATCGTATCAGGACCAGGGGCGATTGCCAAAGTGGCTGTAGCGATTATAAATGAAATTAAGATCTCTAAATCCAAACTAATTAGTACTTAAGTGAAGCCTTTAAAATCGCTTTATTAATACGCTTTATAAGCGCAGGACCTTCATAAATAAAACCGGTATAAATTTGTACTAAATCGGCCCCAGCAGCGATCTTATCTAAAGCGTCTTGTTCGGAATGTATTCCTCCAACTCCAATAATTGGAAATGCTTTTTGACTTTTTTCGGATAAATACTTTATGACTTGCGTACTTTTATCTTTAATAGGCTGTCCGCTGACGCCCCCATTTCCAATGGCTTCTAAGCTTGTTTGAGGTGTTTTTAGATGTGTCCTAGAAACAGAGGTGTTTGAGGCGATAATCCCTTCAATTTTGGTCACCTGAACGAGTTCGATTATTTCATCTAATTGAGCCTCGTTTAAATCGGGAGCAATTTTTAATAAAATTGGTTTTGAAACCTTAAAAGTGGCGTTTAATGTTTGGACCGCCTTTATCAATTCCTCTAAATAATCCTTATCGTTTAATTTGGCATGGCTCCCAACATTGGGACAACTAACATTTAAAACAAAATAATCAACATACGGGTGTAAGGCCTTAAAACATTCTAGATAATCCGCTGTATAACCTTCAACAGGCGTTTGGGTATTTTTCCCAATATTACCACCTATTATAAGTTGTTTTTTATTTTTCTTTAATTGATCAATTGCTGCGTCAAGTCCCGCATTATTGAACCCCATTCGGTTGATAATCCCGTTATCATCTTCAAGTCTGAACAATCGTTTTTTGGGATTGCCTTCTTGAGGTTTTGGAGTGACTGTACCAATTTCAATAAATCCGAATCCAAAATTAGCAAGTTCATTATAAAGCACTGCATTTTTATCAAACCCGGCCGCAAGGCCAACTGGATTTTTAAAATGAAGCCCAAATAATTCACGTTCCAATGCAGGATGGTTGAACTGAAAAAGCTGTTTGATTAGAAAAGGAACAAATGGTATTTTTGATAATAGTTTGATTACATCAAACGTAAAATAGTGGACGACCTCTGGATCAAACTTAAAAAGGATTGGGCGAATGATCGATTTGTACATGAAGCGTATTTTGAGAACAAAAATACATTAAATAGAAATACAAAAAAAGAAACCGATAAGAACTCTTGGCACTTTAGATGGGGTTAATTATTTTTGGGGAAAGACAAAACTAAATGTTAGATAAAAAACACATTCTAAATCGATTTATTAGCTACGTAAAAATAGACACAGAAAGCGATCCCAATTCCACATCAACTCCTAGTACTGAAAAACAATGGGACTTAGCGAACAAGCTTACTGAAGAACTTAAATCCATTGGAATGCAAGAAGTTTCTATTGATAAGAATGCCTATATCATGGCTACACTCCCCTCCAATGTGTCGCACCAAGTTCCAACAATAGGGTTTGTGTCTCATTTTGACACCTCTCCAGATTTTACAGCCGCTCATGTCAATCCACAAATTATTGAAAACTATGACGGATCAGATATCGTATTAAACAAGGATGAAAACATTATTTTATCCCCTGATTATTTTGAAGATTTATTATTATACAAAGGAAAAACCTTAATTACAACCGATGGCACAACGCTTTTAGGGGCTGATGACAAGGCAGGAGTTTGTGAAATTGTGAGTGCCATGGAATATCTAATTCAACACCCTGAAATAGAGCACGGTACTATTAAAGTTGGATTCACACCAGACGAAGAAATTGGTCGCGGTGCACATAAATTTGATGTCAAAAAATTTGGAGCCGACTGGGCATACACCATGGACGGCAGTCAAATTGGGGAATTAGAATATGAGAATTTCAATGCAGCAGGTGCAAAAATTAAGGTAAAAGGTAAAATTGTCCATCCTGGATATGCCAAAGGCAAAATGATTAATTCGATGTATTATGCTACTAAGTTTATTGAAGCACTTCCAAAAAATGAAACGCCTGAACAAACCGAAGGCTATGAAGGGTTTTATCATTTGCACAGCATGGAAGGCAACGTTGAATACACCCTATTACACTACATTGTGAGAGATCATGACCGTGAAAAGTTTGAAACGCGAAAACAATATCTTATTGATTTAGTTGACACGTTGAACTCCGAATTTGGAAGCTCTATTTTTGAAATTGAAATCAATGACCAATACTACAATATGAAAGAAATGGTCGTCCCAGTGATGCACATTGTTGATATTGCAGAGGAAGCCATGAAAGCGCTGAACATAACGCCACTTATCAAGCCTATTAGAGGCGGAACTGATGGCTCACAGTTAAGTTTTATGGGATTGCCATGCCCTAACATCTTTGCTGGGGGACATAACTTTCACGGCCGTTATGAATACGTCCCTTTAGAAAGTATTTTGAGTGCAACGGAAGTGATTTGCAAAATTGCAGAGCTGACTCAAAAAAAATATTTATAAAAAAAAGACCGCTAAAATAGCGGTCTTTTTATATTGTTTTTGAAATCTTATTTCTTGGTAACTGTTGAATTAAGTTTTTGACTCATTTCCATTGAAATTGAAGAACGATCAAATTTAATTTTACCAGCAAGAGTTTCAATGACGCACGAATTGTCTTTATCATTCAGTTCGGCAATCTTACCATACATTCCACTTTTAGTAATTACTTTAGCACCTTTTTTGAGCTCTGCTGAAAATGCCTTTTCTTTTTTAGCACGTTTCATTTGCGGTGCAATCATAAAAAAATAGACTATTACAGCCATTAAAATAAAGGGGGTAAACTGACTTAGACCTTCCATAGTGTCGTATTATTATAAATTATTAATATTATTTAGTGGGTGCAAAACCAGGTGTTTTAGCTGAAGTCTTTGCCGGTGCATTTGGATCTGGAACGATAAAAGCAGAAATTTTAACTTGCTCATTTCCTTTCTCCGTGTTCGTGGTCAATGTAATTGTTTTAGAAATTTTGTTCGCACCTTTTCCATTAAAATTTACTGTAAATTGAGAGGATTCTCCTGGCATCAATGGCTCTTTACTATAATCTTTAGGCACGGTACATCCACAAGTACTTTTAATATCTGTGACCACTAATGGAGATCTCCCAGTATTGGTGTATGAAAACGTAGTTTCAACGGGGGTTCCATTCATAATTTGACCAAAGTCGTGCTCAGTCTTATCAAATGATACTGTTGGAAAAACAATGGCTTGGGCGTCTCTTTCAGCCGCTTTCGTTACGTTTTCGGTGTTTATTTTTTTAGTTGCATTTTCTTTACAAGAAGTAAAAAAAACAAGTCCTGCGACAGATAATGTTAGAATTAATTTTTTCATGAATTGATGATTTATAGTTAATAATTTCGATTTAATTTTCAAATGAAAATCAGAGCATAAATGTAATAAAAATTTACATTAATCCACGCCCTATCTTATTTAAGGTTTTATTTTCGGCATACTCTTTAACAATTTTATCTAAAACGCCGTTGATAAACACATTGCTTTTCGGAGTCGAATACTCTTTTGCAATCTCAATGTATTCATTGATCGAAACCTTTGTAGGAATCGATGGGAATTGTTGAAACTCACAAATAGCCATTTGAAGCAATACAAAATCAATATCGGCAATACGGTCTTTATCCCAATTTTGAGTTTTTAAACTAATTTCGTCTGTGTATGATTCAAGATTTTCAATGGTATTTTTTAATAAAGCGACCCCAAACTCTCTGTCATCATCGTCTTTAAATAAGTGTGGTGTGAAGAAATTCTCAGAGTTCCCTTCTTTAGATTTATTTAAAAGTTTAACCAATGCCGTGTTTACAACCGGTAAATCGTCGATCCAAGTCAAATTTCGATCTTCTAAATAATTGTATAATTTTTCGTTGGGCGCAATTACCTCTTTAAAAAGATCCACTACAAACTGACGATCTTTCTTATACGAAGCCACTTCAGATTCCATGTAAGTGGCGTATATCTTACTTTCTAAAATGGCTCTAAATATGACCTCGACATATTCATTATCTAATTCCCAGTTTGAAATTTTGTGTTTTTCAAGTGTGTTCTTTAAAACCAAACTATCGGACAACTGAACCAATAGTTCGTTTTTAATAAACTTCATATTAGGATTTAGATCCTCCGAAGTTAAAAGGTGTTTTTGTTGCGATTTTTCTTGTTGATCTTTTGCTTTTTCATGCACTTTAACAAGCAATGAAATTAATAACAAATAGAGATCGTACATATTCTCCATGCTCGATTTAAGAAATTTTTCTTCAGATGCTACATTAATTTCTTCAGATCGTTTAAGGGCGTAGATCACTTGCATTACTTTGGTTCTAATATGGCGTCTGTTCAGCATGGTGTAAAGAACTTATTTGTTTTAAATCAAAATGAATTGACCAGTTTTGGTTAACGGTTATACAATTAAAATTGCTCGACAAAAATAGTATTAATTTGGTTCTAAAATTCCAAAAAAATGTTTTTTTACGCCATGTCTTTTTTGCTTAAAACAAGTATCTTTGTAACCTAAGAAAAAAGCCGTCTTGAAAGGCTATATTTGATTCAATGAAAGAGCTTAAGTATTTAAATAAATATTTTTTAAAATATCGATATCGAATCATTTTGGGGATTCTTATCACGATTGGATCTAAGGTGTTTGCATTATTTACGCCTCAACTCATTGGAAAATCGATCACACTCATATCGAACCAACTAACAGACCCTACAACTATTGGTGATTTTAAACAAGAAATTGCAATATATATTTTATATATATTTGGAGCTGCAGTGGCAACAGGAATCTTTACCTTTTTGATGCGTCAAACGATTATAAATGTATCGCGATATGTTGAATTTGACTTAAAGAATGAAATTTACGATCATTACCAAAAACTATCGATCTCTTTTTACAAACGCAATCGTACAGGAGATTTAATGAGTCGAATTAGTGAAGATGTGAGTAAAGTTCGCATGTATATTGGCCCAGCAGTCATGTATACAATTAACATGCTCACACTTTTTATTGTGGCACTTTTATACATGTACCGAGAATCGCCTACACTCACACTTTATACCATATTACCCCTCCCCTTTTTATCAATCTCAATCTATTTTTTAAGTAAGCTTATTAATAAACGAAGTACCATTGTACAAGCACATCTTTCTACTTTATCTTCTTCTACACAAGAGTTTTTTAGCGGAATTTGGATTACCAAAGCCTATGCTTTAGAAACTCAAACCGAACAGACGTTCTCGGACTTAGCCAACTCTCAACGCAAAAAACGTTTAGAGTTATCTAAAATTCAAGCGTTATTTTTTCCATTAATGCTTCTTTTAATTGGCGCTAGTAATCTTTTGGTGATTTATATTGGTGGCAAACAATATATGGATGGACAAATTGAAAATCTAGGTACCATTGCCGAATTTATCATCTATGTAAATATGCTAACCTGGCCAGTGGCTTCTTTGGGATGGGTTACTTCATTAGTACAAGAAGCAGAAGCTTCTCAAAAACGAATTAATGAGTTTTTAAAACAAACGCCAAGCATCTTCAATACCAATTCAAAAGAGACACCAATAAAAGGAACTATTGTTTTTAAGGACGTTTACTTTCGGTATGAAGACACCAATATTGAAGCCTTAAAAGGAATTTCATTTGGAGTTGAAAAAGGAAAAACACTCGCTATTATTGGAAATACAGGTTCTGGGAAATCGACCATTTTAGAACTTATTGGACGACTGAATGATGTTGATAAAGGAACGATTGAAATCGATGGAAAAGACATTAAAGAACTAAATCTAAACAACTTGAGAACCAGTATCGGATTTGTACCTCAAGATCCATTTTTATTTTCAGATAGTTTAAAAAACAATATCAAGTTTGGAGATGGGAATGCCTCTGATAACACTGTAATTGAAGCTGCTAAAAAAGCAGTGGTTCACGATAATATTGTCAATTTTAATAATGGTTATGACACCATACTAGGGGAACGAGGCATCACGCTTTCTGGCGGTCAGAAACAACGTGTTTCTATTGCGAGAGCATTTATCAAAAATCCTCAAATTCTTCTTTTAGATGATTGTCTTTCGGCTGTTGACACAGAGACTGAAGAACAAATATTGAATAATATCGAATTAGTTACTAAAAACAAAACGACTATCATTGTGAGTCATCGAATTTCATCCGCTAAAAACGCCGATACGATCATCGTTTTAAATGACGGAATCATCACGCAGGAAGGCACGCATTCTGAACTCATTAATGTTGAAGGTTATTACAAAGAGCTTTATCAAAAACAGCTAAGAGAGACTTCAAATTAGATTGTGAATTTCACAAAACATCAATTTCTCGAAAAGAAAACAGAAAATTAGTTGGTGTCTTAACTTTTTTTTTAGACTTTTGATTGTATTAAAAAGCTATTAATTGAATTGCTTAGTATTATTGACACGATAAATATGGAACAACAAGAAGAAATCTATTCAAAAGTTTTAAGAGCTGGTAGACGTACTTATTTTTTTGACGTAAGAGCCACCAAAGCAGGAGATTACTATTTGACTGTTACTGAGAGTAAAAAGTTTACAAATGATGACGGATCGTTTCACTACAAGAAACATAAAATTTACTTGTACAAAGAAGATTTTACAGAATTCAATGCGATTTTGAGTGAAATGACGGATTATATTGTAAATGAAAAAGGGCAAGAAGTCATTAGCGATAGACATCAAAAAGACTATGTTAAGGAAGAGTTTCCATCAGAGGATTCAAAAAAAAATGAATCAGCTGATAGCTTCACGGATGTGAGTTTTGATGATATATAATGCTTTATTTTAGTTATATACAAACCGTTACATCGTAGCAGTTTAATAATTTCAAAATTATCTTATTGGAGTTCCGTTGGGAACCTTTTCTTCTGGTGACAACAAAATTACCTTCGCATCTTTTACAGCGCCAACAACTAAACATTGGCTTTTAATATTAGCGATTTGTTTCTCTTTAAAATTAACATTCGCTACAATCTGCTTTCCCAATAAATCATTTTTTGAATACAAAGCAGTAATCTGTGCAGATGATTTTTTAATCCCTAAGAGCCCAAAGTCTATGGTGAGAATATAGGCTGGTTTATGAGCTTTGGGGAAATCACTCACTTCAATGATCGTCCCTATTCTGAGGTCAATTTTAGAGAAATCTTCAAATGTAATTATTTCACTCATAGCAATTGTGTTAAATCAAGCCATGAAGATATAGAAATTTGGGTCATTCATGGACTGTGAAATTCAAATCTTTGTATATATTTGAATATAAACATTAATAAATGGCATTAACTCCGTCAAATATGCTTCCATTAGGAACTGAAGCACCAAGATTTGAATTATGGGATTCTGTTTCAAATTCCATGAAAACATTAAACAATTTGCAAGGATCTAAAGGCACTCTAGTGCTCTTTATTTGTAATCATTGTCCGTTTGTTATTCATATAAATAAAGCCTTAGTCGCATTAGCTAACGAGGTTCAAACTAAAGGAATTAGTATGGTCGCTATTTCAAGTAACGATGCAAAAGCATATCCACAGGATGGCCCCGATGCTATGAAATCACATGCCAAAAAATTGAATTATCCTTTTCCTTATTTATATGATGAAACACAACTAGTAGCAAAAGCATATGACGCCGCTTGTACTCCAGATTTTTACCTTTTTGACGCCAATTTAAAACTAACTTACAGAGGGCAGCTAGATGACTCAAGACCTGGAAACGGACTACCTATCGATGGCAATGATTTAAAGCATGCCATCCAATGTTTAATTGAAATAAACACGAATACTCGTCATCAAAAACCAAGTATCGGTTGTAATATAAAATGGAAAAACAATTGAATTTAGTTGTTTAAACGCTAAAATTTTATACATTTGAAATAAGAACTCCCAAACTCTTAACCTTATGAAATCAACCCTACTTCTGGTACTATGTACCTATTTCACTTACAGCTATTCTCAAGACATTAATTTTTACAAAAACGCCAAAGGCGATACGCATTTATGTGGTGAATTTCCTGTATCCTATTTAGAACACGATAGCCTTTATTCTATTTGGTACCATAAAAACTATTCGGAATTTAAACTCCCCGAAAAACGTTTAAAGATAAAATCTAAACTTAAAAACACTAGGGTAGACATCTATTTAGGCACCTGGTGTGGCGATAGCAAGAAGTGGGTGCCTCGGTTTGTCAAGTTATGGGATGAACTTGGACTTAAAAGAAGTCGACTTCGGTTCATTGCTCTATACAATGATGAAGCTCGTTATAAAACATCCCCGGATGGTGCGGAAAAAGGACAACAAGTTCATAGAGTTCCAATGTTTATTTTTAAATCTAAGGATGTTGAATATGCACGTATTGTAGAATTTCCAAAAAATGATTTAGTAACAGATGTTGCTCAAATAGCGCTAGGTTTTCCCTCTTCCCCAAATTATGAAGGTGCTAATTATTTGTTTAAATTATTCGATACGGAGACAATTGAATCCATCGAGAATAACTTTAACACGCATTACAAAACACTTAGAAAAAAGACGAACCACAGTAAGGAGTTAAACACATTAGGCTATGTCTTACTTCGTAGCAATCGAATTAAAGAAGCCTTAGTCTGTTTTAAACTCAACACCTATTTATTTAAATACACTCCAAATGTGTATGATAGTTATGGTGAAACTTTAGCACTTAATGGAGAACACGAAGAAGCGATTAAAATGTATGAAAAGGTATTAGAAATAGACACAGAAAATAAACATGCTAAATCTCAAATTAAAAAATTAAAATCGCGAATTGAGCTCTAGTCAATAACTTTAATAATATGTAGGTTTTCGTGTTTGAGAATGTAACCCGATTCATTTTTGTAACCGCCAGATGGTTGGAGAACATATTGAAATTTATTTTCTAAATAAACAGTCTGAATATCTAATGGATTCGCTAATAACGTTCCGTATGTAGAAAGTCGCAACAAAATATCCATTGTTACATCAAAGCCTCTAATGGCATATTTGTTAGGTGAAATTCCGAAT
The DNA here is from genome assembly GCA_905479095.1 of uncultured Flavobacteriaceae bacterium. Taxonomy (GTDB): domain Bacteria; phylum Bacteroidota; class Bacteroidia; order Flavobacteriales; family Flavobacteriaceae; genus Hel1-33-131. Next base: position 10,354 of record CAJQLD010000008.1, read on the forward strand.
TTGCTCAAATACTGTTGACCAAAAAAACCTAAACTATCAGAGTTGAAATTAACAGAAGGATACTGGAAATGTAGATTCGACAAATCATAATTTGATACATTTGCGCCGTCAAAAGCTCTGTTTTTAGAAGTAGTCATCAACGTAATATCGCGTTCAATTTTAGTGTCTGTAATATCTTTACCACCTTTAACGACAGAGACTCCGTTCATCGCATTTAGCATACTAGAAACATTAGAGACAAAGCCTTCATTATTAGTTTCTAAAAAAACAAAGGTCCTTCCTTCACCTAAGACAGCTTCAACATCTTTTAACATTAAATAAAACTGTTCTTCGCCGTCTTCGTCTTTGTTAGACGTTAAAAACGTTGCCGATGGAAATGCTGACTTTAAATGGTTTGCTGTATCAGAATTTTGGGAGTCATAAATAATAAGCGTTTCATGGGGAATCGTATCATTTTTAACATAGTTAATCAATTTGTTTTGTAACCATGCATCATCTGGAATGGTTTGAAATAAATGAGAATATACTTTTTCAGACTTCACAAAAGGGGACACTACAGGCACACTTTTATTTTGAACATACTCAGTTGTTAATTCTAAATTCGGAAGTGTAATAGGCCCAAGAATTGCGTTGTATTCAGAGAAATCCGTTTGTCTCAATATGGTGTTAAGATCGGTGGTCTTAGCATTGGTATCAAACACATCAAGTTTTGTTGAAATACCAAGGCGTTTTGCAGAATCAATGGCCATCACAACCCCTGAGTAAAAATCAGCAGAAATATTAATATATCCATCTCTCTTAAGTTGATTTTTTGCAAGTTTAAGGGAATCAAAATCAATGCTTTTTGTTTTAAACGGCAGTAAGAGAGCAATTTTTTTTGGAGAAAAATCGATCAAACGATCCGTTAATTTAGTAACAGGAACTGATTGTGTTGTTAAAAACTGAACACTTGTTTTTGGGACTTTTAAGACCATCCCTAACTTTAATCCATTTTGAACCAATTCAGGATTAAGAGCTTCTAAACGTGCTTGCGTTAATCCTAATTTTTTTTCAAGTCTGAAAAATCCTTCTTTAGCCTTTACTTCATAGTAGCCAAATTGGGCCTCTTCTACGATTTTTTCATCTGCAACAGCAATATTAGGAACGTTTAGTTGTTGACCTTCTTTAAGATTTATTCCCATGTTTGAATTGAGTGCTTCTAACTCAGGAACTGAAATCCCAAATTTATACGCAATTCGCCATTTACCTTCTTTTGGTAAAACAGTATATGTTTGGATTGAGTTTAACGAAGCTGGGCTTGGTACCATTTTATATATCGGAATGTAAATCTTATTTCCAGACCGTAAATTTTTTGAATACAACCGTTTGTTGTGCGTTTTTATATCCTCAACGGTCAAATTAAATTTTTGAGAGATACTGAATAGTGTCTCTTTTCGTCTGACTTTGTAAACTTTATAAGAAACTAACTCTTTTATTTCAGTTGAAGAATTGGTTGTTGAAGCAAAAGATTCTGGAATAATCAAAACCATGTTCTGAGAAAAATCAGATTTTGCATCTGGATTTAAGGCATAAATATCAGCAGGCATGATTTTGTATACCCTTGCAATACTTTCAATAGACTCCCCAACTTTTACACGATGTGTTTTTAAGTTTTGAGCGAAGCCAAAACCACTAAAAACAAAAAACAACGAAATAATTAAAAATTTTCTCATACTCTATATTACTTAGCTCCTAAAAAGGATTTCAGGGATTATTCCCATTCAATCGTCGCCGGTGGTTTTGAACTTATATCATATACAACTCTATTGACACCCTTTACTTTATTGATAATATCATTGGAGGTTTTCTGAAGAAATTCATAAGGTAAATTGACCCAATCGGCTGTCATTCCATCCGTACTTTCAACAGCTCTCAATGCTACACATTTTTCATAGGTACGCTCATCGCCCATAACTCCTACACTATTAACTGGCAAGAGCATTGCGCCGGCTTGCCAAACTTTGTCATATAAATCCCATTCCCGTAATCCATTTATAAAAATAGCATCTACTTCTTGTAAAATCTGAACTTTTTCGGGAGTAATATCTCCTAAAATTCGAATGGCTAATCCCGGTCCAGGAAAAGGATGACGCCCTAATAATTTGGCATCAATACCCATCGAAGCACCTACGCGGCGAACTTCATCTTTAAACAAAGCTCTTAATGGTTCTACAATATTTAACTTCATATAATCTGGCAAACCACCAACATTATGATGACTTTTGATCGTAGCACTAGGCCCCCCAGTAGCAGAAACACTTTCGATCACATCAGGATAAATTGTTCCTTGCGCTAACCATTTCACATCTTTTATCATTTGAGCTTCGTCATCAAAAACTTCGATAAACACACGGCCAATGGCTTTACGTTTGAGTTCTGGGTCTTCAAGTCCTGCAAGCGCATCCAAAAAGCGTGCCGAAGCACCCACTCCTTTGACATTGAGCCCCATACCTTCGTATTGCGTTAAGACACTCGAAAACTCATCTTTTCTTAATAATCCATTATTTACAAAAATACAATAGAGATTTTTTCCAATCGCTTTGTGCAATAAAATAGCGGCAACGGTCGAATCAACTCCGCCAGACAATCCAAGAACAACTTTATCGTCTTGAATTTTAGCTTTTAAATCGGCCACAGTCTCATCCACAAAAGAATCTGGGGTCCAATCTTGTTGAAGTCCAGAAATTGTGACTAAGAAATTTTGCAATATTTTTTTTCCGTCTGTAGAATGATAGACTTCAGGGTGAAATTGAATCGCATACGTTGATTCACCTTCAATTTTATAAGCAGCGTTTTCCACATCATGAGTACTGGCTAACAAAACGCCGTTCGTTGGCAATTCTTTGATGGTATCACTATGACTCATCCAAACTTGACTCCCTGAGCTCACTCCTTCTAAAAAGGCTTCATTTACTTTTACGTAAGATAAATTTGCACGTCCATATTCTCTTGTATTTGATGGAGCGACGATACCACCCGAAAAATGGGCTAAATACTGAGCACCATAACAAACTGCCAACATGGGCTTAAGTCCGCGAATGTTTGATAAATCGGGATGTAAGGCGTCATCACCTCGCACCGATTGTGGGCTGCCCGAAAGCACAACGGCTTTGAATTCGTCTAAGTTGGTTGGAATTTTATTGAAGGGATGAATCTCACAATATATATTTAGCTCCCTAACACGGCGAGCTATAAGTTGAGTATATTGGGATCCAAAATCGAGAATTAATACCTTATCGTGTTGCATAGTCAAAAGTAATATTTATAAATAAAATGAGCCCCTAAATTTTGAAATTTTTAAAGGGTTAATACATGAAATCTCTGATTTAATGGTGCAAGCTCTAATTTTAAGTGTTTTATAAATTCTTCGCCATGCTCAAGGTAGAATTCTGTAAAATTTGTGTAACGCTCTTGCAAGCCGCCATTTGGAAAAAGCTCAAGGTGGATCGTTTCCAAACGATTGATGTAATCTTTATGCGATTTTTTTTCTGCTTTTAGAAGCCGCTTTTCTAAAGCTTCCAAACCTTTGAGTTGTTTTTTTTCTTGAGCTGATACAGCACCTTTAAAAGACTTATCGGTCTGATCAGCAATCAAATAAAGTGCCTCAAATTGTTTTTTTAGATGTGATTTTTGAATTGAAAAATCAACAGCTAATGATGATATCTTTTTAATTTGAGATTGAATCAGCGCTTGTTTATTTTGAAACAATTCAGACACAGATACTTTTAATTTATCTAATTTTTGATGCTGCTTTTCACTGATTAAAAGCACCGAGTTTCGATGTAATAAAATCGGAAAAGTGATCTGTTCCACATCAAAATAGGATTTCAATTGAAGCCAATAAGATACTTCACCGCCACCCCCAATATAGCAGAGATTTGGCAAAATAGTTTCTTGATACAGTGGACGCATAATTACATTCGGAGAAAAACGTTCTGGATTTGATTGCACTTCTGCTAATAATTCCTTTAAATTCCATTGTATGTCGGTATTTAAAACGGAAAAATATGATTCATTTTTAACGATACGCTCGCGTAAATTTGCTTTAAGATAAAATAAATTCAGTTCGCGTGGATTCACTTGAATCTTATAAGCAGCATCAATAGATGTTAACTGTTCATTGGTCTGAGAAACGGACTTATAAGCTTGTTGATTTGTAAACTCAGAGGTGAGTTGTGGAATAAATAATCGTTTTAAAGCCGCATCATTTCCATCGATGATTAGCAAACCATCCTCCCCAAATAAGGAATGAACTAAATAGCGAGTGGCATCTGCTAAGTTTGAATGGTTTAAATACGCATTTTTAACGAGCTCTTTAAGTGTCTGGGCGTGACTCGAATCTCCCAAAATATTGGAAAAAACAGTGACAAATTCAGACAACTCAGAAGTGTCTAAAACGCCTACCGCTCCAGACGTATTTTGCGACCATTGGAACCGTTTGTTTTGAAAATTAAAATGATTAATTTCTTCAAAATCATGGTCTTCTGTGGCCATCCAAAAAACAGGGATAAAATTGTTTTCAGGAGCGTTTGCTTTTAATTCTTTCGCTAAATTGATGGTCGAAATAATCTTATATAAAAAATACAAAGGGCCGCCCATCAGGTTTAATTGGTGCCCTGTGGTCACCGTAAATGTGTTTTCTTTTGTAAGAGACTGAATCGCCTTCGTGGTCAATTTAGAGGGGGCCAGGCCAGAATATTGTTGTGTGAATGCTTCCACTAAGACCGAACGTTTTTCGGAAGTGAATTCGGATTTTTTAGCTTCACATTGTGCTTTAAAATTTTCTAAATTTGGAAACCGATGATACAGTGACTGTAATTCCGGGCGATTTTCTACATAATCGCAGATCAGCTTAGAAACATAGGCAGTGTCTCGGAACGAAATAAAGTCTGTTGACATAGTAGTTACTTAATAGATGTAAAGATACTTTATTTCTTTTGCAGTTGGAACGAAAATTTTTAAAGTAAAAACGAGAGGATTAAATAGCCACAAATTATGTCAAGTCGTTTTTTATAAGGAGATTGCCACGTCGTACCTCCTCGCAATGACGGAAGACGGAGGGGGGAATTAGACAGGAATTACTGATGGTCGGAGATTTCAGTGACCAAAAAACCGTTTTCTTTAAAAAACTACGAGCACGGTATTTATCGTTTATCCTAAATTGGTATTCTTTATTTTTCTTAGGCTGTAATAGTTTTAATTTAACTATATGAGTATGTCCTTGCTCAAAGTAGTCTTTGGCTTTGAGATAGGGTTTAATGAGTTCACTCTTTTTTAAATAAGCAACTGCTGAGTCAGTTTCATAAACTTTCATCAGTCAGATAGTTGAAAGATGATAATGGTTTATCTTTTATAGTTTCGGGGATGGCAGAAGATTCTTTGGTTTGCTTAAACTGAAGCGCCATAAAATTCAATACATTTCTCAGTTCTTCCCAGTTGCTAAATGTTTTTTGGGGAAGTGGTTGCCCGTTTTTGATGGTGATAGTAGTCATTTTTTTATCTATTATGCATCATGAATATAAGCAAAATGTGATATTTGTGCAAATTTTTGTTTTATTGATGATCCGAGATTTCAAAAACAAACAAGGATTGTTCTTTTCTAACAGCAAAAGCACGGTATTTTTTAGAGATCCTGAACTGGTAGATCCCTTTTGATTTAGGTTTACGAAGTTTTAATTGAACTTTATAATACTGTTCATCCCGTATATAATCACAAGCTTTTTTGTACTGCTTGGTCAATTGAAATTTTTGTAAATCCTTTCGAGCGTTTTCATTATCAAAAACGAGCATTATTGAGCCTGTTTAAAAGTTGAGTTTATCGATGAGATTTCTTCCTTTGCTTTTATTGCATTTTCAATGGTTTTGGCAGACAAAGGCATTTCTTCTTGAAAATGGTCAACAGCCCATTCTAGAAAATCTTTCATAGTTCCAAACTCAGTCTTTGATAATTTTTCACCGTTTTTGATCGTGATTGTAGTCATTTTTTTATCTATTATGCATCATCAATATAAGTAAAATATGGTTTTTGTGCAAATTTTTGTTTCAAAGAGAAGTACCCTCACTGTCTTGTTTTTTTTAAAAAGAGATTGCCACGTCGTACCTCCTCGCAATGACGGAGAGGGGGATTAGACAGGAATTACTGATGGTCGGAGATTTCAGTGACCAAAAAACCGTTTTCTTTATAAAAACCACGAGCACGATATTTATCGGTTATCCTAAATTGGTATTCTTTATTTTTCTTAGGCTGTAATAGTTTTAATTTAACTATAAGAGTATGTCCTTGCTCAAAGTAGTCTTTGGCTTTGAGATAAGGTTTAATGAGTTCTCTCTTTTTTAAATAAGCAACTACTGAGTCAGTTTCATAAACTTTTATCAGTCAGATAGTTGAAAGCTGATAATGGTTTATCTTTTATAGTTTCGGGGATGGTAGAAGATTCTTTGGTTTGCTTAAACTGAAGTGCCATGAAATTCAATACATTTCTCAGTTCTTCCCAGTTGCTAAATGTTTTTTGAGAGAGTGGTTGCCCGTTTTTGATAGTAATAGTTGTCATGATCTATTTTTTTACACTATAAATATATTAAAAAAGGATGTAATTTAGAATCAAAGACTTAAAATATTCAAATTAAGCGACTAAACCACTTCGGCATACAGATCAAAATCGGCAGCTTCTGTGACTTTAACCGTTGCAAATTCGCCTGTTTTTAGATAGGTTTTAGACGCATCGATTAACACTTCATTATCCACATCTGGAGAATCAAATTCTGTGCGCCCTACAAAGTATTCGCCTTCTTTACGATCAATGACTACTTTAAAGGTTTCGCCAATTTTAGCTTGGTTCAATTCCCATGAAATTTGAGATTGAATTTCCATGATTTCGTTGGCTCGGGCTAATTTTACGTCTTCTGGCACATCATCCTCTAAATTAAACGCATGTGTGTTTTCTTCATGTGAATATGTAAAACACCCTAATCGCTCAAAACGCATGGCTTCAACCCATGCTTTTAGGGTTTGATAGTCTTCTTCTGTTTCCCCTGGATACCCAACGATTAAGGTCGTTCGGATGGTCATTTCTGGGACCGCTGCTCTAAATTGCTTAAGAAGTTTAGTTGTTTTTTCTTGAGTAGTCCCACGACGCATACTTTTCAGAATTTTATCTGAAATATGTTGTAGTGGAATATCAAGATAATTACAGATTTTAGGTTCGCGTTTCATCACCTCTAACACATCCATCGGAAAACCCGTTGGAAATGCATAATGCAAACGAATCCATTCAATTCCTTCTACTTTCACCAAAGCCTCTAAAAGCTCGGCAAGGTTTCGTTTTTTATAAATATCTAATCCGTAATATGTTAAATCTTGTGCAATCAACACCAATTCCATGACACCATTAGCTGCTAACTTTTCGGCCTCTATGACTAGGTTTTCGATAGGTGTTGACTTGTGTTTTCCACGCATCAAAGGGATGGCACAAAAGCTACACGGACGATCACAACCTTCCGCAATTTTTAAATAGGCGTAATTTTTAGGCGTAGTCGTTAAACGTTCACCAATAAGTTCATGCTTATAATCAGCGCCTAGTGCTTTGAGTAATTGAGGTAATTCTGTCGTTCCAAAATACTGATCGACATTGGGAATTTCTTTTTGTAAATCTGGTTTATAACGTTCGCTCAAACACCCAGTTACAAAGACTTTATCAACCTCGCCATCTTCTTTCTTTTGCATGTAATCTAAGATGGTATTCACACTTTCTTCTTTGGCATTATTAATAAAGCCACAGGTGTTGATCACTACAATATTACCCTCTTCTTCGTGAACCACTTCTTTCCCACTGGCTTTGAGTTGACCCATTAACACTTCGCTATCATAGACGTTTTTACTACAGCCTAAAGTGATGACGTTAATTTTATTTTTTTTAAGTGTTTTGGTTCTCATTTAGTGGAGTTAAATACTGTGATTTATTTAAAAAATGAATCTACAAATTCATATTTATTAAAAACTTGAAGGTCTTCTAATCCTTCACCAATACCAATATATCTGACAGGAATTTGAAATTCATCACTAATTCCGATGACTACCCCGCCTTTGGCAGTGCCATCTAATTTGGTAATAGCTAAGGCTGTTACTTCCGTCGCAGCGGTAAATTGTTTCGCTTGTTCAAATGCATTTTGTCCAGTAGAACCATCGAGAACCAACAACACTTCATGCGGTGAGTAGTCTACAACTTTTTGCATAACGCGTTTCACTTTGGTTAATTCGTTCATCAAATTAACTTTGTTGTGTAAACGACCTGCGGTATCAATAATTACAACGTCGGCCTTAGAAGTCACAGCACTTTGTAAGGTATCAAATGCTACAGAAGCAGGATCACTCCCCATCGATTGTTTTATAATTGGAACTCCCACACGGTCCGCCCAAACTTGTAACTGATCAATGGCAGCCGCTCTAAACGTGTCGGCAGCACCTAAAACGACGCTTAAGCCTTGTTTTTTAAGTTGGTAAGCCAGCTTTCCAATGGTCGTTGTTTTACCAGCACCATTCACTCCCACCACCATAATTACGTAGGGTTTGTGTGTTGAAGGGATCGAAAAATTAGTTTCTTCTCCAGAGTTGGTTTCTGATAATAAACCGGCTATTTCTTCTCTTAGAATTAGATTTAAAGCATCGGTTCCAACATATTTATCTTTGGAGACGCGTGCTTCAATTCGGTCAATTATTTTTAAAGTTGTATTCACTCCTACGTCGCTAGAAACGAGGATTTCTTCTAAGTTATCTAATACATCTGCATCCACTGTGGATTTTCCAACAACGACTTTGCTTAGCTTATCAAAAAAAGTGGTTTTAGATTTCTCTAAACCCTTATCAAGCGTAGCTTTTTTGTCGGATGAAAAAATGTTTTTAAAAAAACTCATAAGTCAACTATGTATCTATTTACAAAAATAACATTAAAAGTGAGTAAACTAAAAAATAAAAGCCGCTTTATAAAAAAGCAGCTTTAAATATGTTTATGAAAAAGGGGTCTTAATTACTTACTTAAGAACTCATTTACCTTTTCAGGCGTCATAATAGATTCTACAAAAGTGTAAGCACCAGATTTTGGAGACTTCACCATTTTGATCGCTTTTGTTAAACGCTTTGATCCTGTTTGTAAGGATGCTACTGATTTCTTTGCCATGATTCAAATGTGTTACATTTGAAATTTTACTTGCGTAAAATTTCTAATTATTTAATTTCTTTATGAACCGTCATTTTCTTAAGGATAGGATTAAATTTCTTAATCTCCATACGATCCGGTGTATTCTTCTTGTTCTTAGTGGTAATATATCTAGAAGTTCCTGCTTTCCCAGAATCCTTGTGCTCGGTGCACTCTAATATTACTTGAACTCTATTTCCTCTTTTTGCCATTTTGAAATGCTTTTAACGGTGGTTTATTTTAAAAAACCTTTAGACTTTGCTGCTTTTATTGCTGCGTAAATACCAATTTTATTGATAGTTTTCAAGGCTGCAGTAGACACCTTTAATGTTACCCAGTTATCATCTTCTGGAATATAAAAACGTTTTTTGATTAAATTGACATTAAATCTACGTTTAGTTCTATTCAAGGCATGAGAAACGTTGTTTCCAAACATTGCTCTTTTACCTGTAAGTTCACAAATTCTTGACATTTTTCTTAACTTTAATTGTTTTGTTGTTTCAAAACGAGGTGCAAAAATACGAATTCTTTAGAAGTACGCAAACTTTATATTAGCATTTTTTAAAAATTTCTTTTTGAAACAATGTAAATGCCATTGTCACTGCTTTTTGAACGACCCTAAGTCGTTGTTTTCCAAAGTTAAACTGCTGCGAAAACACCCCGTCTGGTGTTGCAATTGCGATGCAAACGGTTCCGATTTCTTCGTCCGAATCGCCTTTCGAAGGGCCTGCATTGCCTGTAGTTGCGATTCCGTAGTCTGAATTAAACAAGGTTTTTACATTTTGAGCCATCGCTTCAGCAACTTCCAAACTGACCACGGAATTCGAAGCGATCAATTCAGAATCAACTTTTAAAACATCTATTTTAATAGCAGTTGAATACGCCACTAACCCCCCTTTAAAATAGGCAGAAGCTCCTGGATGTGCTGTTATATTTTCTGCAATTTTACCGCCAGTACAACTTTCGGCTACTGCAAGCGTTTTTCCGTGTTTTACAAGTTGATTGCCAATGATTTGTTCAATAGACGATTGCTCTTCAAACCCTACAAACACATCATTTATTAAGGGTAATAAGGCCGAAACTTGTGCGTCGACCCCCGCAGTGATTGCTGCTTTATCGAAACCTGTTGAGGACAATCGCAATCGAACTCTTCCTAAATTTGGCAAATAGGCAAGTTTTATAGATTCTGGCAAGGCCGCTTCCCAATCCTTAATCCGATCGGCAATGACACTCTCCCCTAGCCCATAGGTTAGAAGTGTTTTGTGTAGTATAAATGGACGGTCAAATTTTTCAGAGATTCTAGGCAAAACCTCATCATTCATCAAGCCTTTCATCTCGTAAGGCACCCCGGGTAATGAAATAAAAATAGTGTTATTTTTTTCGAGCCACATGCCGGGCGCACTCCCTGATTTATTCATTAATGCTGTGGCTTTAGAAAGCACCAGCGATTGATCGATATTAACCTGTAACAAGGGTTGTTTTACAAAATGCTCCCATAGGTACTTGATATTTTTCAAGACTGCTTCATCATACACCAAGGTATCATCAAAATACTGGGCTAAAGTTGTTTTGGTAATATCATCTTTTGTAGGACCAAGTCCGCCTGTAATGATCACAATATCAACCTGTTTTTCAGCCGCTTCAAACGCTTTCAAAATATGAGTCTTATCATCTTGAACGGATGTGATTTGATACACTGATACGCCTATTTTATTCAACTCTGTCGCTATAAACGCAGAATTAGTGTCCACGATTTGACCAATTAAAATTTCATCTCCAATCGTAATTATTTCTGCTTTCATATGTTATTTAACTTTGATTGAAAAAAATTCTTCCTCACCAATATATCCTTTTAAAGAATCATTCGGTTGCACCCGACTCACGCCAGAAGGGGTTCCTGTAAAAATAATATCTCCAATTTTTAAAGTGAAAAATTGAGAGACGTATGCGATGATATCGTCAATATTCCAAAGCATCTCATTGGTACTCGCTGACTGTACAATTTCATCGTTTTTATGTAAACTAAATTGAAGATTAGAAAGAGACTCAAAATTGGATTTTGACACCCATTTACCAACGACAGCCGAGCCGTCAAAGGCTTTTGATTTTTCCCAAGGCAATCCTTTTTCTTTGAGTTTCTGTTGAAGATCTCGTGCCGTAAAGTCAATCCCTAAACCAATTTGATCGTAGTATTTATGAGCGAATTTTGAATCGATGTATTTGCCAACGCGATTTATTTTTACTAAGACTTCGACTTCGTGATGCACCTCATCAGAAAAATCGGGAATAAAAAAGGGTTGTTTTTTTAAAAGGATTGCGGTATCAGGTTTCAAAAAAATAACCGGTTCTTTTGGCTTTTCATTTTTGAGCTCTGAAATGTGTTGCGCATAATTACGCCCAATACAAATTAGCTTCATTATTGAAGTTTATTATTAAACGCCCGTAGTTTGATGGCTGTTAATACTTTTTTGGTGTAAAGCGGGAAATCTGCAGAAAGTAACCACCCAAAATATCCAGGCTCTTTTTCAAGAATTTCCGTCACTTTTTTTCCCTTATGTTTTCCAAAAGAAAAGCATTCATCACCGTCTTTATCATACGCAATAAAACCAGCAAAGTCAGCGAGTTTTTTTCGAGAACTAAAGTCGGCTAAAAATTTTGTATCGTTTTCTAAATCTTCATAACGATCCAGTTGTGCTTTTAAAACTTCATAGGTCGCCATGGTATCGGCTTCTGCACTATGCGCATCTTCGAGACTTCTATCGCAGTAAAACTTAAATGCTGCAGTCAACGTGCGTTGCTCCATTTTATGAAAAATCGTTTGTACATCTACCGATTGCCTGTTTTTCATATCAAAATCAATACCTGCTCTTAGCATTTCTTCGGCCAATAAAGGAATGTCGAAACGATTGGAATTAAAGCCTCCTAAATCAGAATCTTTAATCCATGTATTAACTTCTTTAGCAAGTGTATTAAATGTGGGAGCATTGGCCACTTTCTCATTGGTGATGCCGTGAACTGCAACGACTTGTGGCGGAATTGGCATTTCTGGATTTACTAACCAGGTTTTCTTTTCTTCTGAACCGTCGGGGTTTACTTTTAAAATAGAAATTTCAACAATTCGGTCTTTGGTAATACTGATACCAGTGGTTTCTAAATCAAAGAAACAAATGGATTTGTTTAGGTTTAGTTGCATAATTATAGTGTTCGAGTTTCATCCCATGCTTCGAGGTATTCTTTGACAGTTTTTATAAACTGACCGCCAAGCGCTCCATTGACCACCCGGTGGTCATAAGAATGTGATAAAAACATTTTTTGTCTAATTCCAATAAAATCGCCTTCACTAGTTTCAATCACTGCTGGGACTTTTCTGATGGCTCCAAGCGCAAGAATTCCAACTTGTGGTTGATTGATAATAGGCGTTCCCATGATACTTCCAAATCCGCCAACATTAGTCACGGTATAGGTTCCATCTTGAATATCATCTGGTTTTAATTGATTCGTTCGTGCACGGATCGCCAAATCATTGACTCTTTTGGTCATCCCAATAAGGTTTAATTGATCTGCATTTTTGATGACGGGGACAATTAAATTGCCATCTTCTAAAGCCGCAGCCATTCCGATATTGATGTTTTTTCGTTTGATTATTTTTCCATCTTGAACCGACACATTCAGCATTGGATGCAAGGTTAATGCATGTGCCACAGCTTCCATAAATATTGGGGTAAAAGTGATGTTTTGCCCTTCTCGAGCTTTAAAACTATCTTTAATTTTTAGCCTCCAATTCCAAATCTTAGTCACATCTACTTCAATAAAAGACTGCACATGTGCCGCCGTTTGAAGTGAATTAGTCATATGCTTAGAAACTAGCTTGCCCATACGCGTCATCTCTATGATTTCATCTTCTCCACGGCTCATTACTGGAGTGACGGCAGATATAGAAGGCGTCGAAAGGACACTAGTATCCACTTGCGTTTCTTGTACGACTGGTTGTGACTGCGGTTGTGGCGAATTAGGTTTATTTGACAAATAGGACAATATATCTTGTTTGGTCACTCGTCCTTCTTTTCCAGAGCCTTTTACGGCATCCAGTTCAGATTGTGTAATGCCTTCTTTTTTAGCAATGTTTTTTACTAGGGGCGAATAAAAACGTGCGTCATTTGAGGCTATCGAAGTCAAGGTTTCTTGAACTTTTTCAATAGAGGATTCTAATTCCACAGCTTCTACTGGTTCTTTAGATGGGATGACGTCTGGAATAGACGCGTTGACAGTCTCGAAACTAGATTCTGTCTCAATAATTGCGATCGTTTGTCCAACTTCTATAATCGCATCCACTTCAAATAATTTCTGAATTAAGATGCCTTCAACTTCACTCGGTATTTCACTATCGACCTTATCTGTTGCAATTTCTAAAACTGCTTCATCAGCTTCAATGGTATCGCCTACTTCTTTGAGCCATGCTGTCAGCGTGGCTTCGGCTACACTCTCACCCATTTTGGGTAATTTAAGTTCAAATTTTGCCATAGTTTTATGCGAATAGGTAAATTAATATAGACTACAAAATTAACTAAAATAGATGAAACAACTTATAAATATCAGAATTGTATTACGTCTCCGATACTGTCCGCTGAATTACTCCCAAGAATATAGGTGCAATTTCTGGGTTGAATTTTATAAATAGACTGTTTGGGTTTAGAAACCTGCATCTGATCAATAATCGACTTAAATGACATCGTTGATGCATCAAAAATAAATTCAGAACTTGCGCTTACTTCATCTACTGAAGCGATCAGCGTTGGATTCAATTTTTTAACTAATTGAGCTTCTGGGTTTGATGAAATTAATACAGATTTATACTTAATTTCAGGCTGTTGCTGTTTCAATGGCTTTAATAGAACTAATAGTTTGATTGCTACAGAAACCAACAAATCAGAAAAGAAATTGGATTTAAAATGTTTTTGATGAAAAATCTGCATGGCGCCATAAAACCGTTTAAGATACATTTCATTTCTTCGTGTACTTTCGCCTTTATAATGAATAACGGTGGTGCCTCCAAAATAATAATTATCATAGCCCTCTTTAAGCGATTTATAAGAAAAATCGATATCTTCTCCATACATAAAGTAATCTTCGTCGAAGCCCTTTAAGGACTCATATAACGATCGTTTGAGTAACATAAATGCACCCACTAAAACCTCAACTTTTGCAGTCTCATGTTCCTTAACATGAGTCGCATAATACGGTTGAGAATTTCCAAGTATTTTTTTAATCGCAATTTTAACTACAGGAATATTTCGTTTACTCTCAGGAAGAAATTTCCCAGAACCATCAACCAATCGACAGCCAATAATTCCTAAGTTTGTTTGTGTATCTGCAAAGTTGAGAATTGTTTTAAAAGTGTCTTCCGCGACCACTGTATCTGGGTTTAGAATACAGACATACGCACCCTTGGCAACTTTAACTGCTTGATTATTGGCTATTGAAAATCCTACGTTTAATGTGTTCTGAATTAAAAGTACTGATGGGAATTGTTCCTTTACCATCTTGCAACTGTCATCCTTTGAATTATTGTCTATCACAATAATTTCTGAAGGAATATCGACTAAAGCTGCTTCTACACTTTGCAAGCAAAGTTCCAGAAAGTAGCGCACATTATAATTTAGAATGACAACTGATAGCTTCAAGACAATTTAGGATTTAAGAGAGAGTTCAAATGGAATTCTATTGGTGATGCTTCGTCCAAGCGTAACTTCGTCGGCATATTCTAACTCGTCTCCGGCAGAAATTCCACGCGCAATGGTTGAGATTTTTACATCGGTATCTTGAATTTGTTTAAAAATATAAAAATTGGTCGTATCGCCTTCCATCGTAGAACTTAACGCAAAAATAAGTTCTTTCGTATTTCCTAACCGAATTTTTTCAATTAAGCTGTTAATTTTTAAATCGTGAGGTCCGACGCCGTCCATCGGAGATATTTTACCCCCTAGCACATGATAAACACCTCTGTAAGATGCGGTACTTTCAATAGCCATCACATCTCTAATATCTTCTACCACACACACCACGTCTTGTTGACGGTTGGTATTGATGCAAATTTCACACAATTCTGAATCACTAATATTGTGGCAGTTTTTACAAAAGTTAATATTCTGACGCATCTTTTGCAAGGCATCCGCCAAATGAAGTGTTTGCGACTCAGGCTGACGCATCAAATGCAACACGAGGCGTAAAGCAGTCCGACGTCCGATACCAGGCAATTGCGCAACTTCGTCCACAGCACTTTGTAATAATTTTGATGAAAATTCCATGACACAAATTTAGATAAATTTATGCGAACTTGTGTCATCAATTTAAAGACTCCTGAAACTTCGAAATAGAGGTTAGTTTATAATTAATTTTTTAGTGACTTCCTTATTTAATGAATTGACTTTTAAGAAATAAACCCCTTTTGGAGCCTGTAATTCTATTAGAGGGTTTTGGGATAAATTTCTATTTTTTTCATAAAAAACTAATTTCCCTAGCGGATCATAAATTTTTAGGGTCACTTGAGTGTTTAATTTCCAATTCAGTTTAAAAATTCCTGTGGTCGGGTTTGGTGATAAAATCAACTCCGAAACTTCTAAGTCATCCACGCCTAAGCTAGCTGGGTTGTACAAATTAACACGCCACAATCCACGTCCGAATGTTGCCACATACAATTTTTTATCTGCCGTGTTTATCTCCAGTTCATTAATTTGAATATTTGGCAGTCCCGTATTATAAGACGTCCACGATGTTCCATCTTCTCTAAGGTAATAAATCCCATAATTCATTCCTAGGTACAATATATCTTCGTCGTAGGTCGTATCCCACACCAAGGCTAAGGCACTAAAATTCGGTAAGTCATAAACTACACTAGTCCAAGTAGCGCCACCATCACTTGAAATATATACTTTGGCTGACGAAGTTGTTGCAATGGCTATTTTATTTGGATTTGTAGGATGAATGGCAATTGAAGTAATATAACCCGAAAATCCTATTAGTCGTGACCAATTTCCGACTGCTCCACCGTTCGTTGTTTTATAAATACTTGATCTAAATGCCGCATACATGGTATTGCTATCCGAGGGTGCTATTTTTAGTTGAGTGGCATTATTACCAAAATCTTGTGAAATTGAGTTCCAAGTAGTCCCACGATCTGTTGATTTATATATTTGACTATACCCAGAATACAGCGTCGCAGCTTCGCTAGGATCTTGCTCAAAGGGAGTTACAAAATTGCCATCAGTAGAACCATCTCTGTTAAAATCTCCAAAATTAATGTCAATCCTGGTAGCTCCCTGATTAAATGATTTATATAACCTTCCTCTTTGAGATGAACCATATAAAATATTGGAATTTGAATGGTCTACAAAAGATTCCGTGCCATCGGCCCCTAACCAATCATACCAAACGCCATCTGCTCTATAAACCGAGGTTCCATTGTCTTGAGAACCTCCAGAAACAATGACCGGATCTGTTTGACTAATTCCAATTTTATAAAATTGACGTATCCCCAAACCAGCGGATAAATCGGTATAGTAAGTTCTACTGACATTCAGTGGGTCATTGGCTACAAAAATACCGCCATCACTACCCACATATATTTTGTCATTATGATATATCATTATATCAATATCAGCATGGCAGTACCCTATGTCTTGACTTGCTGCAGTCTGTGGAATCCATTGTGAGGTCACCGTAAAATCCACCCCGCCATTGGTTGATCTCCAAGAAAGGATGCCCGCAATATGAACGTCATTCACATCAGATGGGTTAACGATGATATCCATATCTCTAGGCGCTTGGCCATTGACATCATCCGCACTTGAGCTATAGCCGAAATAATTTTTATTGGCATGCTCTAATTTTGAAAATTGATCGCCTCCATCAATGGACTTGTAAAGGCCACCGAATTGTCTATTTTTCTCTTCTAAGATATAAACAACTTCAGGGTTGTCTGCAGAAACGCCTATCATTTTTGCACCATAATTAAAACCGTTGAATTCTGGAAGAGACTCAAAATCATCTGAAAAAACAACCCCTAGTGTAGGATCTTCAACTGAAATATCATCCAATGTCAATCCTCTTGCATAGTTTGACGTCCCTTCAAACGCTATATAATAATCTCCAGACGGATCTGGTAAATTAATTGAAATCTCTGCCCAATTATTAACTTCTACTGCAGTAGTTCCAAGTAGAAACCATGGTTCATTCAATCCTGTTTTATAAAAAACCTTGAGCTCTTCAGTATTCCCTGCAAAACTAACATTTGTAAAAGAAAATTTTAAAATAGGGGCCGTGCTGCCTATAATATTGAGTGGTGGTGATATTAATTTGGTCTTTGGACGGGTAAAATCCGGCTGATAAAAAAGCGCTAACCTTGATCCGCTTCTAGCAGTCACAGAATTATTTTGGTTAGATCCAGCTAATATCCAGTCTGTAGACCCAGATTCATAGTCTTGAGACCACAAATCTAAAGCATCACCTCCTTGAATCTTTACAAAAGTTTCACCACCATCCTCCGATTTGAAAAATTTATTTCCAGAAGCATAAATCGTATTTGTGTCTCCAGGTTTAAACTCTACATCGTAAGCGGTTTTAGACTCTGAATGAATTTTTACCCAGTTTAAGCCGCCATCTGTAGATTGAAAAACACCTTCACCTCTTGAAGAACAAAATAGTTGGTTAGTATTTGTTGGATTAATTAAAATTTTGTTGACAGTTCCATTTCCTGTGTCCGCAAATTCATTCCAAGTAGACCCAGCATCTATAGATTTAAAAATCACCCCAAAAGAACTTCCCCAATAATATGTATTTGAATCCAGTGGATCTATGGTCAATGCATAGACTACTATATTAGAAAGGTTATCGGTTAATGGCGACCAAGTTGCTCCGCCGTCAAGGGATTTCCAAACGCCGCCCGTTGGAGATCCAACAATGATATGATTTACATCACTAGGATCTATTGCGATACTGGTAATTCGCCCAACTCCCGGATTCCAACCAGAAGTTTGATTCCAGTCTGTAGGTCCCAATTGTTCCCAACTAGAAACGGTGGTCGCTCGACCTAATTGAATCGATTTATTTTTGAATGAATTGTACCGCTCTAACTCGTTGTAGTAAAACGAAGGCGACTTTAAAAACCCACTGTTATCTTGCATACGAAGGGCATTATACTCCCAACGTTTAAAACTTTTATAGCCAGTCCCTCTTCCTTTATCTTTGTTTTTAAAATAGGCTTGTGCAGCATTTTGAATGTCTTGAACAGTGTATTGCTCTAAATTGATCATCTCTTGATACTCTTGAGATTCGAGATTTAAAAACACCAATAAGCAGGAGAATAATAGTAAGGTAGGTTTATTCATAATGTAAATTACTAGGGGCTAGCAATATAATTAAAAATAAATAAACCTCATGGACTTCATTTTAACTTTAACACTTCTTATTAACTAATTTTGCTACAACGTACTGGGGCATTAGACTTTTTAAAAAAAAAAATGACATAAATTCAGATAAACTTATGTCATAATTTTAAAAACCTATAAACCCTTAAAATTGGAATTAGTTTATAATTAATTTTTTAGTAATCCCCTGACTTAATGAATTGACTTTTAAGAAGTAAATTCCTTTTGGAGCCTGTAATTCTATTTCAGGATTTTGAGATAAATCTCTGTTTTTTTCATAAAAAACCAACTTTCCAAGCGTATCATATATTTTGATAGTCACTTGAGTGTTTAATTTCCAATTCAGTTTAAAGATCCCTGTGGTCGGGTTTGGTGATAAAACCAACTCCGAAACTTCTAAGTCATCCACGCCTAAGCCTGCAGGATTGTACAAATTAACACGCCACAATCCACGTCCGTATGTTGCCACATACAATTTATTATCTGCCGTATTGATTTCTAGCTCATTAACTTTAACATTAGGCAGTCCAGTATCATAAGGCGTCCACGATGTTTCATTATTTCTGAGGTAATAAATCCCATAATTCATTCCTAGGTACAATATATCTTCGTCATAAGTCGTATCCCATACCAAGGCCAAGGCACTAAAATTCGGCAAGTCATGTTTTGCAACACTCCAAGTTGCGCCACCATCAATTGAAACATAGATTTTATCTGATGAAGCGGTCGCAATGGCTAGTTTACTAGGATTGGTAGGATGAAGGGCAATGGAATTGATATCTCCAGAAAACCCTGTCAGTTGCACCCAATCGCCGTCTGAGCCACCATTGGTCGTTTTGTAAAGATTACTCCTAAACGCAGCATACATGGTATCGCTATCCGAGGGTGCTATTTTTAGATGATTCGCTTTGGCACCAAAATCTTGTGAGATAGAGTTCCAAGAATCACCACCATCAAGGGATTTGTATATTTCACGATATCCAGAGTATAATGTCGCAGCAACATTAGGGTCTTGCTCAAAAGGGGTCACCCAACTACCATCAGGGCCATCAATATCGTCAAAATATCCATGGTTGATCCAATTACTACTAGCTCCTTGATCGTATGATTTGTATAACGTCCCTCCTTGAGAGGTCCCATATAAGATATCAGGATTTGAATGGTCAACAAAAGTTTCCATCCCATCAGCTCCTAACCAATCATACCAAATACCGTCTGCTCTATAAACCGAAGTTCCATTGTCTTGTGAGCCTCCGGAAACAATCACAGGGTCTGTTTGGCTGATTCCAATTTTATAAAATTGACGAATTCCCAAACCAGCTGTTAAATCGGTATAGTAAGTACTACTGACATTCAGCGGGTCATTAGCCACAAAAATACCACCATCACTCCCCACATATATTTTGTCATTATGATAGATCATAAGATCAATGTCGGCATGACAGTACCCTATGTTTTGATTTGCTGCAGAGCCTGGTTGCCATTGTGAGGTCACCGTAAAATCCGTACCGCCATTGGTTGATCTCCAAGAAAGGATGCCCGCAATGTGAACGTCATCTACATCAGATGGGTTAACGATGACATCCATATCTCTTGGCGCCTGCCCTCTGTTGTCACTTGCATCTGATTCATAGCCAAAATAATTTTTTCCGGCATGGTCTAATTTAGAAAAACTAGAACCACTATCGGTTGATTTATAAAACCCTCCAAATCTGCCACTATTAGCTTCAAGTACATACACAACCTCAGGATTGTTTGCAGAAACGCCTATCATTTTTGGGCTATTACTAAAGCTTTCGGGAATAGGAGAAATTAAAGCATCAAAATCATCTGAAAACACAATCCCTAATGTAGGATCCTCTACAGAAACATCATCTAGAGTAATCCCTCTAGCATAGTTTGATGTTCCTTCAAACGCTATATAATAGTCTCCAGATGGATTTGGTAAATCAAGTGAAACCTCTTGCCATGCTGTAACCTCACCGGATATAGTCGCAAGTGAAGTCCATGTTGCTTCGGGTCCTGTTTTATAAAAAATATTGAGCTCATCTACGTCGCCATCCCAATTGACACTTGTAAAATAAAATTTTAAAACTGGGTCCGAGCTGCCAGAAATATTAAGAGCTGGTGATATTAACTTGGTAATTGGATAGGAAGCATAATTCTTAGCAAAACGAGCTAACTTTAATCCACTTCTAGGAGTCACAGAATTATTCAGGTTAGATTCAGCTATGGTCCAATCCGTAGTCCCAGACACATATCCTTGACTCCAAAATTGTGGCGTTACTGGGAAATAAGGGATTACAGTATACTGTTGAGTTTTTGTAAAACTCTGACCGCCATTTGTTGATTTAAAAAATGAATCCCCCGAAGCGTAAATCGTACTGGTATCATCTGGCTTAAACTCTATATCGTACCCTCTATAAGAATCTGTGTGGATTTTCTCCCAACTCTGACCACCATCTATAGATTGAAAAACTCCAGAAAATTGGGTTGAACAAAATAGCTGATCTATATTATTTGGGTTGATTAAAATTTTATTAACATTTCCATCCCCTGTATCAGCTAATTCGTTCCAAGTTGCCCCAGAGTTTATAGATTGAAAAATAACACCATTACTACTTCCCCAATAATATACATTTGGCTTACTAGGGTGTATTGTCAATGCATACACCTCAATATTGGAGAGATTATCTGTTAATGCAGTCCAGGTTGCAGTACCATTAGTAGTTTTCCAAACACCGCCCCCTGGAGATCCAATAATGATATGATCTTCATCGTTGGGATCAATGGCTATACTGGTAATTCGTCCAACACCTGGATTCCAACCCGAAGTTTGATTCCAATAGGATGGCCCTAATTGTTCCCAGTTAGGGATCGTATTCATTCGTCCTAATTGTGTAGACTTGTTTTGATAGGAATTGTACCGTTCTAACTCCTTATAATAAAACGAAGGTGACTTTAAAAGTCCATTGTCATCTTGCATGCGAATCGCATCATACTCCCAGCGTTTAAAACTTTTGTAGCCAGTTCCTCTACCAGTATCTCTGTTTTCAAAATAGGCTTGTGCAGCATTTTGAACTTCTAAAACTGTGTATTGGTTTGAGTTCATCATCTCAAGATAGTCTTGAGCTTCGATAGATAAAAACGACAATAGGAAAACCCCTAAAATAAAGGTTGATTTATTCATAATAAAGTTATAATTGGTTAATATTGTAAAGGTAACCAATACTATTTTAGCACATGAGTTCTTTTTTAATTATTACACTCCTTTTAGGGTATTTTCTAGTATTAATTCTCATTTCATATTTGACAGGGAAAAACGACTCCAATGTGGACTTTTTTAAAGCCGGTAAACAATCGCCCTGGTACCTGGTGGCTTTTGGAATGATTGGCGCATCGTTGTCGGGGGTTACTTTTATATCGGTTCCTGGCTGGGTGGATGCCTCTCAGTTTAGTTATTTTCAAGTGGTATTGGGTTATATGGTGGGCTATGTGGTGGTCGCTTTTGTGCTGCTTCCTGTGTATTATAAATTAAATTTAACCTCCATATACGAGTATCTTTTTCAACGGTTTGGGTTTGTAAGCCACAAAACTGGGGCTTTTTTCTTTTTTGTGTCTCGGGTTTTAGGCGCTGCCTTCCGATTGTATTTAGTCGCCATTGTATTGCAACAATTTGTATTTAATAAGTGGAATGTCCCTTTCGAAATTACGGTCATGATTTCTATTTTACTAATTTGGATTTACACCTTTAGAGGCGGCATTAAAACCATTGTTTGGACGGATACGCTTCAAACCTTATTTATGATCACGGCAGTGGTATTGTCCATCTATTTTATCACCGATAGTTTGGGCTGGAGTTTTACAGAATTTCTGGCTTCTGATGAATTAAAATCCTACAGCACTATTTTTAATACTGATAATATTCTAGAAAAAAACTACTTTCTGAAATCCTTTTTTGGCGGTCTGTTTATCACCATTTGTATGACCGGATTGGATCAGGACATGATGCAAAAAAACCTAACGTGCAAATCACTAAAAGACGCTCAGAAAAATATGCTATCCTTTAGCATTGTACTTACTTTTGTGACCTTTTTATTTATGCTTCTTGGGGCGCTATTATTTATTTATGCCAAGAAAAATAATATCGCAATTCCACTTCTAGACGGCAAACCTAAAACAGATTTATTGTTTCCAGAAATTGCTTTGAACAGTGGTTTAGGAATTACACTAGGTATTACTTTTATTTTGGGATTGATTGCCGCTGCTTACAGTAGTGCCGATAGTGCCTTGACGTCCTTGACGACCTCTTTTTGTGTGGATATTTTGGATCTGAAAGATAAATCTGAACACGAGCAAAAATCAATTCGTAAAAAAACACATATTGGAATGAGTGTGCTTTTGGTGGTGGTCATCATCGCTTTTAAATACATTCTAAACTCCAACGTTATTGACAGCTTATTAACCGTCGCGGGTTACACCTACGGGCCTCTTTTGGGACTCTTTTCTTTTGGAATCTTTACAAATTATAAGATAAAAGATCGGTATGTTTGGATGGTTGCACTCGCTTCAGTGACGATCGTGTTTTTAATTGGAAAAATCCCTTCAGAATCTTTAGGCGGCTATGTCATCGGCTACGAACTCCTCCCCCTTAATGGGCTCTTAACTTTTTTAGGATTAATACTGATTCGTCGAAAGTAAGACCAAGGTACATGCCACTTCATAACTGATAAAAGCCTGGTTTAACCGCTCATAAAATACGGGATTTTCGGTCCCAGGGTTAAAGATCACACGCGCAGGTTTTAGGCCGATGATATACTCATAATACACTTCTTGTCTTTTTGGGTTTAAATATAAGGTGACCGTATGAATGTCTTTATAAGTTTGTAACTCTGTATCAATTTCAATTCCACAAACCGTTCCTTTTTTTAAACCAAATGCTTTGGTTTCAATAGCATTGGAGTTCAATTTATGCAGCGCGATATTAGAATATCTTTCAGGATTTAATGAAGCCCCAAGAACGAGTGTTTTAGTTTCTGACATTGTGTTAAAAATGAATTAATTTAAAAAAAATAGTAACAATAGTATTTTATGGTCGTCTAACCAACTAAAGCCCCTAAATTATATCCAAAGAAATGAAAAAAATTGCAGTATTACTTACTCTGTTTGTGTTTTTAAATCCAACGCTCTACGCCATCAATTCCATAGGTGGTGGAGAAATCAGCGGTCATGTGATCGACTCAAAACTCAAACAAGCCCTTCCTTACGTCAATATTATTATTAAGTCCACATCAGGAGCCATCATCACCGGTGGAATCACAGATGAAGAAGGCTATTTTAAAATTTCGAATATTAAAGAAAATGCCTTTATCGTTTCTATTCAATACATTGGTTATAAGACGTTAGACCGCAAAATTACGATGGATAAAGGCACCAATAAGATTGATTTAGGAACCCTTATGTTGGAAGAAGACAACACAGCTCTTGAGGAAGTCACGGTCATCGCTGAAACGTCTAGTATCCAACAAAAAGTAGACCGAAAAGTGATTACGATTGGAAAAGATTTAGCGGCTAGTGGAACCGCTTCAGAACTCATGGTTGGCATCCCTTCAATAAGTGTTGATACACAAACGGGGGATATTAGCATGAGAGGAAATACAAATGTTCGGGTCATGGTCGACGGGAAATTATCGAATATCCCAACCGCTCAATTGTTAAAACAAATTCCGTCTACCGCCATAAAATCCATCGAATTGATCACCAATCCATCTGCAAAATATAACCCCGAAGGGATGAGTGGATTGATTAATATCATTTTACATAAAAATACCATGCTGGGTTTTAATGGGAACTTTAGTACAGGTATTTCTTATGAAAAAACAGCGAAACTCACCAATGCCCTCACCACCAATTACCGAAATGGGAAGTTCAATGTTTTTGCGAATTACAGTAATAATATTTCTAAGAATAAAAATCACGGTATCATTCTGCGACCTGAAAACAGCTCTAAACAATTGTTTAAATTTAACGATGACAGCAAATCTCATTTGTTTAAATTTGGAGTGGATTATTACATTAACGACAAACATACACTGTCCATTTTTACAAATCAAAATACATCAGATTCCAAAAATGACGGGGAATCAAATGCTATATATGCCAACGATGCTTCATTCAATCAGACTCAATTTTGGCTTGATGATGGCGATGATTCCACCAGTCAATACAATTTTGATTATAAGATAGATTTTGATGACGATGGTCATAACCTAGAATTTGAAATTGACCACAACACCTACTCCAGCAAAAGCGTTGCCGACTTTTTATTCACTGTGGGCAATAGCACTGATTATATCGACCTCAACAAAACAGACCGAAAACGAACGACGATCAATCTTGACTTTGCGAATTCTATTGACGAACACTCAAAAATAGAACTTGGCGTACAAGCGAATCTCTTTAATTCTTTAATTGGATATGAATCTACAGGGGATACTTTTAACGATGAAGGAGTACTTATCCCAACCCCAAATACAAATTTTGATTACACACGAGATATTTATGCACTGTATGGGAATTATAACCGGAAAATTGACAAATGGTCGTATCAGTTGGGATTGCGATTGGAAAATGTAGAAGTGAATGCCTTAGCGATTCAAGCAAGTCAACCGTTAAATAAGATTACTGAAGATCGTTTTTCAAATGACTATTTCGAGCTCTATCCGTCGGCTTACATTACGTATGAAGCTTCTGAAAAAAATTCTTTTCAACTTAATTACAGCAGACGTATCGACCGTCCAGGGATTGGCCAAATAAACCCTATCAAAGAATGGAGCACACCCTTAGTATCTTCCTATGGAAACATCAATCTTCAACCTCAATTCACCAATTCGGTTGAATTTAATTACATCCGGAACATTAAAGGTGGTAGTGTTACTTTTGGAACTTATTACCGACAAATTTCAAATGAAATTAACCGAGCTTTATTTATTGATCGTTCCGACGTGAATTCGGGTCGTTTGATTTTAACCCATGATAATTTCGACGATTCAACTGCTTTTGGAGTTGAATTATCGACTAGCTTAAAACCAAAAAAATGGTGGAGTTTAAACGGTAGTTTTGATTTGTATTCTCAAACACTTATGGGGATCGCAGAGCGGCTAAACGCCCCAATTGAAACTGCCGTTATTAAGGATATCATCACAGAAACAAATTCAGTTGACAATGTCGCGTGGAATTTTAGATTATACAACAGTTTCAAAGTTAGTAAGAAAGTTAACCTCACTGCCTTTGGTTTTTACAGAGGACGAAACTCAAATTTGCAGTTTAACGTGAAGCCAATGTACTTTGTGAATGTCGGATCACGCTTCAGTTTTGACGAAGGCAAAGGCAGTATCAGCCTGAACTACAATGACATTTTTAATACCATGAAATTTAGGTTTGATGGGACAAGCCCTTATGTACAAGAAGGTGAGTTTAACTGGGAAAGCAACACCATTTATTTGGGTCTCACCTATCGATTTGGAAGCACTAAATACAGTGCGAAATCGCGTAAAAACAGATCAGATGACGAAAAATCTGGTGGTGGATTTCTGTAACCCGAAAAACTACCATTTTATAATCACAGATCCCCAGGTAAACCCACTGCCAAAAGCAGCTAAGACAACGGTGTCGCCTTCTTTAATTTTTCCTTGTTCGTGCGCTTCGGACAATGCAATTGGAATGGAGGCAGCAGTTGTGTTGCCGTATTTTTGAATGTTATTATAAACCTGATCGTCAGAAAGTGCAAATCGTTTTTGAATGAATTGAGAAATCCTCAAATTAGCTTGATGAGGAATTAACATATCAATATCAGACACCTCTAAATTATTTTTTTGTAACCCTTCAGTAATCACCTCGCTAAAACGTTTGACAGCATGTTTAAACACAAATTGACCATTCATATAAGGACGGTAACTTAAATCTTCAGCATCATTATCTTTAATAATATCGGTCACCCAACGGGTGCCCATTCCTGGTGCTTCGGTTGCTAGCTCAAGAGCATGCTTTCCTTCAGAGTGTATATGAGTGGAAAGAATCCCTTTTGAAATATCTTCTTCACGTGATAATACAGCAGCACCAGCGCCATCCCCAAAAATAACTGAAATACTGCGACCTCGAGTCGATTTATCAATTCCATGAGATTGTAATTCACTTCCAATCACAAGAATATTTTTATACATCCCTGTTTTAATAAACTGATCGGCTACAGAAATCGAGTATACAAATCCAGAACATTGCGCTCTAATATCTAAGGCGGCAACAGTATCAATTTCTAAAGCTTCTTGAATTTGAACTCCAGGACCTGGGAAATAATAATCTGGACTTAAAGTAGCAAAAACAATAAGATCGAGGTCTTCTTTGTTGATCCCAGCGTTTGAAATGGCCTTTTTGGCAGCTTCCAAACCCATTGTAAAGGTTGATTGTCCATCGCCTGGTTTTACCCATCGACGTTCTTTGATGCCAGTGCGTTCCTGAATCCATTCGTCCGTCGTGTCCATGACTTTAGACAAATCGTCATTCGTGACAATGTTTTCTGGCACATAATGACCTAAACCTATGATTTTTGAGTTGTACATCCTGTGTTTTTTGTAAAAAGTGAAACAAATATAAACTAAAATGTCAGTTTGTCACTTTTTAATATTTGGTATTTTTTTTGACTATAGAATTCAAATATAACTTAAAAACAATCACAATTATGTCAAAAGGAACGATTAATGTATCCGTAGATAATATTTTTCCACTGATTAAAAAATTCCTCTATAGCGATCACGAAATATTCTTGCGTGAGCTTGTCAGTAATGCAACCGATGCAACTCTAAAACTAAAGCACCTCACCAATATTGGGGAAGTCAGTGTAAAGTATGGCACGCCTAAAATTGAAATTAAAATCGATAAAGAAGGAAAAAAGCTTCATATTATTGATCAAGGTTTAGGAATGACTTCAGAGGAAGTTCAAAAATACATTAATGAAGTTGCTTTTTCTGGGGCAGAAGAGTTTTTAGATAAGTATAAAGATAAATTAGATGATTCTGGCATTATAGGTCATTTTGGGTTAGGCTTTTACTCGGCATTTATGGTGGCTGAAAAAGTTGAAATCATCACAAAATCTTTCAAAGACGAGCCCGCAGCGCATTGGACTTGTGATGGTAGCCCTCAATACACACTTGAAGGGTCGGACAAAACAGAACGAGGGACTGAAATTATTTTACATATTGCTGAAGATTCTACAGAATTTCTTGAAGAAGGTCGTATCACAACCCTTTTAAATAAATATAATAAATTCATGCCGATTCCAATTAAATTTGGAACCAAAGAAGAAAATGATGAGACGCATGTCCCTGAAACTACTACTGATAAAGACGGTAAAGAAACCACGGAGTCTCAACGTAAAGTAACGGTAGACAACATCATTAACAACCCGTCACCAGCTTGGACAAAGCTTCCTGCCGATTTGAAAGATGAAGATTATAAAAGTTTTTACCGCGAACTGTATCCTATGCAGTTTGAAGAGCCTTTATTTAACATTCATTTAAATGTAGATTATCCTTTCAATTTGACAGGGATTTTATATTTCCCAAAAATGGGTAATGATATGAACATGCAAAAGGATAAAATCCAATTGTATCAAAACCAAGTATTTGTAACGGATAATGTTGAAGGGATTGTCCCTGAATTTTTAACCATGCTTCGTGGGGTGATTGATTCTCCAGACATTCCCTTAAATGTATCTCGTTCGTACCTTCAGGCTGATGGTGCTGTCAAAAAAATTGCTTCTTATATCACTAAAAAAGTGGCAGATAAAATGAAATCTCTTTTCAATTCAAACAGAGACGATTTTGAATCTAAATGGAATGATATTAAAATCGTGATTGAGTACGGGATGCTTTCTGAAGATAAATTCTTTGAAAAATCTGAAGCATTTGCCTTGTACCCTTCTGTGGACGGAACGTATTATACGTATGAAGAGCTTTACAACAAAATTAAAGCCAACCAAACAGATAAGGATGATAAGTTAGTGATTTTGTATGCTTCCAATAAAGACGAGCAACACAGTTATATAGAAGCAGCAAAAACAAAAGGCTACGAAGTTTTATTGTTAGATTCACCGATTGTATCTCACTTAATCCAAAAATTAGAAAGCGAGAAAGAAAACACTTCGTTTGTTCGAGTCGATTCGGATCATGTTGATAATTTGATTAAAAAAGATGAAGCAACGGTTTCTAAACTTAATGAAGAAGAAAAAACAACCCTTGAAGCCATTCTGAAAGAAGTGGTACCTTCAGAAAAATTCATGGTTCAACTAGAGACTATGGATAGCAATTCTGCGCCCTTCATGATCACACAACCCGAATTTATGCGTCGAATGAAAGAGATGCAACAAACTGGCGGCGGAGGCGGTATGTTTGGAATGGGAAATATGCCAGAAATGCATAACCTTATTGTAAACATTAACTCGGAACTGGTTAGTGAAATTTTAAATACTAAAACTAAGAAAAAACAAGAGCGCTTAATCACCCAAAGTTTAGATTTAGCACAATTGTCTCAAGGTCTTCTTAAAGGAGAAGCGTTGACGAATTTTATTAATCGTAGCTACGAAATGATAAAATAATTTGTTTTCAAGCATTTTGAAAAAAGTGAAGAGACTGTCTGAAAAGGCAGTCTCTTTTTTTGTTAAAATTTTTGCCTCCAATTAAAACTTAAGTTAATTTAGAGCAAATTATGAGCATGTCACTATTTGATACATCCGAAATTATAACGCTTCCACTACAAGACGCAGAAATTGATTACTATCCGCAGTTTTTTGGGTTGGAAGACGCAAACGCACTCTTAGAAGAATTATATCAAAACACGCCTTGGCAAGAAGACGATATCAAAGTATATGGAAAGGTTTACAAACAACCCCGATTGACTGCTTTTTATGCGAACAACCAAACAGCGTACCGTTATTCTAATATTTCAATGACACCACATCCCTTTACCCCTCTTTTAAACTCTATTAAGACAACGATTGAAGAAACTACAAAAATGACTTTTTCTTCCTGTTTATTAAATTTATACAGAGATGGGCAAGACAGCAATGGCTGGCATGCCGATGATGAAAAAGAACTCGGAAAAAACCCTGTAATCGCCTCGGTAAGTTTTGGAGCAGAACGCCTATTTCATTTAAAACACAAAAAAATAAAAACACATAAGCACAAACTTAATTTACAAAACGGTAGTTTATTAGTCATGAAAGGCGAAACACAACACCAATGGTTTCACCAAATTTCGAAAACTAAAAAACGAATTGGTAAACGCATCAATTTAACATTTAGACTCCTAAAATAACTCTCTATTTTATTCGAAAAGAAAAAAGCATCATTAGGAAATGATGCTTTTAACTACTAACCAACCAAAATATATTACTTACAAAAAACTAATAAATAATATATAATACTGAAGTCAACTTTCGTGCCAGAATATTTGAGTTATTATATTTTAACTTAAGTTTCACAAACTGAAAAAGCATCATTTGAAAACG
Organism: uncultured Flavobacteriaceae bacterium; assembly: GCA_905479095.1. Lineage (GTDB taxonomy): Bacteria > Bacteroidota > Bacteroidia > Flavobacteriales > Flavobacteriaceae > Hel1-33-131. Next base: position 40,569 of record CAJQLD010000008.1, read on the forward strand.
ATGCTTTTATCACTAACCAACCAAAATATATTACTAACAAACGTTAGGCAATACATTTATACACTAACCAATATTCGTGCCAAAAACGATTTTACTTATATTTGAATCAAACTAGAAAAAAACCATGATAGACACGACGCCTTTATTCACAGATGATACCATTGTTTTTGGCTTGCTTATGTCAGCCATCGCATTAATTTTTTATACAGAATCTCGTCCGTCTGGATTTTGGCATAAATTTTATAAAATCGTTCCAGGACTGTTTATGGCCTATATGATTCCTGCGTTATTTACAACTTTAGGATGGATTGCTCCAGAATGGAAAACACTCAGTCCTAGTGGCCAATTAACTCAACACAACAGTAGTTTATACTATGTAGCGAGCCGCTATTTATTACCCGCCGCTTTGGTATTAATGACTCTAAGCATTGATTTAAAAGGCGTTGTTAACTTGGGCTGGAAAGCATTAATTATGTTTTTTACTGGAACTATTGGAATCATTATTGGAGGGCCTATTGCTATCTATCTAATTGCATTGGTATCTCCTGAAACGGTTGGTGGAATTGGTCCAGATGCCGTTTGGAGAGGCCTCTCAACTTTAGCGGGGAGCTGGATTGGTGGCGGTGCCAATCAAACTGCGATGCTTGAAATTTATGGCTATAATCAAAAGTTATTTGGAGGGATGGTATTTGTAGATATCGTTGTCGCCAATATTTGGATGGCGTTGTTATTAATTGGGATTGGAAAATCGGATCGAATTAATAAATGGCTTAAAGCAGACACTTCTGCGATTGAAACGCTTAAAAAAAAGGTGTCAGAATTTACTGAAAGAGTGAAGCGTACCCCTACACTCACCGATATTATGATTATGGTAGGAATCGCCTTTGGAACCGTTAGTTTTGCGCACATCTCTTCTAATTTTCTTGCCCCATTTTTTAATGATTATGTCGCTACTATTGAATCTGAAACGTCAAGAAATATTTTTACATTTTTAGGTTCTTCGTTCTTTTGGATGATCAGTATTTCTACACTTGTAGCGGTTGGTCTTTCATTTACGAGTGCAAAAAATTATGAAGGGGCAGGAGCTAGTAAATTTGGTAGTGTATTTATTTACATCCTCGTTGCAACGATTGGAATGAAAATGGATTTAACTTTAATCTTTGACAATACTGGACTCATCGCTATTGGAGTCGTTTGGATGTCTATTCACGCCGTACTTTTAATTATAGTTGCAAAATTAATAAGAGCGCCTTATTTCTTTTTGGCGGTTGGTAGTCAAGCAAATGTAGGGGCTGCTGCCTCCGCTCCTATCGTCGCTGCCGCGTTTCATCCCTCATTAGCGACTGTTGGTGTGTTGTTAGCTGTATTAGGCTATGCCATTGGAACGATTGCTGCGATTGGTTGCACAATACTTTTAGAATTAGCAGCGGCAACAGCTTAAAAATAATTATATTTGAGTCTAAAAATCAACCATGAAAAATAGTTTATACTTTGTCCTTGCGATCTTAATAACGTCTTGCTCACAAACCCTTAAAAACACGTCTGTTAGCGGAACTATAAAAGGGCTTCAAAAAGGAACGCTCTATCTTCAACAAGTGGTTGATTCTGAATTTGTGACTTTAGATTCTTTGGTCATGAATAGCACCACTGATTTTGAGCTAGGATGTGACTTAGAAGAAGCTGAAATGTTGTTTTTAAGTTTATCCGAAGACCTGAACGCCAAACGAATTTCATTTTTTGCCGACAAGGGGCTGACCAAAATAAATACGACTTTGAAACGCTTCAAGTATGATGCTCAAATAGAAGGTGGAGTTCAACAAGAGTTGTTGGAAACGTACTATAAAAACATTGGACGTTTCAAAGATCAGAAGCTCGAATTGATTGAGCAACAGTTGAATGCGCAAAAGGACAAAAAAAGAGAACTTGCCGATGAGCTGCTTAATAAAATAGATAACTTAACAAAACGCAGCTATTTATACACCATTAATTTCGCCCTCAATAATAAAGATAGTGAGGTTGCACCTTTTGTAGCCGTTTCAGAAATTTATGATGCCAACATAAAATACTTGGATACCATAAACAAAATATTGCCTCCAAAAATTGCCAATTCTAAATATGGAATTATTTTGGAGGCCTATATTAAAACTAGAAAATCGAAGTGATTTAGAGCTTATTAATCTTGTCGATTAAAGATTGTCCTTTAGCCTCAAGCTCTTTCGCAATCGACTTGAAATGTACTTTTTTATCTTCAACTCCTTTAGCATTTACTTTTTCAATCAATGCATCAAACGTTGCAATGGCTTCATCAATCAAAGCTTCACTTTTTTTGGTATCCTTGTCTGTATTGGCATATTCCCAAATGTAAACTGCTTCGATTATATCCCCTAATACGTAATTAATATCTTTTTTTAAATTCTTAACGTTAGCCATAATGTATTATTTTTGTTTTTGCAAAACTACGTAATTTTAAATATAAACTTCTAAAAGTTTTGCATGATTTGCAGAAATAGAAAACGTCTCAATACACGCAGGGATTAAAACCGTCTCACCCACTAATAATTCTGTTATATACCAATTCACATTCAGGGTTGCATTTCCTTCTATACACATATAAATCATAAAGGAGTCATAGAGATTCTCTTTTGATACGGTTCCTTTTAAATCGATGACGGTGGTGGTGAAATAAGGGCAGGAAACGAGTCGTTCAGAGCTGGTAGAGTCTGTATTATAATTAACTCGAAAATTATCGGGCATCCCAAGGTCAAAAGCTGCCAATGCAATGTCATTATGCAATTCCCTTTCATTACCATCTACACGATCACAATCATAAACATGATAAGTAATAAAAGCCGTTCGCAACCATCGAAGTATCACCTTCTACATCACTAATTTACCAACTTTCGCCAGCTTGTGTGGACGTTGTTGATTTATTTAGAATATGTTTAAGTTTTCGACCACCCCAAATTTTATCTTTAAGAATCGGTTGAAATTTAAAAGGATATAGCGTTTCCATAAAATTAGTCTCCAGAGTACGTTACAAAATTACGTGGCGTTTCGTAGAGTGTGACTGACAGTTCTAAATTTGACTCGAGAACCGCTTTTAGTTTATCAAAAATCACCACGACAATATTTTCAGCAGTGGGATTTAAATTTTTAAATTCTGGCACATCCACATTTAAATTTTTGTGATCGAAGGCATCTTCGATTTCAGATTTAATAAAATCCTTTAATATCTTAACATCGACAACATAGCCTGTTTCAGGGTCAATTTCTCCAGTAACACTCACCGTTAGATCATAATTATGTCCATGAAAATTTGGGTTGTTACATTTTCCAAAAATGGCATCGTTTTTTTCAAAACTCCAGTCGGGGCGATACAATCTGTGTGCGGCATTAAAATGCGCTTTTCTACTTACGGTAACTTTCATTGGTCGTGTTTATATGTTCGTAAAATTTTTCAAATATGATTTTAAACCATTCAGTATATAAATTTGGATGTATTTCTATATCCGCTTTTACAACTTCCAAAGGCATCCATTTCCAAGCTTCAACTTCATCAGTATTAATAATTGGTGGCTTTTCATAATACCCTACCATAATATGATCTAATTCGTGTTCGGTAAGTCCATTATCAAACGGTGCTTTGTATACGAAAGAGGTCGTTTCTTTTAGAGGAGTCACAAAGCCCATCTCTTCTTGTAATCGGCGAGTGCCTGCTTCAACATTAGATTCTCCCACACGTTGGTGCGAACAACAGGTATTGGTCCACAGAAGAGGTGAATGGTATTTATGCGCTGCGCGTTGTTGCAGCATCAATTCATTTTTAGCATTAAATATGAAAACCGAAAAAGCTCGGTGTAATACCGCTTTTTCATGTGCCTCCATCTTTGGCATGGTTCCTAGTTGTTCGTCCTGTTCATTAACTAGAATGACTTGTTCTTCCATCATGTGACAAAAATATTAACTAAATATTAAAAAATTACTAATTTCTTCCTAAAAAATATTTTGAATCCTGAATCTAAAAATGTTGAAAAATAAAGTATCTTTAATGCACTAAAAAATAGTTAATGAAAAAAAATAGTTCCCTAAGAAATTTTTGGTATTCCATGTCGTCCAAGCAGCGATTTTTAATTAGAAAAATGTACTATTTACCAATAGATTTTTATGATAGACTTACTGGAAACTACCATAAATACGTACCACCAAGAGGTTATATATACACTGGATCCCCTGCAAGTTACAAGGATTATATCAAACAAGGCGAACAGCAATTAGGGTTGTTAAAGTCGGAAATTGATCTAAAACCAAGTGATCGTGTTTTGGACATCGGAAGTGGTATTGGCCGGACCGCTATTGCACTAACTTCGTACCTCAATAAATCCGCAACATATGAAGGATTTGATGTTGTACCATTGGGAGTTAAATGGTGTAATTCGAAAATTAAGAAAGATTATCCAAATTTTAATTTTCGATATATTTCTTTATTTAATGATTTGTATAACAAGTCTAAATTAAAGGCCAGCGAATTTACATTTCCTTATGAAGAAAATTCCTTTGATAAGATTTTCTCCTTTTCAGTTTTTACGCACATGCAGATCGATGAAATACAAAATTATTTTTCAGAAATCCAAAAAGTTTTAAAACCAAACGGTGTTGCATTTTCTACATTTTTCCTGTATGACGATGATTCAGAAAGCCTATTACCTAGCAATAAAGGGTTTGATTTTTCGAATAAAAAGGAAGGGTATAAATTGATGAGTGATAAAGTGAAGTCCGCTAACATCGCCATTCATAACGATAAATTAAAAAAAATGCTAGAGTCCGAAAATTTAACTCTAGTTAAAATTATTGATGGTTTCTGGAAAGGAGAAAAAGATAAAAAAATAGAATATCAAGATATTGTAATTTTTAAAAAAAACAGCTAATCCATTAACTTACAACTCCACTTCTTTAGTGAATAATAGTATCTTTGGCAAAATTATCTTTTTATGTCTTTTTTAAGTGAAATTGAACGCCGTCGAACTTTTGGAATTGTCTCGCATCCCGATGCAGGTAAAACAACCCTAACTGAAAAGTTGCTTCTTTTTGGAGGGGCTATACAAGAAGCGGGGGCTGTTAAGAGCAATAAAATTAAAAAAGGGGCCACAAGTGACTTCATGGAAATTGAACGTCAGCGTGGAATTTCGGTCGCAACTTCGGTCTTAGCCTTTGAATATAATGGCATCAAAATTAACATTTTGGACACGCCTGGACACAAGGATTTTGCAGAAGACACCTTTAGAACACTCACTGCTGTTGACAGTGTGATTGTTGTTATTGATGTTGCAAAAGGGGTTGAAGAACAAACTGAAAAACTCGTAAAAGTGTGTCGAATGCGCAACATTCCAATCATTGTATTCATAAACAAAATGGATCGTGAAGGAAAAGATGCCTTTGATTTATTGGATGAAATCGAGCAAAAACTAAACCTTAAAGTGGTGCCATTAAGTTTTCCAATTGGGATGGGCTATGACTTTAAAGGGATTTATAATATTTGGGAAAAGAACATCAATTTATTTACTGGAGATAGTAAACGAGATATTGAGGAAACCATTAAAATTTCGGATGTAGCAGATCCTGCGCTAAATACGCTTATTGGGGATACGGCTGCGGATACGCTCAGAGAGGAACTAGAATTAGTAGATGGTATTTATCCCGAATTTAATAAAGAGGATTATTTAAATGGCGATTTGCAGCCAGTCTTCTTTGGCTCTGCATTAAATAATTTTGGAGTTCGCGAATTGTTAGATTGTTTCGTATCTATTGCGCCTAAGCCACGTCCAAAGCATAGTGAAGAACGCCTAGTAGAACCGGATGAGGCTAAATTTACGGGCTTTGTATTTAAAATACATGCCAACATGGATCCAAACCATCGGGATCGCTTAGCATTTATCAAAATTGTTTCTGGCGAATTCAAACGAAACACGCCCTACCTTCATGTTCGACACAATAAAAAATTAAAATTCTCGAGTCCAAATGCATTTTTCGCAGAAAAGAAAGAGATTGTGGACATCTCATACCCAGGAGATATCGTTGGTTTACACGATACTGGAAATTTCAAAATTGGAGATACGCTTACCGAAGGTGAAGTTTTAAACTATAAAGGCGTTCCTAGCTTTTCGCCAGAGCATTTCAGATATATTAATAATGCAGACCCTTTAAAATCAAAACAATTATTTAAAGGGATTGACCAATTAATGGATGAAGGTGTTGCTCAGCTTTTTACCTTGGATTTGAACGGCCGAAAAGTCATTGGAACCGTTGGTGCTTTGCAATATGAAGTGATTCAATACCGATTAGAGCATGAATATGGTGCAAAATGTAGTTATGAAAATTTAAATGTCCATAAGGCCTGTTGGATTGAGCCCGAAAGCCTGAACCACCCCGAATTTATTGAATTTAAACGGGTGAAACAACGCTTTTTAGCAACGGACAAACAAGGGCAACTTGTGTTTTTTGCAGACTCCATATTTTCACTTCAAATGACCGAACAAAAATACCCTTCCATAAAATTCCATTTGACGTCTGAGTTTTAGAAACTAATAGTGCATAAAAAAATCCCACTGAAAAGTGGGATTTTTTTGTGTTTAATAAGAATTAAGCTTGACCTGTGGGCCCGAAATTAAGAGGGACTGGTGGTTGCTCATAATCTTTAATTTCTCCATGAGCTTTTTCAAACCGCTTTACATTTTCATGTAATGCTTTGGCAAGCCGTTTAGCGTGTT
>CAJQLD010000009.1 GCA_905479095.1 uncultured Flavobacteriaceae bacterium
GGGGATAATAATCGTGAGGGATCAAAATTTCCTTGAAGTGTCACATTTCCACCGGTTAAATAACGCGCATTTCGAGCGGAACACGTCCAGTCAATTCCAAGGGCTGAGGCATTGGATTTTGCCATATCGCCCAGTGCAAACCAACAGCCCTTTCCAAAAGCAATGACGGGCGCATCGTCTTTTAGAGCTTCAATGATTTGATTGATATACTGCCATGAAAATTCTTGATAATCGGTCGGAGACAACATGCCGCCCCAAGAGTCAAATATTTGAACGGCATTGACTCCCGCCTTGACTTTTTCTTTAAGGTAGGCAATGGTGGTATCTGTAATTTTCTGTAATAATTGATGTGCTGCCATTGGATTGGTAAAACAAAACTCTTTGGCTTTGTCAAAGTTTTTGCTGCCTTGCCCTTGTACACAGTAACATAAAATGGTCCACGGCGATCCTGCAAAACCAATCAAAGGAATGTCGTCATTTAATAATTCTTTGGTTGCTTTAATGGCTTGATAGACATAGTCTAATTCGACAGTCACATCAGGAACGATCACATTATCCACATCTTTTTGGGTGCGCACCGGATTTGGTAAATAAGGCCCAAAATTGGGCTTCATTTCCACCTCAATATTCATCGCTTGTGGGATGACTAAGATGTCGCAAAACAAAATAGCAGCATCCATTCCATAACGTCGGATGGGCTGAACCGTTATTTCGCTCGCCAATTCAGGGGTGCGACAGCGTGTAAAAAAGTCATATTTTTCGCGAATTGCGATAAACTCTGGTAAATAACGTCCTGCTTGACGCATCATCCAAACAGGAGGACGTTCAACCGTTTCTCCTCTAAGTGCTTTTAAAAATAAATCGTTTTTGATCATAACGTTTAAATATAATTTTGATTAACGAGCTCGATGACACTTTCTACGGTTGGAATTTTTGCCACTCGTACATCTTGAAAATGGGTTCTTGCAATTTTGGCAGTGCTTTCGCCGATACAATACGCAATACAAGTAGGTTCGTTTTTTTGTAAAAAACTCTGAATTGTGGAAGGGCTGTAAAACAGGACTCCTTCTATAGATTTTTCCAATTTTGGAGCTTCAAGCTTGGTGCTATAGGCCTCAATTTCTTTAACTTTGATATTGCTGTCCTCCAAAATAGAAGGTAAGTCATCCATCCGAATGTCACTACAAAAGTAGGTCACTTCTGAACCTTCAATAAAATCTACTAGATGATTTGCCAAGGCTTTGGCATTTTTCTCTGAATGTTTGACAGGGCCAATTTTCTGCTCGATTAGGCGTTTGGTGCGTCTGCCCACACAGTAAATGGTTTCAAAATTTAAATCCTCAACAGGACAATTATTTAAAATGGCTTCTACACCATTTTTGCTCGTAATGACTACATTTTTATGGGCTGCTTTTAAAACCACTGGTTTGATACGGTTGGCAGCTGTTTTGATAAAGTCTGAACTCTCAACGTTGAGAGTGTTATTAAATAAGTCTTTTTGCCCTGGACTCAATAATTTAGAAGAAAAAATAGTGGTGGGTCCATCTTCTTTTGCTGTGGTTCCTATGAGAGTTTTTCCACCACGACTCAAAATAAACTCTACACAATCATCGACTAGCGTGTAGTGTTCTCCCAGTTTAGCGGTACGTTTAGCCTCAATTTTTTTAGTGCCATCGGGACTTAAAACAATCCCATGGAAATGAATTTCTTCTTCTTTTATATAAGCGAGTGCGCCAATTGGGGCACTACATCCGCCTTCTAGTTTATTTAAAAATTCGCGCTCGATCTTGGTAGACATCTCTGTCTCTTCATGGTTAAGAGGGGCACACGCTTCAAGAGCTTCTGTGTTGGTTTTTAGACTTGCAATCATCACAGCGCCTTGTGCTGGTGCTGGCACCATCCATTCCAAATTCACAGAATCTTCTGGGGTTAAGTCCAGTCGTCCCAAGCCCGCAGCGGCAAAAATGGCGCCATTCCAATCGCTGTTTTCTAATTTTTCGAGGCGTGTATTTACATTGCCTCTCAAACCTACAGTACTATGAGTTGGGTATCTGTTGAGCCACTGTGCTTTGCGTCGTAGGCTTCCGGTTGCAATTACGGCCTCCTTCTGTGCCAAAAACTCTTCATTGGATTTAAACACCAACGTATCTCTTATATTACCTCGCTTTAAAACAGCTGCTTGCACCACCCCTTCTGGTAAAACAGTGGGAACATCTTTTAAGGAATGGACGGCAATATCAATTTCTTCATTGATCAAAGCGATGTCTAAAGTTCGAGTAAAAACGCCTGTAATCCCCAGTTCATAGATGGGCTTATTTAAGACCAGATCTCCTGTAGATTTTACAGGAACCAACACCGTTTTGTGTCCTAAATGTTCTAGCTGAGACTGCACTGTTTTGGCTTGCCAGAGTGCTAGGGCGCTATCACGCGTACCGATTCGAATAATTTTAGACATGTTTTTTGGAATCTAATTGGAACACCTTTTTTATGAGTTCGAGACTGTCATTTTTTGAGATCGTTTCGTCCTTCAGATGGTGAGCAAAGTGGTTGGTTATTTTTTGAACTAAATTGGTGCTAATTAATGCAGCTTGTGCTTCATTAAATTCATTTATTTTTTTTCGTTGCGAATCAACTTCAGCAGTCGCAAAGACTTGTAATTTTTCTTTTAGGGCTTTGATGGTTGGTGCAAACTTTCGGTTGTCTACCCATTCGTCAAATTCTGTTTTTATTTCGGTAATAATCCCTTCAGCGACAGGGATGAACTGCTTTCTTCTTTCGAGAGTTTCATCGGTCATCTGAGACAAATGATCTAAATGAACCAAGGTAACCATAGGCAGTTCCTTTACGTTTTCATTGACATTTTTAGGGATGGATAAATCGAGAATCAACAACGGTTTTTTGTTTTGAATCAGATGCTTATCGATCGTTGGATTTTGAGCCCCTGTTGCTACGATCAAAATATCCGTATTTCCAATTTCTTCTTGTAATTGACTGTAGTCTTTTACCAAGAGTTTAAATTTCCCAGCAATCTTATCTGCACGGTCACGCGTACGATTTATCAAGGTAATATGTTCGTTTTTGGTGTGTTTTATTAAGTTTTCACAGGTGTTACGTCCAATTTTCCCAGTTCCAAAGAGTAAAATATTTTTGGAAGAAATTGCTTCGACTGTTTTTTTGATGTATTGTACAGAGGCAAATGAAACTGAAGTTGCCCCAGAAGATAATTCTGTTTCTGTTTTGATACGTTTACTTGCTTGAATGACTGCGTTAATCAATCGTTCTAAGTAAGCATTTAGTAGCTGGTATTTTTTAGAAAGTTTTGCACTTATCTTTAGCTGACTGATGATTTCAAAATCGCCTAAAATCTGACTATCCAATCCTGCGCCAACTCTAAACATATGTTGTATTGCGTCACTGTTTTTATAAACATAGGCTACACGTTGAAAATCTTCTACCGTCCCATGAGTGTTGTCACAAAGCAGCTTTATAAGCTCAAAAGGGTGTCGGGCAAAGCCGTATATTTCGGTGCGGTTACAGGTTGAGGTCGCGACGATACTTTCAATGCCGCTTGCTTTTGCCTGTAGCATCAAATTAGCTTTCGCATTTTGGTCTAAGCTAAACTCTCCACGTATTTTTGCATCTGCTTTTTTATAGCTGAGGCCAATGACATAGAAATAGGTTGTTTCAGATTTGTTAAATTGCTCCATTAATGAGTTTGGAAATATTTCGACACAAAAATAACGGCTTTGATTTGTAAAAAATAACGCTAGAAGAACTTTATATGTCGTTTAGAGGTTTCCACGTATTATTTCGTTATTTTTGTTTAAATTCTTATTTTTGCAGATGAAAACCAATAAAATCTTCAATTTTTATTTATAATGAATCTAAATAAAGACGAATCACATAACGGACAGTCCAAGTCAAAAAACACCGCTCAAGGGTCTTTTTTAGAAACGGCGATTGAGTCGGGGTTTATTGTCATGACGTATCAAAATGAAACATCAGAAGTTCAACTCCTTGAAAAGGAAATAGATAGCTCTTTTATTCAGTTTCATTTTTGCTCAAAAGGCGAATGTAAGTTTGTGTTTAACAATGGGACTTACAGCCTCAATATTCCGGAAGAAAATTCATTATTACTGTATAATCCTCAAAGAGATTTACCTATATATTTGGAAGTCGACCCATCTTCTTGGGTGGTTTCAGTCCTCATCTCTATCAAAAAATTTCATGGATTATTTTCGCATGAAGCCGATTATATCACTTTTTTAAGTGAGGGCAATCAAGATAAAAAATACTATAAAGACGGCCACATTTCACCTTCTATGGCGATTGTTTTAAATCAATTGGTCAATTACAACCTTAACTCCACCATAAAATCGTTATACTTTAAAGGAAAGGCTTATGAGTTATTAAGCTTATACTTCAATCGGGGAGAAGAAGCAAATATAGAGCAATGTCCGTTTTTGGTTGATGACTCAAATGTTGTCAAAATCAAGCAAGCCAAAGATATTATGATTAATCGTATTTCTGAGCCCCCAACCTTAATAGAATTAGCGTCTGAGATTGATTTAAGTTTAAAGAAACTAAAAGAAGGGTTCAAACAAATTTATGGCACTACGGTGTATGGCTTCTTATTTGATTATAAAATGGAGGTTTCTCGAAAACTATTAGAATCAGGAGCGCATAACGTAAATGAAGTTGGCCTTAAAGTTGGATACAGTACGGCCAGTCATTTTATTTCAGCATTTAAAAAACAATACGGGATCACTCCCAAAAAATATATTCAATCTCTTAATTAACCAATTTGATATGAAAGGCGTTTTATTAGTCAATCTGGGATCTCCAGACAGTCCCAGTCCCAAAGATGTAAAAAAATATTTAGGCGAATTTTTGATGGACGAGCGCGTTATCGATGTTCCATTATGGGTCCGAACCCTTCTAGTGAAAGGAATCATCCTTAATACGCGTCCAAAAATCTCAGCAAAAGCATACCAAAAAATATGGTGGGAGGAAGGGTCTCCGCTAATCGTTTTGTCCGAGCGTTTGGAAACTAAATTAAAACAAGAAGTCAATTTGCCGACGGCCCTTGCGATGCGCTACGGCAGTATGACCATGAAAAAAGGGTTTCAAAAACTGGTGGATCAAGGAGTCGATGAGGTTTTAATCGTCCCTTTATACCCTCAATTTGCAATGGCCACTACCGAAACAATTTTGGTACTTGCAAAGGAATTAAGAGACGAACATTTTCCACAATTGAAATTGTCTGATTTACCACCGTTTTACAATAATCCAGACTATATTAAAGTTCTTTCCAATACGATTAAGGACTCTTTGAAAGGGAAAACCTACGAGCATTTATTGTTTTCTTACCATGGAATTCCAGAACGCCACATTCGAAAAAGTGACATTACGAAGTCGCATTGTAAGATTGATAAGTCGTGTTGTGTGACTCCATCCGAAGCACATGCGTATTGCTATAAACACCAGTGTTTGGAAGTGACGCGTTTGGTTGGCGAAGCGTTGGGACTAGAAGATGCGGTTTACTCCACGTCGTTCCAATCGCGTTTAGGGTTTGACCCATGGTTGCAACCGTATACCGACCGAACCATTGAACGCTTAGGAAAAGAAGGCACAAAATCGATGGCCATCGCAACACCCGCCTTTGTGAGTGATTGTCTCGAAACACTTGAAGAAATCGCCATGGAAGGAGAGGAGATTTTTCATGAAGTTGGTGGAAAAGACTTTACAACGATTCCTTGTTTGAACGACGATCCAGCCTGGGTATCACTCCTTGCAAAGTGGGTTACTGAATGGGATTCTAAATAACAGAGACTGAATGACTACATCCACATCACAAGATTTTGAGACTGAAACGATTGGTAAATTATTGATTAAACAGGCTGTTCCAGCATCTATTGGAATTTTAGTCATGTCACTCAATATTTTAGTGGATACTATTTTTGTGGGACACTGGATTGGTTCACAGGCAATTGCGGCTATTAATGTGGTGTTGCCCGTTTCTTTTTTCATAGCTGCCTTAGGGATGTCTATTGGGATTGGAGGGAGTTCAATTATATCGAGAGCACTCGGGTCCAAAGAAGTTCCAAAAGCCTTAAAAACCTTTGGGAATCAAATTACGATGACCCTACTCCTGACGGTTGTACTTGTGTTTTTTGGGTTGTATTATATTGACGGGATTATTCCTGCTTTTGGAGGCAAAGGCACTATTTTTGAACCGGCCAAAATCTACTACCGAATTGTCCTGTATGGCGTTCCTTTTTTGGCACTTTCTATGATGGGGAATACGGTTATTAGAGCCGAAGGAAAACCCAAATTTGCCATGTACGCCATGATGATTCCATCCGTATCCAACTTAGTATTAGATGTGTTGTTTATTAACGTGATGGATTTAGGCATGATGGGAGCCGCTTGGGCAACTACGGGATCTTATGTGCTTTGCTTTGTCTTCATTTTTTGGTTTTTCATCTCGAAGCATTCTGAAATGAAAATTACTTGGCCACATTTTAAGCTCCAAAAATCGATTGTTTCAGAAATTAGTAATTTAGGATTAGTGACCCTTTCACGACAAGCCATTGTGAGTGTGACGTATTTGTTAATGAATAATATTTTATTTGATCTAGGTGGCGAAACCTCGGTTACAGCCTATGCAATCGTCTCTCGAATGTTAATGTTTGCATTGTTTCCTATTTATGGGATTACTCAAGGTTTTGTACCAATTGCTGGCTATAATTACGGGGCTCATAACTATGATCGCGTCAAACAAACCATCCGAATTGCGATTATTTACGCAATGGTAATGGCCTCTCTAATTTTTGTTTTATTGATTGGATTTCCAGAACTGATCACTCGCATGTTTACCACCGATCCTTTGGTCATTGAAAAAACGCCAACAGCGATGCGATGGGTTTTTGCAGCCACGCCAATTATAGCGATTCAATTGATTGGATCGGCCTATTTTCAAGCCGTTGGTAAAGCGGTGCCCGCTCTTTTGTTAACCCTTTCCCGACAAGGGTTTTTCTTTATCCCGCTTATCTTCATATTACCTTTATGGTATGGAGAACTAGGGGTATGGATGGCATTTCCGGTATCGGATGTTCTTTCTACCGTTCTAACGGCGTATATTTTATATAGAGAAGTGTCGAAAAAATTAATATCAAAAACATAATTATGGACTCATATAACTACATTAAATCGCTTCATTTGATTTTTGTAATCACATGGTTTGCAGGGCTGTTTTACATTCCGCGTATTTTCATATACCATATTGAAGCTTCTAAAAAAGCCACTCCAGAAAAAGAAATTTTGGGCACGCAATTAAAATTAATGGCCAAGCGCTTATGGTTTATTATCACTTGGCCCTCCGCAATTCTTGCTTTAGTATTTGGAATTTGGTTATTAGCATTGGCACCCTACTGGTTAGAACAGTCCTGGATGCACGCTAAATTAGGATTTGTGGTGCTTTTAATCATGTATCACATCAAAACACACCTTATTTTTAAACAACTTCAAAAAGATCAAATTAAGTATACCTCCAATTTTATGCGAATCTGGAATGAAGGCGCCACCTTACTACTTTTTGCGGTTGTGTTTTTAGTGTTGTTAAAAAGCACCCTCAACATGGCTTATGGAATGCTGGCCCTTGTTGGATTGGCGGTTTTATTAATGCTGGGAATCAAATTATACAAACGAACGCGTTCGGAATAATTAAACCGCGCGTATTTTTTTTCTATATTTAACAAAAGTCTATTTCTATGACAAAGCGTAAATTGTCTTTAAGGTCACGTATCTTTCTCTACATGATTATGTTGGTTGTGATGGCTTCTGTCCTTATCGCAGGGGTTACGATCTATCAATATAGTGAACAGTCTCAGGATTACCACCGAATGCGTTTGGAGCGAAAGGAATCTCAACTCATATCGAGCATTAATTATGTTTTAAAAGAAACAACTTGGGAAGTTAAAACAGAGAATTTACCCATGATTTTCAAAGATAAAATTTATGAGATTGCCAACATCCATAATGTAAATTTTAACCTCTATGATTTAGAAGGAGGACTGATTAAAATGTCGAAGCCTAATTTCGAGAAAAATGATATTGAAACCTGTTTGTCTGCGGATGTTTTAAATCAAATTAACCGAAGTGTCTCCAAGCGTTTTGTGGAAAGAATAAACCAACTTGGTGGCGACTATCGCTCTTCATACATCATGTTTACAGATAACAGTGCCAAACCATTAGGCGTACTTAATGTCCCTTATTTTGATGATGATTCTTTAAATTATGGCGAGCTTAAAGAATTCTTGATTCGATTGAGTTATGCGTACATAATCATGATTTTAGTGGCCATTGCGTTCGCGTATTTTGTATCTAAATATATCACAAAATCGCTTCAGACCATCCGGGAAAAAATGAAAGGGACTCGCTTAGAAAAGCGCAATCAAAAAATTGAATTAGTTGGGGCAAGCTTGGAGGTTTCTGCATTGGTGGAATCCTATAATAGTATGATTGACGAGTTGGAGGAGAGTGCCAAAAAACTAGCCACTAATGAGCGTGAACAGGCGTGGCGAGAAATGGCAAAGCAAGTCGCCCATGAAATTAAAAACCCACTAACTCCAATGCGTTTGAGCGTCCAGAGTTTTCAACATAAATTTGACACTCAAGATCCTGATATTCACAAAAAAGTAGATGAATACACAAAGACCTTGATCCAACAAATCGATACGATGAGCTCCATTGCGTCTGCCTTTTCTAATTTTGCTAAAATGCCGGCTCAAAAACTCGAATTTTTAAATGTGGTGGAAGTGGTCGATTTAGCGTTAGATATTTTTCCTGAAAGCGATATTGAATTTAGTTGCAAAGAGGCCAAAATTACCGCTAAATTTGACCGTTCTCAATTGATTAGAATCATCACTAACCTAGTAAAAAACGCCATCCAATCGATTCCTGATGATCGTGCCCCGAAGATTAGTGTGTTCCTCCATTCGAATGATTCCGATGTTATTATTGAAATAAAAGACAATGGAAGCGGGATTAATGAAACGATTGAAGATAAAATATTTGAACCAAAGTTCACCACCAAAACGAGTGGGATGGGACTTGGATTACCAATGATCAAAAATATTATTGAAACGTATAACGGAAGCATTAAGTTTTCTTCAATTAAAGATGAAGGAACCCAGTTTACTGTACGCTTTCCTAAACACTCTACAGATGCAATATAACAACATTATTAGTGATTTCACCGATGGTATTACAACCATTACAATCAACAGGCCCACAAAATTAAATGCTTTAAACAAAGCGACTATTTTTGAATTGCATGCAGCGTTTAAAATGGCTGAGTCCGATTTTGATACCAAAGTGATTATCCTCACTGGAAGTGGCGAGAAGGCTTTTGTTGCGGGTGCCGATATTAGTGAGTTTGCTCATTTTGATGAAGAATCAGGTCGTTTGTTATCCAAAGAAGGCCATGATTTATTGTTTGATTTTGTAGAAAACCTTACAACGCCGGTTATTGCAGCCGTCAATGGTTTTGCGTTGGGTGGTGGTTTAGAATTAGCAATGTCTGCACACTTTAGATTAGCCAGTTCAAACGCCCGCATGGGGCTTCCAGAAGTGTCTTTAGGACTGATTCCTGGATACGGCGGCACACAACGCCTCGCTCAGTTGATTGGCAAGGGGCGCGCCTTAGAATTGATCATGACTGCTAGTATGATCGATGCCGAAAAAGCACTTGACTATGGACTTGTGAATTACGTAGTTCCTCAAGACGAATTGTTACCAAAGTGTATCGACTTAGCCCATAAAATCAAATCGAACTCTTCCTTAGCTATTAGTGCCGCTATTAAGGCAGTTAATGCGAATTATAGGGATGGGGTCAATGGTTTTGACGTCGAAATTTCTGAATTCGGAACGTGTTTTGGAACTGAAGATTTTGAAGAAGGTACGACTGCTTTTTTAGAAAAACGAAACTCTAAGTTTACGGGAAAATAAAAAAGCCCAAACCGAAGTTTGAGCTTTAAATTTTATATAATTAAGTACGGACTAGTCTGCTAATAAAATTATAGTATTAGCATTCATTTCAATCGCGCCTGAATCAATCGCATACAAATAGCTTTTGCCTTTTTGCTCAAACAGTTCTTTGTTTGTGTCATCAAGAGTGATGTCCCCAGTGATTTTCACAAATCCTTGTTTAAGGATCGACACGACTGCCGCGTGATTGTTTAGCATTTCAAAATCACCATTCACACCAGGCACAGACACACTGTCTACTTCGCCTTTAAATACGGTTGTTTCTGGAGTTATAATTTCTAAATACATAGTCTTAATTTTTAAGCCTCAGCTAACATTTTGTCACCTGCTTCTATCGCTTCTTCAATGGTTCCTTTAAGGTTAAAGGCGGCTTCTGGAAGACGATCTAATTCCCCATCCATAATCATGTTAAACCCTTTGATGGTTTCTTTAATATCAACCAATACTCCTTTCAGACCTGTAAATTGTTCTGCAACGTGGAATGGTTGAGATAAAAAACGTTGTACACGACGTGCGCGACCAACAGCCAATTTATCTTCTTCTGATAATTCTTCCATTCCAAGAATCGCAATGATATCTTGTAATTCTTTATAACGTTGTAACAACTCTTTTACACGTTGTGCACAATCATAATGCTCATCTCCTAAAATATCAGCAGTCAAAATTCTTGACGTAGAATCTAAAGGATCTACCGCTGGGTAGATACCAAGTTCTGCAATTTTACGAGATAATACAGTGGTAGCATCTAAGTGAGCAAAGGTTGTTGCTGGTGCAGGATCTGTTAAATCATCTGCAGGTACGTAAACCGCTTGTACAGAAGTAATGGATCCTTTCTTAGTTGAAGTAATACGTTCTTGCATTGCACCCATTTCGGTTGCTAATGTTGGTTGGTATCCTACGGCCGAAGGCATACGTCCTAGAAGTGCGGACACTTCTGAACCTGCTTGTGTAAATCGGAAAATATTATCCACAAAGAATAACACATCTTTTCCTTGACCATCTCCAGCGCCATCACGGAAGTATTCCGCAATTGTTAATCCAGATAAGGCAACTCTTGCACGTGCTCCTGGTGGCTCATTCATTTGTCCAAATACAAACGTTGCTTTGGATTCTTTCATGATTGATTTATCAACCTTTTTAAGATCCCATCCGCCTTCTTCCATGGAGTGCATAAATTCATCACCATATTTTATAATACCAGACTCGAGCATTTCACGAAGTAAATCATTTCCTTCACGAGTACGTTCTCCAACGCCGGCAAATACCGAAAGACCACCGTGGCCTTTGGCGATATTGTTAATTAATTCTTGTATCAAAACAGTTTTACCAACTCCAGCTCCACCAAATAATCCAATTTTACCACCTTTTGCATACGGCTCAATTAGATCGATGACTTTGATTCCTGTAAATAAAACTTCAGTAGAAGTCGAAAGTTCTTCAAATTTAGGGGCTTGTCTGTGAATTGGCAATCCAGCAGCACCTGCTTTTGGCAAGTCTCCCAAACCATCAATAGCATCTCCAATTACATTGAATAAACGACCATAAACGTCGTCTCCTACAGGCACCTGAATTGGTACGCCAGTAGCATTGACTTCCGTCCCACGGCTCAATCCATCCGATGAATCCATCGCGATGGTACGCACAGAATTTTCACCAATGTGTGATTGTACTTCAAGAACCAATATAGATCCATCAGGTCTGTTGATTTCTAAGGAATCGTAAATTTTTGGAAGATCTGCTCCAGAATCGAATGCGACATCGATCACTGGACCTACAATTTGAGCAACTTTACCTGTAACTTTTGACATTACTTTTATAATTTTAATTTTTTATCTTAAATGATATGGAAAACACGTCGTTTTCGCGCTGCAAAGATATAGAATAAAATTAAAAAACCCAGAGCATTGCTCTGGGTTTTTTA
>CAJQLD010000010.1 GCA_905479095.1 uncultured Flavobacteriaceae bacterium
GAAAAAGACGGCTCCAAAATCCCGTTATACAGTGGAGATCTGTCCAACCTAGCATCTTGGGAAACGTACATAAAAGCGCACAATGAAAGAGATTTAGAAACCATTCGCAGCTTAAATGCCTCGGAAGATTTTAAAATATACAGTCCTACAGGTCAAGTGATTGAAGGTTCAGACGCACACATCGAATTTTTAACAAACTGGTTTGCGGCTACCAATCCAAAATGGACGACCAGTTACCTGATCGAAAATGAATACACCAATAAGGACGGAGAATTACGTCAGTGGGTGACTTCTGGACATAGTGTAACTTTAACCGTAGAAGGAGAAGAAGTAAAGCTAAGTCAGGTTCATGATGCTCTTTTTGTAGACGGAAAGGTTCAAATGTTTTATGTAACCGAACGCGTCTTGGCAGAAGGAGAGTAATTTTATTGGATTGCAAAAAATAAAAAAGCCTCCATTTGGAGGCTTTTTTTAGTTTAAACAAAAATGATTACTCTTTATGCGCGCCGTCACAAAAAGGGCCGTCTTGTGTTTTGCCGCAGTTACACAACGCAAATCGGTTGCGTTTTGCGATCGGATTTCCTTCGCCATCCAATAAAACGACATCTTTAGCATTGGTGACAACGACTTTTCCAGACGCAGTAACTTGTATTGTGGGTTGATTAGTTTGTTCCATGATATTAAATTTTAGTTAATAGTTTTATGAAAAAATAACGGTTTTATTATTAAAAACCATCACTTTGTGATCGAGATGTAATTTGATACCTGTTGATAATACTATTTTTTCCAAATCGCGTCCTTTTGACACCAAATCAGTAATAGAATGGGTGTGAGAGACTCGCGTCACATCTTGCTCGATAATTGGGCCTGCATCAAGTTCTTTAGTCACATAGTGTGAAGTGGCGCCAATAATTTTAACTCCTCTCTTGTACGCAGAGTGGTAGGGCTTGGCCCCTACAAATGCAGGAAGAAATGAATGATGAATATTGATGATTTTATGCGGATACGTTTCAATGAGCCCTTCTGGGATTATTTGCATGTAACGCGCCAATACAATAAAGTCAATGTCGTGTTCTGACAAGAGTTCGAGGTGTTTGGCTTCGGCTTCTGGTTTTGTATCCTTGGTGACAGGTACATGGAAAAACGGGATGTCAAAACTATCTGCAATTGGTTTTAAATCTAAATGATTACTCACAATCATAGGAATGTCTAATGCTAATTCTCCCGATTTGTATCGTCCTAAAATATCATACAAACAATGGTCGTATTTAGATACAAAAAGAGCCATTTTTGGGCGATAGATTGCCGTGTAAAGTTCCCAACTCATATTAAACTTAAGAGCGATTTCTTGCTGAAACAGGGTCTCAAAATTTGAATTATCATAGGAAGCTTTTTCAAACTCTCCTTCCAAACGCATAAAAAACACTTCTTGTTCTTGATCCACATGTTGGTCGATATACACAATGTTTCCGTTTTTAGAAGCAATAAAGTTGGTGACCGCTGCTATAATCCCCGATTGATCCTTACAGTGGATAAGTATAGTAATCTTTTTCATGGGTGTAAAATTAAGCAAAAAATTAAAAGGGACACACTTCTTTTTAATCGTAATAAAAGATCGATCATTTTTTTGACTGAAAAAAAAATAATAGATTTAGTCACTATTTATTCGGGATGTGGCGCAGTCCGGTTAGCGTACACGGCTGGGGGTCGTGTGGTCGCAGGTTCAAATCCTGTCATCCCGACTTAAATATCTGTTAAATAAAGAGGGTCTTTTGATAAAATGGTTAAGTTTGCATACCCCTAATTTTATAAATATGAAAACAAACAGATCCCAATGCCCTTTAGTAAGCGTGCTTGACATCGTTGGTGACAAGTGGTCGCTTGTTATTATTAGAGACTTGTTTTTAGGTAAAAAAACATTTACCGAATTCATGAAGTCACCAGAAAAAATTGCTTCTAATATCCTAAGCAACCGCCTAGATCTTTTAATTAATCACGGTTTGCTTAAAGTTGTTAAACTTCCTCACGATCATAAAACAAAAATATACTATCTCACAACCAAGGGAATTGATATATATCCTGTCCTTTATGAAATGATGTTTTGGAGCAAACGAAATTTAGAAAACAAATTTGATTCTATCGGACATAAGTTTTTTAAGGACAATCAAGGCGTAGCCCCAGAAGTCTCTATTAAAAACACCCAATCCTTGTATATTAAGTATAGAGACAAAGTTTTATCACATATTGATTCTTAGATTCATTCGATTTTATTAAATTGCAATTTACAAGTATAACCAATTTAATAAAATTAATATGAAAAAATTACTTTACACACTTACCTTTTGTTCAAGCTTATTTTTGAGTGCTCAATCCGCTGGCGTCTTTTTAGGAGAAGGCGAAAATAACGGAAAATCATTTACGATCGGAAGTGACGAATCCGTGGCAACCGTTTTAAAAATAGCTAAAGACTACAGCGCCAAAGATGCGACCGCCATGATGACTAACTACACAGAAGAATTTTCTGAAAAAGCGTTGGGCTGGTCTACAAAGTTTTTAGGATCGATGGAAACCATTACAATGGATCCATATTTGATTATTCCAGTAAAAATGGAAGGTTCTGAGGATACAATGGTTTTAACTTGGTCTGTAGAAAATAGAAGTTTTAAAGATGGGTCAATAGAAAACTTAAACCTAATGGAAATTTTCACCACAAATAAGGAAAACAAAGTTTCCTCGTTTGGACAGTGGGTTTACAGAGAGAAAGAAAGTAATTTTGGATTAAATTACGGCGGAAAATTCATTGGAGATGGCACTTCAGAGTGGTCTGGAAGACCTTTAGTATTCTCAAACAGAGGCGAAGTTGAAGCGATCGAAAAGTTACTTGTTGATTATAACAATATGGATGGAGCAGCCTGTAGCGAAGCGTTTGCAGACGATGCGGTTCTTTTAGATGCAGAAGGAACTAAAACAGTCATGACAAAAGAAGTTTGGGCTCAAGTTTTTGATGATTTATCAGAAGTTTCATGGAAGGTCTATTCAATAGTCCCTGTGAAAATTCAAAATACAGATCCAGAATCTGGAGTGACTGTGTTCTCAAGAGAAAAAAGAGTTTCTAAAGATGGAACTGTCTGGGAAAAAGAACTGGTAGAATGGTTCTTTTTTAACATGGATGGGAAAATCTCTAGAGTCACTCAATATGCAAAAGACCTCACAAAAGAATAAGTGATTTAAGTTTTACAAATCTTAAGAGAGCCCTGCTATTTTTAGCGGGGCTTTTTTGGTTTCATTCGCGAAATAAATGTTAATAGTAACGATGAATAATAGGCTCTATTGACTTCACAACCAAAATGGATCGAGCATTAAAAGACCCCTTTTCTTCTTACATTAAAAAGTAAAAACAAAAGACCATTTACTTTATCACCCATCGCAGTTCTTAATACAGAAAAGGCTTTTGTAATATGTCCTTCCACAGATTTGGTGGAAATATTTAAATAGTCTGCAATTTCAATATTGGTAAGACCTTCATATTTACTTAATAAAAACGTTTGCTTACACTTGGGAGGGAGGTTTTGTATTTCTTGTTTAATAAGGTTTATTAATCGTTCTAAAGATTTTTCATCTTCTTCTTCAACGATGAAACTCAAGGCGTCGATATGTTTTTTTTCTAAAGACAAAACGTTTTTTTGTTTTCGATATTGGTCAATAAATTCATTGTAAACCGATTTATATAAGTAGCTTTTAAAATTAAAGTCGTCTTTAATTTTTTGGCGATTTTTCCAAATTCTAATAAATACATTCTGAACAATATCTTCCGATAAATCATGGTCATTTGTAAGGCTAAAGGCGTAAAGACATAGTTTATGATGGTAAGTGTCTACTAAAAATGTATAGGCTTTTGACTCTCCTTTTTGAAGGGATTTTAGAAAAGAAATTTGATTTATAAAAACAGTAGACATAATTGGAATATGCTATAATTAGGTGATATTAATTGCGAAAATAAAAAAAAAATAACCAAAAAAGTAAGGGTTCTTCAAAATACTTTCGTTTTAGTAGTATAGAAAGATTAAATAATGTCACAAAAAAATCAAAAATTAATTGTACAATTCCTTACAAATCAGGCCTCTTTTATGGAATTAGAAGCCCTCTCTTTATGGCTTGAAAACCCCCAAAATGAGAAGGAATTTAAAAACTACATTAAACTTAACTATGCAATTGACTTCAATATGAAACAGTTTGATACCAACAGATCAAAAAAGGAGCTGCAAGAATTTATTAGTAAAGAACGCCGTTTACGTCACTTGCATAAAATTCGAAAACTATCTAAATATGCAGCCCTAATTATTACATTTTTAGGGATTGGGTATTTATATCAGAACGATTATTTTTCACCTTCCCCTGAATTTATGATCCCTTCTGATAGCATTACCCTTCAACTAGAAAATGGAGATATAAAAGTCATACAAGAAAATGGTACAAGTAAAGTGGTGGATGATAAGGGTCGTGTGGTCGGCGCTCAAAGTGGAACTCATTTAGTGTATAACAGTTCTTATATAAAAGAAAAATTGGTCTATAACACCTTAAAAGTGCCTTACGGTAAACAGTTTGAAATCCAATTATCTGACGGAACAAAGGTTCATTTAAATGCCGGAACCTCCTTAAAATACCCAGTTAAATTCGTAGATGGAAAAACGCGCCAAGTCTTTTTAGAAGGGGAAGCATTTTTTGATGTAACATCAGATAAGAAACACCCATTTATTGTGAATGCAGAAGCGTTAAATGTTGAAGTGTTTGGAACAGAATTTAATGTTTCATCCTACCCAGAAGATTCTACTACGGAGGTTGTTTTGATTGAAGGATCTGTGGCTCTTTATAATGAAAATGAAACCTTAAAAGAGGGGGTTACAATTGTGCCAGGGACTAAAGGTTCTCATGATAAAAACGATCAGAGTATTTCTGTTGAAAAAGTTAATATTGAACTTTACACACAATGGATGAAGGGCAGTTTAATTTTTAGAAATAGCAGCTTTGAAACGATCTCTAAAAAGCTTGAGCGTCATTATAATATGAAAATAATAAACACAAACGAACAACTTGATAAAGAGATTTTTAACGCAAGTTTTAAAGAAGAGCCTATAGATATTATATTAAGTTATTTTAAAAACAGTTACGATATCAAATATAGAATCGAAGACAACACCATTTATATTAACTAACCTAAAACCTATCAATATGAAATAAAACCTCAAAACAAGCTTACAAAGATCATCAAAATCACTTTGTATATTCTTAAATGTTAGAATAAAAAAACCGGAAAATGCTGTAACATCTCCCGGTATTTATAAGTGATCAACAAAAAATCAGTCATTCACTATTTAAACACATTAAAAATATGAAAAACCTTCATGAAAAGAAAGATAAATCTCTGCCTTTTATAAAATTTGATTTAAAAATGAAACTAACAACCCTTTTTGTCTTCGCTACTTTTTTCAGTGTGCTAGCGAGCAATATAGGGTACACTCAGTCACTTACTTTAGAAGAAGAAAACACATCGATAGTTAAAGTCATTGACAAAATTGAAGCAATGTCAGATTACAAATTTATATACAATACCAGATTTGTTGATTTAAATCGTAAAGTTTCAATAAAATTAATAGATGCTAATATTGAACAGGTTTTGACGATTTTATTTATGAACACCTCTACAGCGTATCAAATAGAAAGAGAAACACAAATTATTCTCAAACACAAAAAGGATGCTGACAGAAGCAAATCTTCAAATAAGACTGTAACGGTCACTAATAAGCAGCAAAACAAAATTAGCGGAACAGTAAACGACGATACAGATCAGCCACTTCCAGGTGCTACAATTTTAATTAAAGGATCTTCGGCAGGAACGACTACAGATTTTGACGGAAAATTTAGCTTAGAAATAGACAGTGATGATGCGATTCTAGTGGTCTCCTATATTGGTTTTGCAACTCAGGAAATTCCAGTAAATGGTCAAACGGAAATAAATGTTCAATTAGTAGTTGATTCGGCGGCATTGGATGAAGTTATTTTAATTGGATATGGGACTGTCACCAAAAAAGAATTAACAGGATCGATTGCAATTGCCAAAAACATTGAGGACCGTGCGGTGACACAAGTAGAAGAAGCACTTCAAGGAAACGTTTCGGGTGTGACAGTGTTATCAGACGGCGGAGATCCGACAAGTACGCCGACCATTAAAATTAGAGGACTGGGAACCTCTTCAGCCGAAAAACCGCTATGGATTGTGGATGGCGTCCCCTATTATGGAGGCCCAATCAATCCCTTTGATATTGAATCACTTACCGTATTAAAAGATGCTGCTTCGGCTTCGATTTACGGAGTTCGTGCCGCAGCAGGGGTGATTTTGGTTACAACCAAAAAAGGAAAACAAGGAAAAATTCAAGTCGATTTTGGAGCCTTCACGGGTGTTCAAAACGTGTATGACAAACCAGTAGCTTTAAACACACAGCAATATACCGATATGTATAATATTGCGTACGATAATTCTGATACCCCAAGATTAGATTATTTTGATGGCGTCAGTAACCCTGACAGATTGGTGCAAAGAACCAATTGGGTTGATGAAATTTTTAGAAGTGGGATCATTCAAAATTATGATATTGGATTGCGTGGTGGCTCAGAAAAGTACACGTTTTCATCCTCTTTAGGTTACAATAAAAAAGAAGGAATTCTTATCAATACGTATGCAGATCGTTTAAGTTTTCGATACAACTCCGCACTTAAGTTAAGTGATAAAATTAAAATCGGCGAAAACTTTTCTTACACCCTTATCAACGGCCAATCTGCATTTACAGGGACGCAAGCAGATAATGGAGAAACCAACTATAACGGTATTATAGCTGCGGCAATCAAAGCACCACCTCATGTGTCAATATACAACTCTGAAGGTGTTTATAGCGATGTTGGTGACGGACAAAATGGAGATGTGATTCACCCAGTAGGGACTTTAGAACGTATTAACATCGACAATCCAAAAAGAAATACGTTTGGAAATCTATTCTTAGAATATAAGCCGATAGATAAACTGATTTTTAAAACGAGTTATGCGATCAACCATTCTGATGAATTTTACAAAGAATTTGACCCTCGTGTGGCGGAAGCTTCAAAGTTGAACAAGGCCACTAACAAATTGACTCAAATTCAGGCCAATGAAATTAATTGGTCATGGGAAAACACCTTAAATTATACAAATACATTTAATGATGCACATGCGTTTCAGTTACTGGGTGGCTACTCGTTACAGCACCAAGAACGTGAATTTGATGGCATTGTTGCTGAAAAGTTTGAAAGTGAAGATCCATTGTTATTGTTTATACCATTGGCGGAGGAAATCAACGATATAACGTATTCATTTTTCGAAAATAAATTGGTTTCATTTTTTTCAAGAGTCCTTTATGATTATAATAAAAAATATTTCTTTTCTGCCAGTATTCGTAGAGATGGTTCCTCTAAGTTAAACCAAGATAGGCGCTGGGAGAATTTCCCATCCGTTGCAGTTGGTTGGTCTTTGTCTGAAGAAACCTTTTTTAAATCGGACTTTATAAGCAATTTAAAGTTAAGAGCTAGTTGGGGTCGGGTCGGTAATATTGAAAGTTTATCGTCATACCCAACAAACCTACCATTATCAGTTGAAAATACCATACTAGGAGGAAAGGGCTACCAAAAGGGGGTTGTTCTTGATGGACGTTCCAACCCTGACATCAATTGGGAAATTTCTGAAACCACCAATTTTGGTTTGGACTTCTCATCTGAAAATAATAAATGGAATTTAACAGCCGATTATTTTATTAAAGATACGAACCGATGGCTCAACCGAACGCCTGTGAGTTCCTTAGAAGGAATTGGGACTTCCCCATTTCAAAACTCTGGAAAAATCCGAAATAAAGGCCTGGAGCTAGCTTTAGGGCACACTAAAAATGAAGGCGATTTCACCTATAATCTTTCAGGAAATGTGTCCTTTATCAAAAATGAAGTGATTGAATTAGCCCCTAGGTTTGACATTATTGCGGACGATATTACGCAAGTCGCAACACATTATCCGCTTGCAAATGCAGTGGGTCAACCTCTTTTTTCTTATTACCTAATTGAATCGGATGGACTCTTAAGAACCGATGCAGCAGTAACTAACGCAAGAGCGAATGGACAGCCCGATGCCCAATTAGGAGACCTTCGGTTTATAGATCAAAATAATGATGGTGTTATAGACGATGACGATCGAGTTTTTAAAGGAAGCGCATTTCCAACCGTATCTTATGGATTAAACTTTTCGGCAAATTACAAAAAATTCGACTTTTCGATATTCTTACAAGGCACGCAAGGCGGGGTTGCTTACAATGGCTATAAACTAACCACTACCTACCCGGCGCATACATCTGTTTCTGGATCCAATTTACTAGATACAGCCTTAGACACTTGGCATCCAGGAAATCCAAATGCTTCCAACCCAAGATTGTCAATTGACGATCCAAATGGAAACATCCAACCCTCTGATTTTTGGTTAGAGGATACAGATTATCTACGTTTAAAAAATATATCTGTGGGCTATACGTTGCCAAAGAGCCCCTATTTTGATAAGTTACGTATCTATGCAACAGGACAAAACGTACTGACTTGGACAAACTATTCCGGTTTAGATCCTGAAGTTTCTAACCGTGGAGTCGATGGCGGACAATACCCTGTTGCTAGAACATTTACTTTAGGATTTAATTTAACTTTAAAATAAAACAAAATGAAAAAATATAAATATTTAAGTTTTTTGATTCTTGTGACACTTGTAGTATTTACAAGTTGTACAGATGAGTTCTTAGAGGTTGAGCCGCAAGGGGCTCCTACGGCAGCTTCTTTTTTCAAAACAGAAACGGACGTCACTAGAGCGACCAATGCACTCTATTTAATGAACGATTTTCAAGGCACTTATGGTAGGGGAATGTTTTTATATTCAATAATACCAAGTGATGATTTTGTAGTTGGAAAATCTAAATCACAAATAGAACAAATAAAAGACTTTGTGACTACCGGCTCTGGTTCTTATACAAGAGACATTTGGCCAAAACACTTTCAAGTGGTAAAAAGAGCGAATGATATTCTTAATAATGTCCCTGACATCGAAGGTGTTTCAGATGATGTAAAGAATTTTGCTTTAGGAAATGCATACTTCATGCGTGGATTAGCGTATTTTCAATTAAGTTTACTCTACGGAGATGATCGCGCAGGAATTCCCATCGTTGATGAAACGACCACGGATTTTTATATTTCTCGACCAGAAAGCGTTACGGTTAGTTATGAGTATGCTGCTGAAAACTTCACCAAAGCCGCCGCATTACTACCTTTGTTTAGCGACCTTTCGCCTTCTGATTATGGGAAAGCCCATAAAAATGCGGCCTATGCTTATTTAGCAAAAACACATTTGCACAATGCCGAATTTGACAGTGCCTCTTGGCAGAAAGTAATCGATGCTTGTAATGCTGTGACTGCCACCCAAGAAGTATTGGAACCTAATTTTAAAGACGTATTTAAAATCGATAATAATTGGGGAAATGAGTACATCTGGTCCATTCCAAGTAACACCACGGGAGGGAGTATTTTGCCAGGAGCGTCTTTAGAGAACAAGGGTTGGAGTAAATACAATGGTTGGGGCTATTTTGCACCAACACTTGATTTATATGAATCGTATCAAGCTGGAGACTTAAGAAGAGATGCAACCTTATTGGTCTTTGGAGATGCGTTTGAATTTTTTGGAGAAACCAGAAGATATTGGTCTACTAAAAATTTAACTGGAATTCAACTTAAAAAATACATGGAGCCTTATAGCTATCCTAATGGAGAGCACCTGAATGGTAATGGCGATCATCCAACAACCGATTTAAATGTCCCATTGATGCGATTGTCAGCGGTCTATTTGATGCGTGCAGAAGCTAAAATTGCGCTTGGTCAAAATGGAGATACGGATTTGAATATTGTCAGAGAACGCGCAGGTCTTCCTGCAATTACAGCAGCAACGCTTGCCCATGTTAAATACGAGCGCAGAGCTGAATTTGCAGGTGAGCTTTTTGGTCGATTTGAAGACTTATGTCGTTGGGGTGATTCAGCAGAACTTAAGCAATCCCTTAGAGGGAGACAACATGACGATCAAGAAGATCCTGACTCAGGATTTACAATATATGAAGTTTGGCCCGAACGAAGTAATTTTGATTTATTGAAACACCGTGTGTGGCCAATTCCTCCGAATGTTATTGATAGTAGCTTAGGTCTTATAAAACAAAATGAAAGATAACCAAATAGGTCTTTTATCATGTTTTGAATTAGTCATCAATTCTTGATTTAGAAAGTGCATTCTGTTAAGAATGCACTTTATTTTATGTTAAATAAAGATGATATCCCATAATCATTTTAAAATCTTTTAAAATCAATATGAATTTCGCCAAATTTCCTTCTATAATTCAAGTGCCCCCCTCAAAAGATAAAACCCCCGATGCGGTAGTTTCCAAAAAATATAAACATTGGAGATGGCGTATGTTCATTGGGATGTATATCGGGTACACCATTTTTTACTTTACTAGAAAAAACATATCTCCAGCCTTGCCTTTAATTAGCGAGAAGTTAGATATTGACATCATTCAACTAGGGATATTAAGTAGTGTTTTTTATATCGTGTATGGTATTGGAAAATTTATAAGTGGACTTTTTGCAGATCGAGCAAATATTAGAATGTTTATGGCAATCGGGCTTTTTTCAGCTTCGATCATTCATTTGTTTATTGGATTCTTAGACAGTTTATATTTGATCGTTTTCTTTTGGGGGCTTAATGGAGCCTTTCAGTCTATGGGGTTTCCTCCAATTGCTAAAGGTCTTGTACATTGGTTTTCGCCAAGTGAAAGAGCAACAAAATGGACGATTCTTTCGTCTTCGCATACTGCAGGGACATTTGGAGTAGGACTCTTAGTTGCAGGGATTATCAATTTGTACAACAAAGGAATTGTAGGGTGGGAAGCGGTTTTTTATGTACCAGGAATCATAGGGTGTTTAACCGCCATATTTTTATTTATTACTTTACGAGATCGCCCCGTTTCATTAGGGTTACCAGAAATTGAAGATTATAAGAATGACAGGCCCATCGTTGAATTAATTGAAAAATCAAAATCACATTGGGAACTATTAAAAAAATACATCTTCACCAATAAGTACATTTGGCTTCTAAGTTTTGCCAATATGTTTATCTATATCATACGATTTGGCACCTTAGATTGGGCAACTATTTTTCTATATGATGTAAAAGGAATCGATCAAGTAAGCGTTGCTATATTTTGGACGCTCATGCCCTTGGCAGGGATTCCTGGAGGTATTGTCGCAGGGTATTTAGCCGATCGATTTTGGAACGGGAGATGTGTGCCAATCAATGTGATCTATCTTGTTTTATTAACATTCAGTATTGTTGGATTTTATTGGTATTCCGGTCCAGATAATATCATGGGAACAGGTGTGTTTCTATTGCTCATTGGGTTTTTAATAGATGGTCCTCAAAATTTAATTAGTGGTGTGCAAGCCTCAAGAGTTACGGTGAAGGAAGCCATTTCTGGGGCCTGTGGTATGACTGGTTTTTTCGGCTATGTCGGTGCTACTTTTTCGGGTATTGGACTCGCCTTTATTACTCAAAAATTTGGTTGGGGAGGCATGTACGGAGTCTGTGCATTATCCTCTGTTCTGTGTTTAGTTTTAGTGTTGATGACCTACAAAAAAGAGAAAGGACATTTGTAATACCCATAGGGTCGGAAAATTTTTATAATCCTTCATAGAGCCCTGCTATTTTTAGCGAGGCTTTTTTGGTTTCATTCGCGAAATCAACATTAATAGTGACTTATAGCAATACAATTTAATTTTTCATTAATTTGCAATCTTAATATGTGACTAAATCTATGAAAAATTTTACACTACTTTTATTATTTTTAATCAGTTTTTCGGCATCCTCTCAGATTTTGAATCCCGTCAAATGGGAATTTGGTTCTGAAAAAATTACCGACACAGAGTATACCCTTATTTTTGTTGCTAAAATTGACCCCCATTGGGCGCTTTATTCTCAATTTGTTGAAGAAGGTGGTCCCTTACCAACGCTTTTTTCATTTGAATCTTCCTCTAGTTTTGAGCTCATTGAAACGGTGACGGAATCGGATGAAAATAAAGTCACTCAACACGATCCCGTATTTGAAATGGTGGTTTCAAAGTTTTATGATAAAGCGGTCTTTAAACAGCGTGTGCGTGTTAAATCATCGGCTTTTAGTATGCGTGGGAATATTGATTTCATGACCTGTGATGATTCAAAATGCACCTATAAACCCGATAATCCATTTGCCTTTGACTATACCGATCAAACAGGATTTGTGATTGTAGGTGGGACCCCGATGTCTGACTCTGATCTCTCTAAGAATGCCGACCAAACATTATATGGGATGGCGCCAGAATCTCTCTCAAAAGCGACCGTGAAGTGTAGTACTCAATTAAGTTCTTTATCTCAAGACATCAAGGCTTCCAACAATTCACTGTGGAAGATTTTTGGTTTAGGATTTCTAGGGGGTTTATTAGCCCTTTTAACCCCTTGTGTATTTCCAATGATCCCCTTAACGGTGAGTTTTTTCACCAAAAAAGGAGGCAATGCCAATGAAAAAGGCGGCGTTTCTAAAGCCATTTTATATGGGTTTTTCATTGTCTTGGTGTATGTGGTATTAAGTATTCCATTTCATCTGTTAGACTCTGTAAATCCCGATATTTTAAATGAAATCTCAACCAATGTTTGGTTGAATGTCATTTTCTTTGTCATATTTATATTTTTCGCATTTTCATTCTTTGGATATTACGAATTAACCCTACCATCAACCTGGACCAACTCGACCAGTAGGGGTGAAGGTATTGGCGGAATTTTAGGCGTCTTTTTTATGGCACTGACCTTATCGATCGTATCCTTTTCTTGTACAGGCCCTATCCTTGGGTCACTACTTGCGGGCTCTCTTTCTGCAGATGGAGGTGCTTGGCAACTCACCACTGGAATGGGTGGTTTTGGAGTGGCTCTCGGCTTGCCTTTTGCATTGTTTGCCATGTTTCCAAACATGTTAAAAGCCCTCCCAAAATCAGGGGGATGGCTCAACACGACTAAAGTAGTTTTAGGGTTTTTAGAACTAGCCTTAGCCTTTAAATTTCTATCCAATGCCGATTTAGTGAAACATTGGGGAATCCTTAAAATTGAAGTCTTTTTAGGAATCTGGATTCTTGTATTTGCAGGGCTGACCCTCTATGTGTTTGGAAAAATAAAATTCCCACATGATTCCCCGTTAAAAAAGCTGTCTTTTTTCAGAATCAGTTCTGGGTTGCTTGTTTTGGCATTTGTCATCTATTTAGGATCTGGTTTTAAAGTTAATAAAGAAACGCAAACATTCACACCCTTAACATTATTAAGTGGTTTGGCGCCGCCTGTGGGTTACAGTTTTTTATATCCAAATGACTGTCCAAATAACTTTGAATGTTTTAAAGATTTAAAAGAAGGGGTCGCGTATGCTAAAAAAGTTAACAAACCAATTTTACTCGATTTCACAGGGTACGCCTGTGTAAACTGCCGTAAAATGGAAGAACATATCTGGCCCAAAGCGTCCATCAAACCTTATTTTGAAAACGACTATGTATTGATTTCTCTATATGTCGATGATAAAAAAGAATTGCCTGAAAATCAAAAGTTAACCGTGGAACGCCTAGGCGGTGGCGCTCGAGTATTAGAAAATTATGGACATAAATGGGCCCATTTTCAAACCCAATTTTTCAAGTCGAACTCCCAGCCCTTCTATGTGTTGTTGAGTCCCGATGCTAAAACGATTTTAAACAACCCTGTTGGCTACACGCCAGACGAAGCAGATTATAAAGCCTTTTTGGATTGCGGACTTGAAATTTTTGAAACCCCTTAACTTTCATTCAGCCTGCCGCTATTACTAATTAATTTTATTAACTTTGAAGTCAATATAACAACCAACCTATGCTGGACAGCTTTTTGAAATTTTTAGAATTAGGACTTTACCATATTGTCAGCTTCAAAAGCTATGACCATATTTTGTTTTTAGTCGTACTTACTGTTCCTTATTTTTTTAGAGATTGGAAACGACTCTTATTATTAGTGTCATCGTTTACTCTTGGGCACACCCTTAGTTTGTTGTTAGGCGTGTATGATATTATAAATTTAAAAGCGAATGTGACCGAGTGGTTAATTCCTTTTACGATTATTATTATGGCGATTTACAATGTGTTTACAGCAGGAAAATCTTCCAAATACGGCAATCCAGTAATCATATTTAGTTTGGTCTTATTTTTTGGATTCATTCACGGGTTAGGATTTGCCAATGCGTTTGAATCCTTGGTCAGCTCTAGTGAAAGTACCCTGTTGTCAATTTTAGAATTTGCGTTAGGAATTGAAGTTGGACAATTTGTAATTGTTTTTTGCATTTTGTTTTTAGGATTCTTAGGACAAACCATTTTTAGGTTTTCATTGAGAGATTGGGTCATGGTTATTTCTTCGGTCGTTATTGGGCTAATGCTCCCACTGATATTCAACAGTCCTCTATTTTCTTAATTAATTGTAATTAAACATCGAGTCTTCTAGATCCTTAAAAAAATTAAACACAACCCATTTATGTCGACACAAAAGCAACTTAAATACGACAAAGCTTATCTAAAAATGGCTTTAGAATGGGGGAAATTATCGTTTTGTAAACGCAAACAAGTTGGGGCGATCATTGTCAAAGATCGTATGATTATTTCAGATGGTTATAACGGAACTCCTACGGGTTTTGAAAATTTTTGTGAAGACGAAGAAGGGTATACCAAATGGTATGTGTTACATGCCGAGGCTAATGCCATATTAAAAGTTGCATCCTCCACGCAATCGTGTTCAGGGGCCACCTTATATATTACTTTGTCGCCATGTCAGAGTTGTAGCAAACTGATTCATCAAGCAGGGATAACTAGAGTTGTTTATTGCGAAGCTTACAAAGACCTTTCTGGAGTTGAGTTTTTAGAAAAAGCCGGTATCCAAGTCGAATTACTAACGTTGTGATTTCATGTCATTAAACCCAAAACATCTTCCATTTTTGATCGGGCTCGTGCTGGCGTTGGGAATCTATATCGGGGATAAAGTAAGTGTCAATTCCTCCAATACATTCACAAGAACTAATACAAGTAAACAAAAACTAAACCGTCTTATTGATTATTTAGAATATGAGTATGTGGATCCAGTGGACACAGACAGTATTGTTGAAGGCGTGATCGACCAGGTTTTACAAAATCTCGATCCACACTCAACCTATATTCCAAAACAAGATTTAGCTTCGGTCACAGAAAACATGAAAGGGGATTTTATTGGAATTGGCGTCAGTTTCTACAGGTATAAGGATACGATTGCCGTCATTCGTCCTATTGAAGGTGGGCCAAGTTTTCGTGCCGGAATTATGGCAAGCGACCGTATTTTAATGGCAGATAATGATACGATTCATGGTGTATTTTGGAGTCAAGACAAAGTAGTTCAGAAATTAAGAGGGAAAAAAAACTCAAAAGTTAGATTACAAATTAAGCGGGCAGGTGTCGATAGTTTATTAGATTTCGAAATCACTCGCGCGGAAGTCCCTATCAAAAGTGTAGCGTCATTTTATATGATGAGTTCAACGCTAGGATATATTAAAATTAATCGTTTTGCTGAAAGCACGTATTTAGAATTTGATGACGCAGTCGAGGATTTAATAGCATCAGGCGCTACAAATTTAGTGTTAGACCTCCGCGATAATCCTGGGGGTTTTTTACAAATCGCCGAAAAAATCGCCGATGAATTTTTAGAAGATGGTAAACTCATCTTATTTACTAAGAACAAGACTAATCAGGTCAATGAAAGCTATGCGACAGGAGTGGGTCGTTTCGAACAAGCACCCGTGTATGTGTTAATCAATGAAAATTCTGCGTCTGCTAGTGAAATTATTGCAGGAGCACTACAAGACAACGATAAAGGGACTATTATTGGACGCCGTTCCTTTGGAAAAGGATTAGTTCAGCGGGAAATGGATATGGGCGATGGCAGTGCCATTCGACTGACTACTTCTAGATACTACACCCCTACAGGTCGTTCCATACAGCGGTCCTATGCAAACGGCTCAGAAGCGTATTACAATTCCTACTATCAGCGCTTAGACATTAGTGGCGTAGATACGCTACACTCAGATACGACCCCAGACAGTCTTAAGTTCACAACCCCTAAAGGAAAGATCGTGTATGGCGGCGGCGGTATTATTCCGGATATTTATGTGCCACAAAACAGCGACTTCAATAGTGATCTTGTTGCGTTTTTAAGGGTTGCAGGCCTTATGGACTTTTTTGTTTTTGAACACTTAGATAAACAACGCTCACACTATGCGTCGTTTTCTGAATCTCAGTTTTTGAGTACGTTTGAAATTTCAGATTTAGTTTATCAGCAATTTGTAACGTATTTTATAGAGGCTTCAAAACTAGACGCTAAGGCTTTAAACGTTTATAAAAGCCCTATTAAAATGCTGTTGAAATCTGCATTTTCAAAACAACTTTTTGGAGATAATTCTGCGGCAAAAGTCGTGAGTCCTATTGATCCAATGCTAATCAAAGTGATGGATATAGAAGCAGCCCTAATACCAAATTAAGATTTTTCTTTCACTGTGCGATCGATCTTTTTAACCACTCGAAGGATGGTTAAAATTAGAATGGCACACCCTGCCGCTATTGCGGTGATGATGGCCGTATAGCTGTCGTTTTCAAAGGGCGTATCAAAATTAATTTTAGTGCAATTAAACACGATAATTCCAAGGGCTAAAACCGATAATAAATAAGTTAAGAATCGCATATTTATAATAAAAATTTAATATTAGAGGTGAATAATTTCACAGCGATTGCCAGGAGTACAACTCCAAAGACTTTTCGGACAATATCAATTCCATTTTGACCAATAATACGCTCGATACGTGAGGAAGTTTTAAGGACTATAAAAATGACAATCACATTGACAATTACAGCAATAATGATGTTTTCAGTGTGAAACTCAGATTTTAAGGAAAGGAGGGTCGTTAGACTTCCAGGGCCAGCAATTAACGGAAATGCCAATGGAAATATAGAGGCATTCATACTCGCCCCTTCTTCTTGTTTGTATAAAGTGATTCCTAAAATCATTTCGAGCGCAATAAAAAACAGAATAAACGCACCAGCCACAGCAAAAGAATGCACATCAATACCAACAAGTTTGAGAATACTATCTCCAAGAAATAGAAATAGGATCATAATGATTCCCGCAATTACCGAAGCTTTTTCACTTTGAATGTGTCCTGCTTTTTTACGTAAATCAATAATAATTGGAATGTTTCCTACGATGTCAATTACCGCAAAAAGGACCATAAATGCCGTTAAAATTTCTTTAAAATCCAAAGCCATGATTACAAATTATATTTATGCAAAGGTGAAAAAAAAAATGATATTCACAAATTAATTTTGAGCGATTATTTGCGTTTAAAATGTTCACAATTAACAGTATATTTGCCACATGTTTCAAATAGGAAAAACCATAGTGTCTGAGGATATTATCGAGAAAGATTTTATCTGTAATCTGAGTGCCTGCAAAGGCGCTTGTTGTATTGATGGTGATGCTGGAGCTCCGTTAGAACCTAACGAAGCGACCATATTAAAGGACATCTATCCGATTATAAAACCTTACCTCAGACAAATAAGTATCGATGCGATTGAAGCCCAAGGCACCCATGTTGTCACCGAAGATGGTGAGCTTGAAACGCCTTTAATTAATGGTGCCGATTGTGCCTATGTTATTTTTGATGAAAAGCAAACCGCTTTGTGTGCAATTGAAGAAGCGTACAATCAAGGTGAAGTCGATTGGAAAAAACCAGTCTCTTGTCATTTATACCCTGTTCGTGTCAAAGACTATACGGAGTTTTCTGCGGTCAATTATGACAATTGGGAAATTTGTGATGACGCCTGTTCGTTAGGAAAAGAACTCCAAGTCCCTGTCTATAAATTTGTAAAAGAGGCCCTCATCCGCAAGTTTGGCGCCGATTGGTATGCTGAATTAGAACAAGTAGCACTAAAGCACAAGTAAAACCTCATTAACAGCATCCTTAAGAAAGAGACCGCAAAACGGAATCACTTTTTGTGTTGATTTTTCAATTTTATTAAAATTCTTGTTTTTAATTAGCCTTACTGCTTCATTTTACCCTAAGAGAGAGAGATGGGTTAAGTATCTGCTTAATAAGGTTTTATGTTAGAAGTGTTTAAAATTTATTGTAGGAAAAAAGCTACTCGTTGTTAAAAACTCATAGGCAATGTTTATAAAAATGACTTTCATTTAAGCCAACAATTTTAAATCTTTGTTAACCACTTAAACGTGTATTTTTTTAATTCAAAATTTAATTTTTCATTTAGATGTCGCAGGTAGAACCAATTTTACAAGAAAACAAGGACCGATTCGTAATTTTTCCAATCCAACACCATGATATATGGGAATGGTATAAAAAATCAGAAGCGAGTTTTTGGACGGCTGAAGAAATTGATTTACATCAAGATTTAACGGATTGGGTTACAAAACTAAATGACGATGAGCGTTATTTTATTAAGCATATCCTAGCGTTTTTCGCAGCAAGTGATGGCATCGTCAATGAAAATTTAGCAGAAAACTTTGTCAACGAAGTTCAATACAGCGAAGCAAAATTCTTCTACGGATTCCAAATCATGATGGAAAACATTCACAGCGAAACCTATTCGCTTTTGATTGATACTTATGTGAAAGATGAAGTTGAAAAAGACAAGTTATTTAACGCAATAGACAACTTTCCTGCCATCAAGAAAAAAGCCGACTGGGCACTTAAATGGATAGAATCTCCAAGTTTTGCTGAGCGATTGATTGC
This sequence comes from uncultured Flavobacteriaceae bacterium, assembly GCA_905479095.1. Classification (GTDB taxonomy): domain Bacteria; phylum Bacteroidota; class Bacteroidia; order Flavobacteriales; family Flavobacteriaceae; genus Hel1-33-131. The sequence goes on from CAJQLD010000010.1 coordinate 19,002, forward strand.
GTTTGCAGCGGTTGAAGGCATTTTCTTTTCGGGTGCATTTTGTTCTATTTTTTGGTTAAAAAAACGTGGCTTAATGCCAGGCTTGACCTTTTCAAATGAATTAATTTCAAGAGATGAAGGAGTGCATGCTGACTTTGCAGTCCACTTACACAACAAACACCTTATTAATAAAGTCCCTAAAGAGCGCATCAGAGAAATATTGCTAGATGCATTAACTATTGAAAGAGAGTTTATTACAGAATCCTTACCAGCAAGTTTGATTGGTATGAATTCAAAATTGATGTCTCAGTATTTAGAATTTGTAACCGATCGCTTATTACAAGAGCTGGATTGCGAAAAAGAATATAATACATCAAACCCATTTGATTTTATGGACATGATTTCACTTCAAGGAAAAACTAATTTCTTTGAAAAAAGAGTGGCTGAATATCAAAAGGCGGGTGTCCTCAACAAAGAAGAAGAGGGTACCAATAAATACAGTTTCGATTCTGAATTCTAGACCAACAACTAGAATAAGAACTTAAAACGAATTTCAAAACTCGTTTTTCATAAATCAACTTTTTGATTTCCTAAAGGAAACAAGACAAAAAAACTAAGTATTTGAGGTCACTCAAATATCACTAGGCTAACCAACTAACCGCTTTTTTGAGGCGCATCAAAAAAGCATAATAAAGAAAACAAATGTTTGTAATAAAAAGAGACGGCAGAAAAGAAGAAATCATGTTCGACAAAATCACAGCAAGAGTTCGTAAACTTTGCTATGGTTTAAATGAATTAGTCGATCCTTTGAAAGTAGCGATGCGCGTTATTGAAGGACTTTATGACGGGGTTACTACCAGTGAATTAGACAACCTTGCCGCAGAAGTTGCAGCAACAATGACCACTGCGCACCCTGACTATGCACGACTTGCAGCACGGATTTCAGTTTCCAACTTACATAAAAACACAAAAAAGACTTTTAGCGAAGTCATGCATGATTTATACACCTATGTAAACCCACGAACAGGAAAGGATGCGCCCTTATTGTCTGATGAAGTTTACAACGTCATTATAGAAAATAAAGACAAACTCGATTCTACAATTATTTACAATCGAGATTTTGGCTACGATTACTTTGGATTCAAAACTTTAGAACGCTCCTACCTTTTGAAATTAAATGGAATCATCGCAGAGCGCCCTCAACATATGTTGATGCGTGTCTCTATTGGAATTCATTTAAATGATCTGGATTCGGCTATTGAGACTTACGAGCTCATGTCTAAAAAGTTTTTCACCCATGCAACGCCTACGTTATTTAACGCAGGGACACCAAAACCACAAATGTCATCTTGTTTCTTATTAACAGTGAAGGACGATAGTATTGATGGGATTTATGACACCCTCAAACAAACTGCCAAAATTTCGCAGTCTGCAGGTGGTATTGGTTTAGCAATGCACAACATTAGAGCCACTGGAAGTTATATCGCTGGAACGAATGGCACCAGTAATGGAATCGTTCCAATGCTTCGCGTCTTTAATGACACCGCTCGTTATGTGGATCAAGGGGGTGGAAAACGAAAAGGAAGTTTTGCAATTTACTTAGAACCATGGCATGCCGATATTTTTGATTTTCTTGATTTAAAGAAAAATCATGGTAAAGAAGAAATGCGTGCAAGAGATTTATTCTATGCCATGTGGATTCCAGATTTATTTATGGAGCGTGTTCAAGAAGACTCGACTTGGACCCTCATGTGTCCGAATGAGTGCCCAGGATTGGCAGATGTTCACAGTGAAGAATTTGAAACACTTTACTTAGGTTATGAAGAACAAGGTAAAGGTCGTAAAACCATCAAAGCAAGAGAGTTGTGGGAAAAAATTACCGAATCTCAAATTGAGACCGGAACTCCATATATGCTCTATAAAGATGCAGCAAACCGTAAATCGAATCAGAAAAATTTGGGAACCATTCGTTCCTCAAACCTTTGTACTGAAATTATAGAATACACATCACCAGATGAAGTTGCTGTTTGTAACCTTGCATCGATTGCTTTGCCAATGTTCATTAAAGATGGCAAATTCGATCACCAAGAATTATTTAAGATTACCAAACGTGTGACCCGAAACTTAAATAAAGTCATCGACCGAAATTACTACCCAGTAATTGAAGCCGAAAATTCAAATATTAGACACCGTCCTATAGGGATTGGTGTTCAGGGGCTGGCAGATGCTTTTATTAAATTGAGAATGCCTTTCACAAGTGATGAAGCAAAACAACTGAATCAAGATATTTTTGAAACGATTTATTACGCTGCAGTCACCGCTTCTATGGAAGAAGCCACCGAAGATGGCCCTTATCAAACGTATGAAGGCTCTCCAATTAGTGAAGGAAAATTCCAACACAACCTATGGGGACTTAAAGATGAAGATTTAAGTGGTCTTTGGGATTGGGGAAAATTGCGCGAGCAAGTGCTTAAAAATGGCGTGCGAAACTCACTTTTAGTCGCGCCAATGCCCACAGCAAGTACGTCTCAGATTCTTGGTAACAACGAATGTTTTGAGCCATACACTTCAAACATCTATACGCGTCGCGTACTGTCTGGAGAATTTATCGTGGTCAACAAACACCTCTTAGAAGATTTAGTTGAACTAGGATTATGGAATGAAAGCTTGAAGCAAGACATCATGCGTGCAAATGGTTCCATTCAACATGTAGATGTGATTCCTCAAGACATCAAAGAATTGTATAAAACAGTTTGGGAACTAAGCATGAAAGACATTATTGATATGTCGCGTCAGCGAGGATATTTTATTGATCAATCACAATCTTTAAATTTATTTATGGAAGGCGCCACAATGGCCAAACTAACGTCTATGCATTTCTATGCTTGGAAAAGTGGTTTAAAAACAGGAATGTACTACTTAAGAACGAAGAGTGCAGTCGATGCTATTAAATTTACTTTAGATAATAAAAAAGCAGAAGTGCCTCAACCAGAAGCTGTTGAAGTTGCAGAAGTAGAGGCAACTGTGGTAGAAAAACAACAAGAAAAAGCGGCCAAAACGGCTGAAAAATTCTCTAAAGAAACACCCTCAGTTGAAGTTGAGCCCATGTCTGCAGAAGAAATGAAAGCACTAATTGAACAAGCCAAAGAAGCGGAAGGCGATGATTGCCTCATGTGTGGATCTTAATACAAACACTTTATATTAAAAAGCACCTAATTAATTAGGTGCTTTTTTGTGTCGTGTACTTAAGGTGAGCTATTCACCATCGTCACTAAGTGTAGCTGGCTTTACACTACTGTCATATTCCGCATGATATTCTTCTAATAAACCTGTAGTCGCATTTAACAAATCTTTGGTCTCTAACAACAAACTAAAGTAAAGCGTCGTGTTTTTTGGACTCGATTCTTCCGTTCTTGTTCGTTTAACCTGAGTTTCAATATTAGATTTAAGGATGGTCGAAATCTCATTTTTACGATTAACAATTGACTCAATTTTTTCAAAAGATCCAGATTTGAACGCCTGCATTGCATCAGAAAATAATTGCTGTATTGAATCATTAATTTGACTCAGTTCTTTAATTTGATTGAATTTTAATTTTTTGTGATTGTTATTAACGTGTTTATGACTCACTTTCGTAATGTAAGTAAGTGACTGTGTCATATCTTGTAAGTACCCCAAAATTAGAATATAAAAGTTACTAGCTCCGATACTTGACTCATCTAAGTTTTTAATAAAGTAAAAGATATTGTCTCTTAAATCATCAACCTCATCAGAAAGTTTAATGATTTGTTTTTTGTTCTTTTTAAGTGCATCTAAATCTTGTTGCGCAAGTCCGTTAAATGCAGCTGCATAAATTTTCTTACCACGTTTTAGAACGTTGGAAATATTTTCAGCACTTTCGGTAATCACCCCTTGAACAGAGCTGCTTTCGGTTTTTTTCAATCGGTCATCCGATGCTATTTCTTTGGTCTTTTTACTGTGAACAATTGAACTTCTAATAAGCAATACGATCGCCGTTAAAAGAAGTATTGGAAACATGACCTCTAGGTTCAGGTTCAGTAAATAAGCGACTAAAGCTGCAGCACTAAAGGCACTAAAAGCCGTAAAAAACCAACCGCCAATAACATTCACAACACCAGCAACACGATACACAGCACTTTCGGCACTCCAAGCTCTGTCGGCTAATGAAGTTCCCATGGCAACCATAAACGTGACATAGGTTGTAGATAATGGTAATTTATAAGACGTCGCTATTGAGATTAAAACAGCCGCAACCATTAAGTTGACTGCCGCTCTAACTAAATCAAAAGCGGGTAATTCGTGTACCTTATTACTTGTTAGCTTTATCACAGGTTGTTCAAACTGTGTTTCAATTTTTGCTTGCCAAGACGTTGGTAAAACACGAGCGGTTAAATTTGACGCCCCCATTGCAAGTCTTACAAAGCCACGAGACAAAGCATTTGGCTGAAAACGTTCTTTTGTTTCGCCTTGACTTGACAGGTCTAAGGATGTTTTAACCACATTTTTTGCCTTTGTTGAAAACCATAAAGTAATCACCATGACCATTCCCGCTCCAAACAATAACCAGTTATTAGTCGGTACTTTAGATGCTAAAACATCCATTGGAAACTCAGAGGCTGAAACTCCAGAAGCTGACCATTCTAAGAATGCATTATAGGCCGCTACAGGAACCCCAATAAAATTAACCAAATCATTACCGGCAAAGGCCAATGCCAATGCAAAAGTCCCAACAATAATGATTAGTTTATAGATATTTGTTTTAACGACTACAATTAAAAAATAAGAGAGTAAAGACCATAGTATCGAACTAACGAATACAATTGAAAGAACTTCATTTTCTAAAAAATCTTTCACGGTACCTCCACCAATAATATCAAACGATTGTTTGGCGTAAGAAGTACCTTTAAGCCCCTTCATAAATATGAAGTAGGTAATCGCTGTGAGCGCAATTCCGCTAAAAAGAGCACCAACCCAACTTGCTTTCTTTTGAAAATCATAGGACAATAATAGTCTTGAAACCCATTGAACTATTGCCCCTATTGAAAATGCGACAAAGACTGACAGTAATATTCCAAAGATAATTTGGGACGCTTTAGAGGTGTTTATATAATTGATAACTTCACTGAAATCACCACCATTTGCGCCAATTTTAATTAATGCCATTGCCACTGCTGCACCCAATAATTCAAAGACAATGGAAACCGTTGTTGAGGTTGGCATCCCCAGAGTGTTGAAAAAATCTAAAAGTAGAATATCGGTGATCATTACCGCCATGAAAATAATCATGATCTCATCGAACATAAATTCACCAGGATTAAAAATTCCTTTCCGTGCAACCTCCATCATTCCGCTGGAAAAAATAGCACCAACGGCCACGCCAATACTCGCCACAACCATGATAGTTTTAAACGAAATTGCTTTGGATCCTATTGCTGAATTTAGAAAATTGACAGCATCATTACTGACTCCAACAACTAGATCTGCAATCGCCAAAAAGGCCAAAGCAATAATCATATATAAATAAATATTTTCCATAATTTAGTTTGAATTATTTAGCTAATTTCCAAAGACTTTTGGTCTGTAAAGTTAAGCTAATGTTATGTTTTTAGAAATGAATATCGACTTGAAGGCGATACATTAATTTATTGCTCCCGTCAGTTACTTCCAAATGACTAATATCGGTTTGAATTTTTAACTTATGACCTACAATGTATTTAGAGAGTCCCAAGGTGTATTGACTTTCTGGGTTTTTCCCAGTTACAGTTTTGTCTAATTCAATGTGGGTATATCTTCCAGAAAGTTCGATGTCATTATTGAAAAGATACCCCATTTGTAAATTCAGTCCGTTCCCTACCTGAACTGCATCGCCAGTTAACGAGCCGTCACTGTTTTTTGCGAAAGCATCCGAAGCAGTTCGGTCAGAATATTCTGCCATTAACGAAATTCCATCATATTTAAACATCGCGTCTACAAAAACAGTATTGATGTTGGTTTCGAAATAAGCGTTCTCAACTCCATCAATGGTCATATACGACCCTTGGTTGCTTCGGGTCTTAACAGCATTGTTATTATGGTCATAACTCACGCCAATTGCCAATTTTGGTTGGGCTTCTCGTTTTAAATCACTGCCTTTATAATCACCTTTACTTGAGAAATTTCCAAAAGGTAGAAATTCTATTCGCCCTGTATATTGATGGCCCCCAAGGTTTCCTGTGGTGATGTTTCTTCCCTCGCCCTGAGCGATAGAAATTATTTCTTTAATAACAAATGTGTCCGTTAGCTTAAAATGATGCCTAAGCTGAAACCCAAAATCACGATCAATTGTAAAACGCCTGTTTAATAATGAACGATCGACTTGTTGTAGATTTCCAGATGAAATAACACGCTCTCTATTTCCAGGTAATTTTGTTTGTCCAAACCAAAGTTCAAAATTTTGATAAAAATTCCATTGCAATACGGCGTCTAAAATATAGCGGGGTGCATTACTTGTATATTGGGACGCTCCGGAAAGATCCCTGTTAGAGAGTCCAAGCTCTATTTTGTATTTTAATTTTGGAGAATAGGCGTAACCATCAAACTTTAAACGAGCTCTTCTAGCTAAAAATTTAGCTTCACTTTTTTCGTTTTCTTCCCAGGTTGAACTGCCGCGAAGTTGCATTCGCAGTCCGACCTTCATGGTCCAAGTACTGTCTTGCCCTACGAGGTTAAATAGTCCTTTTCCAAATTTTGGTGCATTTACTTCTTGAGAGTATGCTGTCGATACTACAAACAGACAGATTGCAAGTGATAAAATTCTGGTAATAATAATAGTATTAGTTTTTGTCGATCACAAATAACTTACACTAATGTTACCAAAACGTATCCTAAACGTTATTTTAAAATCAAAAAAAAAGCTGCCTGGCCAAGGGCAGCTTATTAGAAGTCATCATTTTTGTAGTCGACAAAAACTAATATATGATAATGACACTCATTGTGTGTCTTAAGACATTGTAAAGATTGCAATTAAACATGACCTAAACGTAAGGCTAATATTAAGGAATTATTAATATCATTTAAGTCAGTAATATGGATATGCCTATTTTAATTTTCAATCATCTATTCTAAGGGTTTGAAACCCCCAATGTTAATTTAATGTAAACTAAATGTTGATTTTGTGTAAATATTTTTGTATATTTACTTTATAATTACAATAATAATACAACTTATCATGAAAAAATATATACTAATTGCACTCGTTTTTTTTGGAACCAACGCTTTTTCTCAAACTACGATCCAGCCAAATTTAGAAGTTAAAGGTGATGTGACCGTTGCGACTTACTTCTATGACAACGGTACCGTTCAACAAGAGGGCGCCTTTAATATCAACGGAGAATTAGACGGTCTTTGGACCAGCTATGATTTCAATGGAGATAAAATGTCACAGGGAACCTATCAAGACGGAATCAAAACAGGAAAATGGTTTTTTTGGACTGAAAATGCTTTAAAAGAAGTCGATTTTGTCGATTCTAAAATTACTAACATAAATGAATGGAATCGCAAATCTGAACTTGCAATTACCATGAAGTAAATACATTTTTAATAAAACATAAAAAGCGCCCAATTGGGCGCTTTTTATGTTTTAAATCGAGTGACTAATTCAATTAAAATTTATAAGAATAACCGACAGATATTTCGGTTCCGGGTTGGTACATCGAAAATGTTTTAGCTGATGTATTATAGGATTCATACACACTTTCTCTTTTGCTATTAAGTATATTAGAGACCTTTACATCAATAGTTGACTTTTTATCCTCACCAAAACTTTTGTTGAATGTGAAGTTCAAACTACTAAAGGGTTTTGTGTAAACGTCTGGTACAATTCCGGTTCCAACGACTTCCAATGTTTTTCCTTGGACATTAAAAAATAAGCCAGTTTGAAGCCCTAACTCAGTATTGATGTAATTTAGTCCTGAATTAATAAGGTATGGAGACTGTCCTTGTAGCTCTCTTGTGGGATTAATAGACTCTCCGTCTCTTGCGGCTAAGACGCGTCGGTTATATTCATCGATATTCATTGATAACTCAGATTTAATATAAGACGCGTTGATGTTAAACTTCAATTTATTTAAGTCCTCTAAAATAAACCCTAACGACTTTCTGAATTCAAATTCGATGCCGTAAACTTTGGCCGAACCAAGGTTTTTTGGGGTAATTTGATCGGGTGCCGATTCGAAAAACGTCAATTCAATGGGATCTGTAAAATCTTTGTAAAACCCACTAAACGCAACCATTTCACCTCCTTCGCCAAAACGCTCATATCGAACATCAAAATTATTAATATAAGATGGGGTTAACGCTATGTTTCCAATAAAAAGACGGTTTGTTATGGCATCAAAAATTTGACTTTTAGAGGCTTCTTTAAAAGAGGGTCTCGCCGTTGTACGAGAATACGAGCCTCTTAAGTTTTCGATTTCAGTTAGGCTGTAAATTATATTTGCCGATGGGAATAGGTCCAATTTGTCAATAATTTTAGCGTTTTCATACACTTCAGTTGCTGCTTGGTTTTGACCGGTATAATACGTTTGAAATAATTCTGCTCGGATCCCAATAACGGTTTTTAGTTTCTCTGTCACACTAAATTCATTTGAAGCATATGCTGCCGAAATTCGTTGTTCACCTTCATAGGCATTGGCTTGTTCAAAGCGATCTCCAGTCACTAAATGTGTGCCACTTCCTGAAGAGGGGGTCCAAAGATTTCCCTCAGATAATAAGGTGTCCGCATCTCCGTTTTCAACAGAGAGTCCGGTGAGTGGATTTGTGACCGTAAAGGTATAATCATCAATTTTGAAATCTCTAAACTTATAGGTGTAACCACTTCCGAATTTCACTTTTGCAGGACGTTCAAATAGTGTGTATTTTTTGTTCAGATCAATTTTCCCTACCATGTTAATTTCTTCAAGTGTTCTCCATATTCTTATGGGAAAACTTGACGCACTAGGACTAATCACATAGTTGCCTTCTTGAGTGACTCTTAACGGCGTAATTCGATGGTCTTTGTCGTACACTTTTGATAAAGAGGGAGATAGTTTCCAATCCACTTGCCAGTCACTTTCACCAAACGAATGTTTACCCCCTAACAAAATATTTGTAATTGATCTTTCGGTATAAAGCAACGCATCTTTTGTAATCGGTTCAAATCCACTTCCACCGCCTGCTTGCGCCAGTTGTTGTTCATACTTTCCAGCAGTACTCTCTCCGTTTTGGATGTGCAGAAAGTTAAATTTATACTTTGAATTTTCACGTTTGTATACAATCCCAGTTAAAAGATTTAGTAAAACAGAATTCATACCAACTTCTCCTAGGGTGGTTCGTGTGGCTAAAAGATTGTTATTAGAGGAATTATTTTGGTCTCTCATGTAAGTTCCATCGACTCTGTTGTCGTAAAACTCCGTTTTATTTTTATACGAGAATGATAATTGATACCCTAGTTTGTCATCTCCAACCCTATATTGATTTCCTGCGGTAAACCCAAAATCATAATTAACACCACTGTTTGTTCTTTTAGCCGTTAATTCTTTATTGAAAGCCCCTGTTAACGCTGTTAAAAGTGACGAATTCGTAAAGGTTCCTGGAATCGGCTGATATCGGTTCACAGGTCTTTTTCTCATGCCATCATCATACCCTAGCCAATCTGTTCTACTACCAGTATAACTTAAATAGTTCGAATTCAAATGCATGTTAGGATTATAAGAAGTCCCTAAAGAAAACGAAAAAGACTTTTTACTTGGATAGTCTTTGGTCACAATATCAATAACACCGCCCGTAAAATCTGCAGGATATTCAGCAGCAGCAGATTTAACTACAATCACATTTTCCAAAATAGATGTTGGAAAAACATCCATTTGAATTGTATTTCGATCCGGGTCTAATCCTGGAATATCAACGCCATTGAGAATGGATTTTGTATACCGATCTCCCAACCCTCTAACATACACATACTTGCCGCCTTGTATCGAAACTCCTGGCACACTTTTAATCGCACTCGCAACATTGCCAGCACCACTGCTTTTAATACTTTGTGCCGATAGTCCATCCAATAAAGTGATCGATTTTCTTTGTAAGTTTAAAACAGCTGATTCTGTATTTTTCCTTACGGAGGTTGTAATAATTATGGCATCTAATGAATTTGTGTTAAGCGTGACATCTACGTTGACATCTGTATTTGCTGTTACAACGACCTCGGAAATTTCAATACTTTGATATCCAATATAGGAGAAAATCACAGTGTAACTTCCTTCAGAAATCTCAAGCTGGTATTTGCCATCAAAATCAGAAGTAGTTCCAGAGGTTGTGTCTTTAATCAATACATTGGCAAAAGCCATAGGCTCATTATATTCGCCGTCTGTAATGGTACCAACAATTTTACCAGATTGCGCTGTTAAATGAAGCGTCACAAAAGTTGACAGTAAAAGCGTTATTAGTCTGTAGTTTTTCATAGTATGTGTTTAAACACGAAACAATTGCTTGCGAATCAAGGCAAGCAATTGTAGTTGATTTGTTATATTTTGAGTTCGAATTAAAATCCTAAACCTGCTTTAGTATTTGCATATGTCCAATTTAATAATGAAGTGGTAGCTCCAACGGTATTTGCTCCTTGCGAAATTGCAGTAGCCGTAGATCCAAAGTCGGTTACAATTACCGTTGATCCCTTGTTTACAAATATATCTGAAGCATTTTCAATTCCCTCAGGGAGGACAACTTCCCATGTTCCAAAGCTTAAAAGCCCATTATTATAGTTTGTTGCGACACCATCGTTATCTAATTCTACATCAGAAGAAGATTTGAATCCGTATGCATATATATTTTCTGTGGATCCCATCGCATTAGAACGGTAGTCTGCATATTCGCCATCCTCCGTTATTTGGTTCCCAATAATGGTGACATTTTTTAATGAAAACGACCCAGTTGCAGAGCCTTCAGGTCCATCAATTTCAAAAGCATGGTCCGAATTTGTTCCCAACACAACGACTGCATTATTAATTGTCCCCGAATAAGCCTGATCGATGTCTAAAGCATCGTCCCCTTGCGCCCACACTAAAAGGTTTGAAGCATTGACTGTTCCTCCGAAAAATTCGATTCCGTCATCAACATTTCCAACCACTTCGATATTTTCGATGACGGTCCCAGAACCAACCCCACCAAGCGTTAATCCATTGATCTCATTTCCTTCTCCAATCAATGCACCGCCATGACGTATTGAAATGTATTGGTACACACCAGAATTATCAGTTGGATTATTTCCGCCATAAAGTCCAAAAGTATCGTCGGCTGGAATCCCTTCAATTTGTAAGGTTTCTACATCCCCTGAAAATGAACAAGGCGCATCTCCTAAGACAATTAAGCCACCCCAAAGTCCAGAGTTTGTTTCATTGAGGTTTGTTCCTGCAGTCTGACCAATTGCAATATTGTCGTTAATAGAAGTAAATATGATTGGCGATGTCGAGGTTCCAACCGCATTTAATTTTCCGCCTTTAGCAACGATAAGTGCAGAAGCCAAAGAACCGGTTCCTTCCGTTCCTTTAATAATAGTACCCGCTTGAATGGTTAATACAACCCCGCTAGAAACTACTACTTTTTGGTTAAGGACGTAAATATTATTATTGGTCCAAGTGGTACTTTCAGAAATTTCTCCAGAAACAGAAAGGACATTGTCTTCTAGTGGTGCCGCAATTATAGGAGCGTCATCGCTACTCATACACCCCGTAAACATGAATACTAAAATTGCCGATAAAGAATAAATTGTTTTTTTCATTTTAATTTATGTTTTGTTTTTAATTGATTAGGGCAAATATCTTATTTATACCCGCCTATGAGGTTACATCACTTTTACAAAACCATTAACAAAACGTTAGCTTAAATTAGATTTGTCTCTTTTTTAGAAACATTTAATTAACATTGAAATTACTATCTTGCAGGTTAATACCAGATACTATGAATTGGGAACAATTACTGTCTTTGAAACGACAAGGAGACACGAACAAACGCCTTAGAAATGAACAAGACGAAACCCGTTTAGGTTTTGATGTCGATTATGATCGCATTATTTTCTCCCCTGAATTTAGAAGTCTTCAAGACAAAACTCAGGTCATCCCATTGTCATCGACAGACTTTGTACACACCCGATTAACGCACAGCCTTGAAGTGAGTGTGGTGGCCCGTTCGTTAGGTAGAAAAGCAGGCGTAAAAATTCTAGAAAAACATCCCTACTTAAAGGAAATCCACGGCTATAAACCCAATGATTTTGGAGCCATCGTTGCGGCCGCAGCTCTGGCACATGATATTGGGAATCCTCCGTTTGGACACTCTGGAGAAAAAGCCATTGGCCACTATTTTAAAAATGGTCCAGGTCAAAAATTTAAAGACCAATTAAGCCCAAAAGAATTTCAAGATTTATGTGATTTTGAAGGCAATGCCAATGGATTTAAAGTCCTCACACAAGACAAACAAGGAACACAAGGAGGGTTACGATTGAGTTATGCCACTTTGGGCGCTTTTACCAAATACCCAAAAGAATCACTTCCAGTAAAACCATCAACACACATTGCGTCTAAGAAATATGGCTTTTTTCAAACAGAAAAAATGAACTTTTTAGACGTCGCTGATGAATTAGGATTAAACAAACTTAGTACTGATAATGCGCAATATTCAAGACATCCATTAGCCTTTTTGGTCGAAGCAGCCGATGATATTTGTTATACGATTATTGATTTTGAAGATGGCATTAATCTCGGACTTATTGAAGAAGATTATGCACTTGAGTATTTAATAAACTTAGTCAGACACACCATCAATTCCGAAAAATACCATGCGCTCCCTTCTACAAAAGAGCGTGTGAGTTATTTAAGAGCTTTGGCAATTAGTACGTTGATTGAGGATGCGGTTAACATATTTATGGCGCATGAAAAAGAAATTCTTGAAGGGGAATTCCATGTATCTATCCTCGATAAAAGTAAATACCAAGCCCAAATAGATGATATTATAAAACTGAGTGTCGAGAAAATATACAATTCAGAGGAAGTCATTGATAAAGAGATTTCAGGATTTGAAATTTTAAATCAACTTTTAGATCGATTTATTTTAGCAGTGAATAATAATTATGAAAACGTGCCCACAAGTTATGATAAACTTTTATTGAAGCTTCTTCCAAATGAGGTTAATTTTCTAGATAAAACCCTCTACACACGATTGATGAATGTCTGCTATTTTGTATCGTTGTTTTCTGACACAAAAGCGGTACAAACCTATAAAAAAATTAAAGGGTTAATGTTTTAGGCCATCAGTTGTTTTTTTCAAACCGATAGAATTTAAACTCAGGTAGGTATTTGATTAAATTAAAAGGGGCTGATTTTTAGGTTGCCAAACGAATTATTATTCAATAAAAATTTAGCAATATTATTTAAAAAAAGGGAGGTCTTTAAGGCGTCCCTTTTTTTTGGATTAAATCGGATATGAATTGCTTCAGATGAAAATGGTCAAGCTCCAGTGTTTCATAAAGTGTATTGACCGATCCATGTTCTATAAATGAATCAGGAACCCCTTTTACTTTCACATCATTTTTGTAGTTGTGAGTAGCTGCAAATTCTAAAATAGCACTTCCAAATCCGCCGCTGATCACACCATCTTCAATAGTTATCAGCGTTGAATATGTTTTAAAAATAGTATGTAATAATGGTTCATCTAAAGGTTTTACAAAACGCATATCATAGTGTGCACAATTGAGCCCATCGATGGCTTTTGAAACCGTATTAGAAATCGCTCCCAAACTTAAAACAGCGAGGTCGTCTCCATGTTCTAATTGAACCCCGGTTCCAATTTTAATAGCTTCAAACGCTGATTTCCAATCAGGTGTCACGCCTCTACCTCTTGGGTATCGAATCGCAATTGGATGCTGCAAGCCTTTTTGAGCGGTGTACATAATGTTTCGTAATTCCATCTCATTTCGAGGCGCCACAATGATGAGGTTGGGGATACAGCGTAGGTATGCCAAATCAAACACCCCATGGTGTGTGGCACCATCTTCGCCAACCAGCCCAGCACGATCAATACAAAAGATAACCGGCAAATTTTGCAGGGCTACATCATGAATGATCTGATCATACGCCCGTTGTAAAAACGTAGAGTAGATGTTACAAAATGGGATTAAGCCTTGCGTGGCCATGCCCGCAGCCATCGTCACAGCGTGTTGTTCTGCAATCCCCACATCAAAAGCACGTTCTGGAATTTCATCCATCATGTATTTGAGCGAACTCCCCGTAGGCATGGCCGGTGTAATGCCAACAATCTTCTTGTTCGCTTTGGCGAGCTCAACCAGAGTCAGTCCAAAAACGTCTTGGTATTTAGGAGGAAGGCTTTCGTTATTTTTAGAAATCAAATCCCCTGTAGTTGCGTCAAATTTTCCTGGCGCATGGTATTTTACTTGATCGGTTTCTGCTTGTTTTAAACCCTTCCCTTTGGTAGTAATGATATGTAAGAACTTAGGGCCGTCAATGGTTTTGAGGCGTTCTAGCTCTGTAAGAAGTGCCACCATATCGTGTCCATCAATAGGACCCGAATATTCAAAATTCAGGGCTTCAAAAATGTTATCTTGTTTTTGGGTGCCTTTTTTTACATTGGTGAGATACTGTTTCAAAGCGCCAACACTTGGGTCGATTCCAATCGCATTATCATTTAAAACAACCAATAAATTAGCAGTCGTTACCCCCGCATGATTCAAGCCTTCAAAGGCCATTCCACTTGCAATAGAGGCGTCGCCAATCACGGCAATATGCTGTCTGTTTTCTCCTTTTAATTGGGAGGCAATTGCCATTCCTAAAGCCGCCGAAATAGAGGTCGATGAATGGCCAGTACCAAACGCATCATACGCACTTTCGTCTCGTTTTGGAAAACCACTAAGTCCTTTGTGTTGTCGGTTGGTATGAAATTCCGATTTACGTCCGGTTAAAATTTTATGCCCATAGGCTTGATGCCCAACATCCCATATCAATAAATCATCGGGCGTATTAAACACATAATGCAACGCGATGGTCAATTCTACCACGCCAAGGCTTGCGCCTAAATGCCCTTCTTTAGTCGCCACAATTTCAATAATAAACTGCCTTAACTCTTTGGCAAGCTGCGGTAATTCACGCGCTGATAGTTGCCGTAAATCTGTGGTCGCGTTTATATGTTCTAGTAAATTTTTTAACACATAGCAAAAATACAAGATTGAAATCGTATTTTTGACTTATGGACGCAATTTTTGATGATGAATATTTTATGAAAAAAGCCCTTCAGGAAGCAGAAGCTGCTTTTGAGAAAGGGGAAGTCCCAGTGGGCGCGGTGATTGTGGTTGATAACAGAATCATTGCAAGAACACACAATCTCACCGAACTTTTGAATGATGTCACCGCCCATGCAGAAATGCAGGCCATAACGGCTGCGGCTCATTTTTTAGGGGGGAAGTATCTAAATAAATGTACGCTATATGTGACTCTTGAACCTTGCCAGATGTGTGCAGGGGCGTTGTATTGGAGTCAGATTTCTAACATTGTATATGGGGCGAAAGACGAAAAACGCGGTTGTGGTGTGATGGGCACTAAACTACACCCAAAAACCATACTAAGGGGCGGCGTTTTAGCAACGGAAGCGTCGGAATTGATGACCCGATTTTTTGTAGAAAAACGAAATTTGAATTAAAATTTAAGAGTCCTTAGAATCATTAAATTTCCGCATTTTATCCAGATTCTCTTGGGTAAGCATATAATCGGCGACTTTTTTATCTTTCCAACGGTAATAGGAAAACAACGGAAATACGACCGCACACAATCCAATCACCCCAAATCCCACCAATTTTTTTGAATAAGGCAAATCAACAATCAAGCCTGTGAGCATACTGACCATTGTCGCAATAAATAAAAACCAGATTATATATTTCATTTTATGAGTATCGTTTTATTTTAGGTCGACTTTTAGATGTAGCTCATTTAATTGTGTTTCATCTATGGCGGATGGCGCATCGATCATCACATCGCGTCCAGAGTTATTTTTTGGAAAGGCGATAAAATCACGAATTGTTTCCTGACCTCCAAGTATTGCAACTAAACGATCCAATCCAAAGGCGAGGCCTCCGTGTGGGGGCGCGCCATATTCGAAAGCATTCATTAAAAACCCAAACTGTTCTTTTGCTTCTTCTGGCGTAAAGCCAAGATGATCAAACATCAATGCTTGTGTTGCTTTGTCGTGGATACGGATCGAGCCTCCTCCAATTTCATTGCCATTTAAAACCAAATCATACGCATTGGCTTTCACGGCACCAGGGTCGGTATCTAATAACTTAATTTGATCTGGTTTTGGAGCGGTGAACGGGTGGTGCATTGCATGGTAGCGTTTGCTGTCTTCATCCCATTCAAGTAACGGAAAGTCGGTCACCCATAACGGTGCAAACTCCTTAGGGTTTCGAAGGCCTAAACGTTCTGCAAGCTCCATTCGGAGTGCGCTTAATTGAGTTCTTACTTTATCAGTTGGTCCAGAGAGGACACAAACCAGGTCACCAGATTGAGCTCCTGTCACTTCTGCCCATTTCCCTAAATCGTCTTGGTCATAAAATTTATCAACCGAAGACTTATACGTTCCATCCTCATTACATCGCGAATAGATCATTCCTAAAGCACCAATTTGAGGGCGTTTTAGCCAAGTAATAATGCCATCAATTTCTTTTCGAGTGAAGCTATTTCCACCAGTAACGGCTATCCCAACCACTAGTTCTGCCGAGTTAAAAACGCCAAAATTTTTGTGTTGAGCCACGGCATTTAATTCCCCAAATTTCATTCCAAATCGAATGTCTGGTTTGTCATTTCCGTAGGTTTGAAGCGCATCATCATACGTCATTCTTGGGAAAGAAGTAATCTCTTTTCCATGAATAGATTTTATCAAATGACGCGTTAAACCTTCAAAAATAGTTAGGATGTCTTCTTGATCTACAAACGCCATTTCACAATCAATCTGCGTGAATTCGGGTTGTCTGTCGGCTCTTAAATCTTCATCTCTAAAACACTTTACAATTTGAAAATATTTATCCATACCGCCAACCATCAACAATTGTTTGAACGTTTGTGGCGACTGTGGAAGCGCATAAAACTGACCTTCGTTCATTCTGCTTGGCACCACAAAATCACGCGCACCTTCTGGCGTTGATTTGATTAAGTAAGGCGTTTCAACTTCTATAAATTCTTGAGAAGACAAATACGAACGAACTTCCTGTGTCACTTTATGTCTAAAGATTAAATTATTTTTTACTGGATTTCTTCGAATATCTAAATAGCGATATTTCATACGAAGCTCCTCGCCACCATCGGTTTGATCTTCAATGGTGAACGGTGGCACTTTTGCGGCATTTAAAACGGTTAGTTTTGAAACTAATATTTCAATATCCCCAGTTTCTAAATTTGGATTTTTAGACGTACGTTCAATGACGGTTCCCGTCACTTGAATGACAAATTCGCGTCCCAAACTTTTAGCCAAGGTGACCATCGCTTCTGGCGTGCGCTCTGCATCAAAAATAAGCTGTGTGATGCCGTAGCGATCTCTTAGATCGATCCAAATCACAAATCCTTTATCACGGGATTTTTGCACCCAACCCGAAAGGGTCACTTCTTCGTTGATATTCGAGGTTCTTAATTGACCACAATGATGACTTCTGTACATAAGACTAAATTAGTTGCGCAAATTTAACATTTAAAAATTAAAATCGACAGGCTTAGGAAGCGACTTTAACCTTTTTTGTTTTCAATTTATTAATTAAATAAAATAAGATAGGCACGACGACCAGTGTCAAAAAGGTAGCAAATGTTAATCCGAAGATAATTGCCCAGCCCATTGGCCCCCAGAAAGCAACGTTTTCACCACCAATATAAAAGTTGGGATTCAGTTGGGTGATCAAAGTTCTAAAATTAATATTGATTCCGAGCGCTAAAGGAAGTAGCCCTAAAATGGTCGTAATTGCTGTTAACAACACCGGTCTTAAACGTGTTCTCCCGCCTTCAACCACACATTCAACGAGGAGTGCTGGTGTTAATTTATCGGTTTCTTCCAACCCCAATTCCCGTCGTTTTCTAAGGATCGTAAGATTGATGTAATCAATTAAAACGATGGCATTATTAACGACAATTCCTGCCAGAGAAATAATACCAATCATGGTCATAAGCACCACAAAGTCCATTCTAAAAATGAGGAGTCCAAATAACACCCCAATCAAACTAAGAAATACAGAAATTGAAATAATAATTGGGGTTGTAGCCGAGTTAAATTGTGCAACCAAAATCAAGAAAATTAAAAGGACTGCAATTAAAAGGGCATTACTTAAAAACGCCATTTCTTTGGCTTGTTTCTCTTGTTCACCTGTAAAACTAATGGCGATGCTTTTTGGCGATTCGAATTTTTCAGCAATGGCTCTAATTTTATCGTTGACTTCTGTGGGGTTATAATCACTTAAAACATTGGAATAAATGGTGACCACTCGATCCAAATTAATGCGTTTAATAGCGCTAAACGAAGATTGATTTTCAGTGGTTGCAACCGCCGAAATAGGCACTTGTTTTATTTGACCATCACTTTGATTTCTAAAGGTTATTTTTTGATCGAGCAAGGTCGATTTATTATAACGCATTTCGTTTTTTAGTCTTAGATTTATAGGATAATCATCATCCGCATTTTTATAGGTTGAGATTTCTTTTCCATACAATGCAGTTCGTAAGTTGGCTCCAATTTGACCTGTTGAAACCCCCAGTCGTCGTGCTTTTTGACGGTCAACAGAAATTAACATTTCGGGTTTTCCTTGATCAATATCTAATTTCAATTCTTCAATTCCCGCAATATTAGAGGAATTGATAAAGGATTTTAATTCATTGGCAGTTTCCAAGATTAAGACATAATCATCCCCTTTAATTTCAATATTGATGGGGGCGCCTGTTGGAGGGCCATCAGCGGGTTTATCCACCACAATACTCACGCCGGGATAGCCTTGTATAACATTTCGAATGTCTTTTAGCACGGCTTCAGTGCTCACCCCTTGACGGTCCTGATACTTTACAAAATCTACCGTGATTCGAGCTTTGTTCGGCGTTTTTCCACCCTCTTGCCCTCGCGATGGATCGGCAGTACCTTCTCCTACTTGTCCAATAATAGAAGTAATCAAAAAGCTTTTGCCATCGACGTCATACTTTTTTAAGTAGTTTTCTATGTCTTGTTCAATTTCCTTTGAAATAAGATTTGTTTCTTCGATGTCAGTCCCAATAGGATATTCGATGTATACAAAGACTTGTTTGGCATCGGTGTTCGGGAAAAACAATATTTTAGGAGGAAAAGTCGCCATTAAAAATACCGCAAGAATTAATAATCCAAACGTTCCAACGATGATACTGCCCGGTTTTTTGCCTTTTAAAGCATAGCTTAAAAAACGTTCGTAGAGGTTTTCTAACTTTGTTATAAAAGTGATTTTTGATTCCTTTTTGGGAACCACCTTCATATACACCGAAATCAACATTGGGTTGATGATTAGAGCTACAAACAGGGATGAGCTTAAGACGATAATTAAGGTAATTGGAAGCCATTTCATAAATTCACCCATAATACCTTCCCATAAAATTAAGGGAAAAAACGCAGCTAAAGTGGTTGCTGTAGATGCAATAATTGGCATCGCCACTTCGCCTACACCAAGTTTCGCTGCTTCAATTCTTGGGTAACCTTCATCCATCAAACGATAGACGTTTTCGACCACCACAATCCCGTTATCAACCAACATCCCTAGCGCAATGACTAGAGAAAACAAAACCATTGTGTTCAGAGTTACCCCCATAAAACTTAAAATAGTAAACGATAGAAACATCGATAATGGAATGGCAATTCCAACAAACAATGCATTTCTAAATCCTAAAAAGAAGTAAAGGACTGTGACTACCAAAATGACGCCTAAAATGATGCTGTTTTCTAGATCGGACACCATGGTTCGGGTGTCGTTTGATTGATCGTTGGTCTTAGAAATTATTAAATTGTGTGGAAATACATTTGCGGCCGCTTGTTCCAGAATGGCATCAATTTTAGTCGAAGCCTCTAAAAGGTTTTGACCGCCTCGTTTCTTAACATCCAACATGACTACAGGTTGCATATATTCTCTAGCAAAACTTTCTTTTTCTTGCTCTTTGAAATTCACATCTGCAATATCTCTTAGGTAAACAATGTTTCCTTTTTCATGCTTGACGATAATATCTCTAACGCTTAAAGGGTCTTTGAATTCACCGAGAACACGGACCGTGCGTCGAATGCCATTTTCGAGGATATCTCCTCCAGAAACACTCATGTTTTCAAAAGCAACGGCATTTTCTATATCGGTAAAACTGATTTTAGACGCCTCCATTTTATATAAATCGACTGCTATTTCAAGTTCTTTTTCTTGAACCCCTCTAATATCTACTCCTGAAATTTCAGAAAGTTCCTCAATTTCATCTTCTAAATATTCGGCATATTCTTTCAATTGATCCATTGAGAATTCGCCCGACAAATTAATGTTCATGATGGGGATTCGTTCACTAAAATTCATTTCCGTAATACTCGGCTCCGATGGTAAATCTTTTGGGAAATCAGGATCTGCCATTGCGACATCAACTTTGTCTTTAACTTTTTGAAGCGCTTCCGAAGGGGTGTAATCAAAACTAAATTCCACCACAATACTCGAGTAACCCTGAATTGAATTGGAAGTGATTTTATCGACCCCTGTGATTGAATTTATTTCTTTTTCTAGCCGTTTGGTGATTAGTTTTTCGACATCCAACGCAGAATTCCCTGGGTAGGGTGTGGCCACATAAATTTGTGGGATAATAATTTCTGGAAAATTCTCACGTGCCATCCCTGAGTAAGAAAGAAACCCACTCAAAACAATAATGAATGTAATGACAGAAACGGTCATGCGATTTGAAATCGCCCAAGAAGAAAGTTTAAATTCTTTTATTTTTTTTGTGCTCATAATCTACTAGTTTACAAGTTTTACGTCTTCATTATTATTTACAAGTCGTGCACCTTTATCAACCAGCATTGAGGTTTCTGAAAGCCCTTCAGAAATATAAGAGAAGTTGTTGTAATTCATCGCCTCGGTCACAAATGTTTTCACAACTTTATGGTTGCCCCCATTTGGTTCAATCGTATAAACAAACGTTTTGTTGTCGCGATCTTTTTGAACGATTCTCGATGGAATGACTATGCCATTGACTCTAAAATCATTGATCTTAATGTCAGCAAGCAAATTTGTTTTTAACTCATTATCAGTGTTTTTTAGATCAATACGAGTTTTAAAGCTTCGGTTATTCGGATTGATGAAATTTCCAACTTGTGAAATTGATGCCTCTGTAGATTTACCAATAGATGTAAAATTAAGGAGGACTTTTGTCCCCTTTTTGATAGATTTTAAATACGTTTCCGTGACCTCACTTTCGACATAAACATTTTTAAGATTTACCAGTCTTAGGAAGGGTGCTTGCGGGGATGTAACTTCCCCTGTTTTTGCAAAAATTTGATCGATGGTTCCAGAAAATGGCGCGATTACTTTCATTTTTCGCGCTTGTGCTCTCAAGCTTTTCATGTTATTTTCAAGCCCTTCTTTTTGTGCTTTTGCTTGAAGGAATTGAATTTCACTCCCAATATTTTGATCCCAAAGTCTGGCCTGACGTTCAAAAGTAGTGGTGGCCAAAGCAAGTTGAGTTTCTAATTGTAACACTGAGTTATCGATCACAGCGCTATCGAGTGTTGCAAGTATTTGCCCTTTTGAAACGTATTGTCCTTCCTTGGTTAAAATTGCCGTTACAGTGCCTCCCATTTCCGCGTGTAATTCAATGGACTGATCGGCTTTCACCATTCCTTGGACTTCGATATAATGATTAAAGTCTTTGATTTCTGCTTTAAATGACGTGACGGTCATAAGTTTTTGTAACGTATCTAATTCAGAAATAGCGACTTCAACACTTTTAAGTTCTGTGCTGATACGATCCATTTTCTCAATCAGAGTCGCCTTTTTAGTTTTTAAATCGGTTAACGATTGTGATTCTTTCTCTGAACTGCCACAAGACAGAGCAAGGGTTAAAATAAATAGCGAAATAATTGTTTTCATTTGAGTCATCGGTAGGGAATGTTTCATCATTTAGTTGTTGTAGGATGTGTTAATGAGTGCTTCTATATCAATTCGTTTGATTAGGATGTTTAGCATGGACTGTAAATAATCTTGTTGCGCCGCATACAATTGTCTTTGTGCTTGCGATAAGTCAAAACTAGTGGTCAATCCTTCAAAGAATTTAATTTCATTTTTCTGGGCGATATTTTCTGAAAGCAAGAGTGCTTCTTTTTTAATTTCAAGATCTTCAACGGCAAATTCATAATCGCTTGTCGCACGTGAAATTTCTAACCGAATTTTTTCAGTCGTGTCTTCTAAAAGCGCTTTGGATTTTTCAAAATTGAGTCGGGCCATTTTTGTGGAAGCACTTCTTCCGAGCGAACTAAAAATAGGAATTTCCATAGTCACTCCAAAAAGAGAGGCACCAAACCATTTTTGTGAATCCTCCAAAAAGTTAAATTGATCATTATTTCCAGAATAGCTGCCGTTTAAAAAGGCATCAATAGAGGGCAGTGCTTTACTTTTTTCTAACTTCAATAAGAGTTCTCGAGCTTTGACATCGTTGAATGCAATTTTATAATCCACAACATTCTCAACCTCAATAATTGACTGTAAGGGCAGAAGCGTTGTATAGATTAAAATTAATTTATCGAGACTGTCAGTCAAAACGACGGGAGTGTTTAATTCAAGGCCTAGGGCGTTATTAAACATTTGATAAGCTAATGTCTTTAACCTTTTAACGTACCCTTGATTACTTTTCAAACTCGCCAAAGTCAATTGTAGCTGCTGAACGCTTTCTTGTTCAATCAAACCATTTTCATACACCTTTTTAAGATCCCTTACGTTTTTTTCTATCAGAGTGATATTTGAGTTTACGATTTTAAAATTCTCTTCGGCTAACAGCACATTTCCATAGGCATAAGCGACCATTTTTCGAACTTCAACTTCTGTTTTCTCTTTGGCATTCTCTGAGATATCTAGATATACTTTTGCTGCCTGAAGTCCTACTAAATAGGAGCCGTCAAATATTTTTTGCGAAACTTTCAAGGTGCCATTCATTGTTTGTTTGGTGCCAAAAGTAATCTCTGAAAACTGCCCTGCAGGTCCGCCAAAAAATTCTGCGGGTATCAATGAAATTTGTTGTTTTAACCAATTGTTATATTTTAGGGTTGCTTTGATTTGAGGAAGTCCCGTGGACGTAGTTTGCCACTTTTGGAGTTTTGCAATTTCCACGTCACGGGCAGCATTTTTACCCAAATAATTGTTTTGAATTGCAAACTCAGCGGCTTCTTTAAGCGAAAACTGAGTGGTTTCTTGCTGAGAAAACACTGAAGTCGTTATGAATAAGAATAGAATTAGTTTATGAAGCATTAGTTGTTAGGTTAGATTTTATATAATTATTAAGCAGATTTAATCCTTGTTTGGTGATTATAGCACGTAGGTGGTATTCGAGATAACTTTCAAAAAGATAGTTTTTATCAAAGAGTGTTTCTGGAAAAATGCTAATATCACGAATCCCAGTCATCCCATTAAAATACATTCTTGATATGAAATCTATATCAATATCAGCTCTAAATAAACCAGTATCAACCCCCATTTTCAGACTGTTTTCAACTGAAGAATGCATTTTTTCAAATTGTTTGATTTGTAAACGTTCATAAATTTCAGGGTAATATTTTTTGAGTTGGTACTGTGGCGAAACTCGTTCATTTTTGAAGTAATTCATCACAAATAGTTTGATGTCATAAAGCTCTTCAATAGGATTTATTGAGGAGGCGTTTATCTTATCAATTCCTTCGTAAATATGGTCGAGCGTTTCAAATATAACGACTTCTACAAGCGCTGTTTTGTTCGAAAAATGAGCATAAATTGTTTTCTTAGAAATCCCAATGGCATTCGCGATGTCGTCCATGGTGACACTCTTGAACCCTAAAGACAAGAACAATTCTTCTGATTTTGATATAATTTTATCTCTCATAACTGAGAGCAAATTTACAACAGGAAACTTTAAAAACAATAAAAGTTTCCAAAGTTTTACAGTTTTTTAACATTTATTAGTTTCTCAAATTAAAATAGTTTTAGGAATTCACTTATTTTTGTGGCTATGAAAGCCATTGAAACGTATCAAGAACAATTTTTAGCCTTTTTAGAAACTTATAAAGAAGAGCGAGAGCCTAAAAATCTGTATGAGCCCATAGCCTACATATTAAATTTAGGAGGGAAGCGCTTGCGACCTGTTTTAACCCTAATGACCGCCGATTGTTTTGATGGCGATACAAACCAAGCACTCGACGCCGCATTGGCTGTGGAAGTTTTTCACAATTTCTCTCTAATTCACGATGATATTATGGACGCTGCACCGCTGCGTCGTGGCCATCAAACCGTGCATGAAAAATGGGATTTAAACACGGGGATTCTTTCGGGAGATGCGATGCTGATTATGGCGTATCAATTATTTGAAAACTACCAACCTGAAACTTTTCAAAAGCTCGCAAAATTATTCAGTAAAACAGCATTGGAAGTCTGTGAAGGCCAACAATATGATATCGATTTTGAAATGCGATCTGATGTTTCAATTCCAGAATATCTAAAAATGATCGAATACAAAACGGCTGTGTTAGTGGGAGCCGCCATGAAAATGGGTGCTATTATTGCCAATGCTTCAACGGAGGATCAAAATAGATGTTATGAGTTCGGTAAAAATTTAGGGATTGCATTTCAATTACAAGATGATTATTTGGATGCCTTTGGGAACCCTGAAACGTTTGGAAAACAAGTTGGAGGTGATATTATCGAGAATAAAAAAACCTATTTATATTTAAAGGCTTTAGAGTTTTCGTCTGAAGAGGAACAACGGCAATTGAAACAATTATTTAGCACAGGGGGCACTAACTCAAAGGATAAAATAGAGACTGTAAAGCAAATTTTTATAGCATCGGGGTCTTCAGAGGCTACCAAAAAAGCCATTGAACATTATACGCTGAAAGCTTTTTCTGTTTTGGAGTTATTAACGATTTCAGAAGCTAAAAAGGAGCTGCTAAAAACATTTGGCACGAGTCTTATGGATAGAACTGTGTAATGAATTTACCATCTACTTTTGAAGCCCTAATTACAGAAGCAAATCAATTAAATTTATATAAAAAATTATTGCTTCAACTTAATAAAGATTTTTTATTAGCGAATATTTTCTTCGATTTAGAGGAAGAAATTTCACCTTCAAACTTAAAGTTGTTACTCCATGAAACAGTTTATAAGCTTATTCAGGAAAACTTTTCTGAATATTTAAATTTACTTTATATCGTTGATGTATCAGAAAAGCAAGTCAAAGCCTTAGATGGTAGCGACACACTTAAGCTATCTGAAGCAGTCTCTTTTCTTATTTTAAAACGGGTGTGGCAAAAAGTTTGGTTTAGAAATAGGTATTAAAACTAAAAGTTGGTTTTTTCATTAACGCTTGAGTTTTTTAATTTGCTTTATGAGAAAACAGTGTAGGTTTAAATGTCATCATGACCCATACCCATGAATTGTTTTCATTTTTATCGCCACCTTTTAAAACTTCTAGAGTACGTGTCGCAAATAGTTTGGAATATCCTGCATTCAGGTTTATGTCTTTGGCGATTTTATAGCCAACGGTTAAATCAATTTCTGTTCCTAAATTAGCATCCATTTTAGTTGTTCCATCAAACACATCAGCGGCCGCTGAAAATAAATGAGGGGTTAGTTTTGCCGAAAATTTATCTTTAGAATAGCCTAGAGTCATATTGATATCGGTCAATCCAACGCTGTTAGCATGGTTTCCCACATAGAAATAATCCATAAAACCGTTAAATTTATGATTCGTACCAAATAAGGGTGCAAACGATTTTATGTCTGTACTACTAGCATTAGAATCTTTTCCCGAAAGCTGTTCCATTCCCAAACCTAACGACCACTCCTTTGTAACCTTATAACCAATATTTCCTGCAAAATAGGAGGTGCTAACATCATTATTTAATGATTTTCCTGTTTGTAAATATGCGGAAACATTTGCATTAAATTTACCTGATTTATAGGTGAGTCTGGGTCCTATTGTTTGCATATAATCAATTGTTTGGCTAGCGTCAATATCTAAATATTCGATACCAGTATTTAGCAATAGAAAACTCACCCCAATGGCGTTGAAATCTCCGTGGTACCAAGCATACTGAAAGGATTTGTAGTCTGCTGCGTTGCTATACAAGTTATCTACGTTAGATTGCGAATCGGCATTTAATGCAAAACCTATATCTAATTTATTATCTGCATTTGGAGTGTATTTAAACAAAAAGGCATCGTGACTTCTTGCTTGTTGTGCCCAACCTACATTACCAAAAATTCTATGATCATCATACACTATTTCTTGACGTCCGAATTTAAAGGATATTTTATTATTTGGGATGTATGCTGCCCAAGTTTCGTGCAAAGCTGATGCTTTATCGTCGCTTGATAGGGTGCCAACGTCCCCCCAGACTCTTACGTTTTGCATCACAATTTTTAATTTTAATTTTTCATTTTTGAAGCCAAAATTTAGACGTGTTCGTTGGGATACAAAGTTTGAGCCCTCTTGGTTTGTGTTTAATAATAATTGATAGCCCTGCTTGTTTTCGAAACGAGGCCTTAATTCTGCCGATAAGTCAAATTGTTGTGCCAAAGCACTAAATACGAACAGTGAGGCTATGATTGTAGTAAGTAATTTTTTTTTCATTTTTTTAAGATTGAGTGTTGCATTACTGTTTTAATTTTCAGTTGTTAACTCAAGGATTGCTTGAATAGTTTCTTTATTATTAACCCCCAAGCCTTCTTGTTGGTGGATTAATTCACCACCCTTATTAAACACACTTATTATGTTTGAATGTGAAAAATCTAGTGGCGAAATTTGCTTGTATTTTACGGCTAACACATTCGCAAATTCTCTGACACCACTTTCGGTGCCATGTAAAAAGACCCATTGTTTTTCATCCATTTTGTTTTCTATTGCAAATTCTCTTAGACGTTTTGGGGTGTCATTAGTTGGATCGATACTAACCAATACAAAACGAAGATTTTCTAAATTAGATTTTGGAATTTGAACTTCAATATTTCGCATATCTGCCACTAGGCGTGGGCAAGCCGCTTTGCAAGTTGTATAGATCATAACCATTACCAGCGTTTTTCCTTTTAAATCCTTTAGTTGAATGGCTTTATCCTCTTTGGTATTCCATAGGCTTGTTAAATGGAAAATAGATTCATCCGAAATTTGACTCGCTTTTAATACTTTTGAATTTTCTTGTGTGGTAACGATTAAATCCATTTTGCATACCCGACAACTCCCTGATTCTTTATAGGTTTTATCGGTCTCACATTTCATAGGGCAGTAAAATGAAGTCAAATTATTAGAAGCACTAGTTGCCTTCTTTTTTTTACACGTTACCAATGACATTACGAAGAGTAATACGATTAAAACAGATTTTAATTTTTTCATTTCGTTATTGTGAGTTATTAATCGATTTTACACATCGAAACCCTAGGGTTTTAACGGCATATTTGGCTTTTAAACTCCCCCTAAGTGCATAGCGCATAAAAGCAGCGTAATTCATTAAGTCTGTGGCGCCAATAGCGGCGCTTCCGCAAAAAAGGCTGGAGTCATTATCAACATCTTTTCTAGATTCTCCTGAAATTAGAACCGAATTAAAATCTAAAGTCCATTCCCATACCAGTCCATGTAAATCATATACATTCCAATAATTTTTAAAGGTTGACCCAATGTCATTTTTAAAAGTTTTTGGTTTTTCATACCAACTTAAAATTTGTTCATTATAAGTTTTTAGTTGTCGTGCATCTGGAAGGTTTTTATTTGCCATCGCTACATATTCCCATTCATCTATTGTTGGCAATCTTTTTCCTTGAAAATCGCAATAGTCTTTTGCGACAAACCATGAAATATTAGTGATTGGCGCATTTAAGGATTGCATATCTCCCAACTCCAGATCTGATTTCCAGTTAATTAGATAATTTTCATCTGCAAAGAGCTTTTTTATGTTTGATCGTTTCCATTTAGGATTCTTTTTTACAAACTCTAAAAACAGCTTATTAGTCACAGGATACACATCTATCTTAAAATCTGAGACGTTCACTTTTAACGAATCTCGACCATAAAGAGGTGTGTAAGTTCCTCCTTTTATCAGCACCATTTTAGATTGACAATTTGCAGTCAGGCTAAAGAGTAGTGTAATGCAAATTATCAATCTATTAATAGGTTTCATTGAGAGTTCATTAGTTTAATGTCCGCTTTTTACGGCATCAACTTGAGCCTTTGTTACATTTGTTTTGTTGTTGCCCCATGAGTTGTAGACATAGGTTAGTACATCAGCAATTTCATCATTACTAATCGTTTGTCTAGTCATAACGCTATTATATTTTTTACCGTTCACAGTAATTTCCCCCGACTTTCCTTTAAGAATAATTTTAATTGCACGATTGACATCAGCATTTAAGTAATCTGATTTTGCCAATGGCGGAAATGCATTTGGGATTCCTTGACCTTCGGCCTGGTGACAAGCAAAACACGTTTGCGTATAAATTTGCTTTCCAGATTCCATTTTCATTGCCAGACTTTTATTAGAATTGGCAACTTTAACAGTCTTCTTTCCTTCTGGCATTTGTTGGATGCCGCCCCCTTCTGGATGGTAAATTCCTTCTTGAACTACTCCAGAATAGATTGCTTTATTTTCTTCGCCTTCTACTTTAAGCATCCCTAGGGCGCCTTTGTTGAATGCTCTAAAAATAGAGTGGTCTACCAAGATGAAAGTTCCTGGAACGTCGACTCTAAACTCTACAATCGCTGCGCCTCCAGCAGGGATTAATGTGGTTTGAACATTTTCATTAATCATGCTACCGCCTTCAACACGAACTTTGTCAAAGATTTCCCCTATAACGTGAAATGAGGATACTAAATTAGGGCCACCATTTCCAACATATAAACGCACTGTTTCGCCAACATTTGCAGTGATGGCATTATCGCCTGTTAAAGCATCTACACTACCATTAAACACCACATAATCGGCATCTTCATCAACGGCTTTTTGCATATCAAAAGATTGTAATCCAGGGGCTCCATTTTCTCCTTTAGTATAAAAATCCCCTTGCATTATGTAGTATTCTTTGTCAACCAAGGGCAATCCGCCTTTTGGTTCAACCAAAATTAAACCGTACATGCCATTTGCAATGTGCATTCCAACGGGAGCCGTTGCACAGTGGTAAACATACAATCCAGGATTTAAGGTTTTAAAATTGAATTTTTTTTCATGACCAGGTGCTACAAAAGAAGATGTTGCGCCACCTCCAGGACCTGTTACAGCATGTAAATCAATGTTATGCGGTAATTTATTGTCTGGGTGATTTGAGAGTGTAAACTCCACTTCATCACCAACTCTAGTCCGAATGAAACTCCCTGGTACAGAACCGCCAAAAGTCCAATAATTATAAGTAGTCCCATCGGTCATAGTTCCTTCTTTTTCAAGAACTTCCATGTTAACAATAAGCTTTTTAGCCTTTCGTCTTCCCACAGGTCTTGGTACATTGGGAGGCGACGTTAATTCAGCGGTCATTTCTCTGCTTACAGGGATGTCAGCAGTGCTTGGTTTTTCAGTTTTATCGGCGTCTTTACAGCCCGAAAAAAGCATTGTTATCATTGTAAACGCTACAAATGATATTCTCATTTTTGATTTTTGTTTTACGATCATGATTACTAGTTGTTAATTTATAAATAAGGGGTTTTAGATGTTAATTATTACATCAAAAATATCTCTAATAAAGCTTTAAAAAGATGACTTTTGTCAGTTATTAAAACGAACCGTAGTTAGGCGGTTATAAACATTAATTGGGATACAACTCCCCTTGATCTTTTTAATAAACCTTGATTCCATTAAAATATCTTTATATTTATCTCGTTTTCACATCTCATATTCGTGAAAAATCGTATTTTTGACAATATTTTTCTAAAGAAAAAATAGAATTATTAATTCATGGATAAGTATTCTTTTTTAAACGCCGCTCATACCGCCTATTTTGCGGATCTGTACGAACAATACCAACAAGACCCAGATAGCGTTGAGCCAAGCTGGAAAGCTTTCTTTCAAGGCTATGATTTTGGCAGCGAAGGGTTTGAGGTTTCTGATGATATTGTGGAAGGCGTTAAAACTCAAATTCCAGAGCATGTACAGAAAGAGTTTCAAGTTGTAAAATTAATTGATGATTATCGAACTCGAGGCCATTTATTTACCAAAACAAACCCTGTTAGAGATCGAAGAAAATATTCGCCTTCACTCGATTTAGAAAACTTTGGATTGTCCTCTAAAGATTTAGATACTGTTTTTAACGCAGGCGATACTATAGGCATTGGACCCCAAAGTTTACGCGAGATTCAAAAACATCTTGAAGCGATTTATTGCGATGCAATAGGCGTAGAATACATGTATATCCGTCGACCGAATGAACGTCAATGGATTCAAAATAAAATCAACAATAATGATAATCAGCGTAATTTTACGGCTGATGAAAAAAAACATATCCTCAAAAAACTAAATGAAGCCGTTTCGTTTGAGACCTTTTTGCACACAAAATATGTAGGGCAAAAACGATTTTCATTAGAGGGAAATGAATCTTTAATCCCTGCGATTGATGTGATCATTGAAAAAGCCGCCGCTTATGGTGTCAAAGAATTTGTCATGGGAATGGCCCATCGTGGTCGTTTGAGTACGTTGACCAATATTTTTGGAAAATCGGCTAGTGATATTTTTAGTGAATTTGATGGAAAAGATTATGAAGAAGAAGTCTTTGATGGCGATGTAAAATACCATCTTGGTTGGACGAGTGACCGATTGACCGATAATGGCAATCGAATTAACTTGAGCATCGCACCAAACCCATCACACCTCGAAACTGTAGGAGCCGTTGTGGAAGGAATTACAAGAGCTAAACAAGATAAATTTAAGCCCGAAGACGCCAGTAAAGTGTTGCCAATTGTGGTGCACGGCGATGCTGCGATTGCAGGGCAAGGCCTCGTGTACGAAGTTGTTCAAATGGCACAACTAGACGGCTATAAAACCAATGGAACGATTCATATTGTAGTCAATAACCAAATTGGATTTACGACTAACTATTTAGATGCACGCTCATCAACCTATTGTACAGATGTTGCGAAAGTGACGCTTTCACCAGTCTTGCATGTCAATGCCGATGATGCCGAGGCCGTAGTGCACTCTATGATTTTTGCACTCGATTTCAGAATGCAGTTTAAGCGCGATGTGTTTATCGATTTATTGGGCTATCGAAAATATGGTCATAACGAAGGCGATGAACCTCGTTTTACACAACCTAAACTGTATAAAGCGATTGCAAATCATAACAATCCACGCGATATTTATGCGCAAAAACTAATGGATGAAGGAGTGATTGATTCAAGCTATGTTTCTAAACTTGAACAAGATTATAAGGCTTCTTTAGAAACGGAATTAAAATCGTCGAGACAAGAAGATAAAACCGTTATCACACCGTTTATGCAAGAGGCTTGGGAAAATTTCCCCAGAGCCAAAGCAAATAAAATGCTAGCTACGATCGATACCACCTTTCCAAAAGAAAAACTGGTTTCAATCACTAAGATTATAGCTTCGCTTCCTAAAGATAAAAAATTTATACGTAAGATTTCACGCCTGATAGAAGCACGTCAACAAATGTTTGACAATAATAAGCTCGATTGGTCGATGGCCGAACACCTTGCCTATGGCTCCCTTTTAGAAGAAGGTTTCAATGTCCGTATTTCTGGTCAGGATGTTGAACGAGGGACTTTTTCGCACCGTCATGCGGTAGTTAAAGTAGAAGACAGTGAAGAAGAAGTGGTCCTCCTTAAAAATATAAGTCCAAATCAAGGGCAATTTAATATTTACAACTCCTTATTGTCAGAATACGGGGTAGTTGGTTTTGATTACGGCTATGCAATGGCAAGTCCAAACACGCTTACAATCTGGGAAGCTCAATTTGGAGATTTCAGTAATGGCGCTCAAATTATGATTGACCAATACATTTCATGTGGTGAAGACAAATGGAAAACACCAAATGGAATCGTCCTATTATTGCCACATGGATATGAAGGCCAAGGGGCTGAACATTCGTCGGGTCGAATGGAACGTTACCTTCAACTTTGTGGAAAAGACAATATGTTTATTGCCGATTGTACAACGCCTGCCAACATGTTTCATTTATTACGACGTCAATTAAAAGCAGATTTCAGAAAACCATTGATTGTATTCACGCCAAAGAGTTTATTACGTCATCCAAAAGTCGTGTCTTCAGTAGAAGAATTTGCAAACGGAAGTTTTCAAATGCTAATTGATGATACCACAGCAAAAGCCACAGAAGTTAAAACCTTAGTTTTTGTGACGGGTAAATTTTATTACGATTTATTGGAAGCACAAGAAACGTTAGGAAGAACCGATATTGCTTTAGTTCGCGTCGAACAATTATTTCCACTTCCAGAAAAAGAAATTGAAGCCGTCATTTCAAAATACACAAATGCCGATGATATTGTCTGGGCACAAGAAGAACCAAGAAATATGGGGGCGTATGCCCACATTTTAATGCATATCGACGCTGCTAGAAATTGGCGATCCGCCTCTAGACGAAGTTATAGTGCGCCCGCCGCAGGAAGCTCCACACGATCTAAAAAAAGACATCAAGAAATAATAGATTTTGTTTTTGATAAAACAAAAGACAATCAACGTAAAAAACTAAAATAAACACACAATGATTTTAGAAATGAAAGTGCCTTCTCCAGGCGAATCCATCACAGAAGTTGAAATTGCAGAATGGTTAGTTCAAGAAGGCGATTATGTAGAAAAAGATCAAGCTATTGCTGAGGTTGATAGCGATAAAGCAACCTTAGAATTGCCAGCAGAAGCCAGTGGAACCGTAACGTTTAAAGCGGAGGTCGGCGATGCCGTGGACGTTGGTGCTGTGGTGTGTTTGATAGATACGAGTGCTGCAAAACCAGAAGGAGGAGACGCCCCTACAACGACGGCTTCCACTCCGGAAGTGGTGGTAACACCAAAAGTTGAAACACCAGTTAACACAACCTATGCTACAGGCGCTGCGAGTCCTGCGGCTAAAAAAATATTATCTGAAAAAGGGATGGATTCCACGACCATTGTCGGTACTGGAAAAGATGGACGCATTACTAAAGAAGACGCCGTAAAGGCGGTTCCAGCGATGGGACAATCAACTAACGTAGAAGGTCGTGGTGTGTCGCGTTCTAAACTATCTATGTTACGTCGAAAAGTAGCAGAACGCTTGGTGGCTGTCAAAAATGAAACGGCGATGTTAACGACGTTTAATGAAGTTGATATGTCGCCAATTTTTGAATTGAGAAAACAATACAAAGAGACCTTTAAAGAAAAGCACGGTGTTGGACTCGGATTTATGAGCTTCTTTACGCTCGCCGTAGTGCGTGCATTAAAATTATTTCCTTCGGTCAATTCTATGATCGATGGAAAAGAAATGATTTCCTATGATTTCTGTGATATCAGTATCGCCGTTTCAGGACCAAAAGGTTTAATGGTTCCCGTGATTAGAAACGCGGAGGACTTAACGTTTAGAGGCGTAGAATCGGAAGTGAAGCGCTTGGCAATTCTTGCCCGTGATGGACAAATCACCGTGGATGAAATGACGGGAGGAACCTTTACAATTACGAATGGTGGTGTTTTTGGAAGCATGCTTTCAACGCCGATCATCAATCCACCTCAAAGTGCAATTCTTGGAATGCATAATATCGTGGAACGTCCAGTCGCCCTTAATGGTGAAGTCGTCATTCGTCCGATTATGTACGTTGCCTTATCCTATGACCATCGAATTATTGACGGAAAAGAATCGGTTGG